>JAFRNK010000026.1 GCA_017430225.1 Clostridia bacterium | reverse complement strand
TACCTCATGTCTTGTGTTATAGTTGTCATGCAAGGTAAGCTCCTTTCGTTTGGTTTTGTGTCGCAGCTCAACTATAACCGATTGACGCTTGCCTTGCACTCTTTTTTATTCACTTGTCCAAGATGTATTGTAATCCTACAGCCTGTCTGCGCTGATTTCGCGGCAAGCCCTTGACATCCTGCATCCTCGTCTGTATAATATGTTTAACTGAATACCTTATCCAGAGTGGCTGAGGGACTGGCCCGATGAAGCCCGGCAACCGGCGGGGAACCGCAAGGTGCTAATTCCAGCAGCGCGGGAGACTGCGCTGGCAGATAAGGATGAATCATACGTGTGATGATAACGCCTGTCTGTCCGACAGGCGTTTTTTCTACAGAAAGGTATTCAGAAATGCGGAGGGGTACGGAAAACCCCGGAAAGGATACATCTATGCGTACACTGTTTACTTCTGAATCGGTCACTGAAGGACATCCGGACAAAATCTGCGACCAGATTTCCGATGCCATCCTGGACGAAGTCCTGCGCCAGGACAAAAACGCACACGTCGCGTGCGAGACTTGCGCCACGACCGGCCTGGTGATGGTCATGGGCGAACTGACCACGACCGGCTACGTCAACATCCAGGACGTCGTGCGCGAAGTGGTGACGGATATCGGTTACGACCGCGCCAAGAAGGGCTTTGACGGCGCTTCGTGCGCGGTGCTGGTCGCACTGCACGACCAGTCGCCGGATATCGCCCAGGGCGTCAACGACGCGATCGAAAAGCGCGGCACCGGCGACCACGAGACCGGCGCGGGCGACCAGGGCATGATGTTCGGCTTCGCGTGTGACGAGACGCCCGAGATGATGCCGATGCCCATCGCGCTGGCCCACCGTCTGACCCGGCAGCTCGCGAAAGTGCGCAAGACCGGCGAATGCCCCTATCTGCGGCCGGACGGAAAATCACAGGTGACCGTGGCCTATGAAGACGGGCAGCCCGTCGGCGTGGATACGATCGTCATTTCGACCCAGCACGAGGAGCATACGACGCAGGAGACGATCCGCGAGGATATGATCGAGCGCGTGGTTAAGCCGGTGATCCCTGCCGAACTGCTTTCAGCGGAAACCAGGTATTTCATCAACCCGACCGGACGCTTCGTCATCGGCGGGCCTGCGGGAGACAGCGGACTGACCGGACGCAAGATCATCGTGGACACCTATGGCGGCTACGCGCCTCATGGCGGCGGCGCTTTCTCCGGCAAAGACCCGACCAAGGTTGACCGTTCGGCCGCGTACGCCGCGCGCCATGCCGCGAAAAACGTGGTCGCTGCCGGCCTCGCGAAGAAGTGCCAGGTCGCGCTGGCCTACGCGATCGGCGTAGCACACCCCGTTTCGTTTACCGTGGATACTTTCGGCACCGGCGTGCTGGACGACGAGCAGCTGTCCGAAATCGTGCGCGACACCTTCGATATGCGGCCTGACGCGATCATCGAACGGCTCGACCTGCGCAGGCCAATCTACCGCCAGACGGCTGCCTACGGCCATTTCGGGCGTACCGATGTCGATTTGCCGTGGGAGCATACGGACTATGCGGAGATCCTGAAAGAGAAGGCGAAGGCCGTCCAAGGCTGAGCCGTATCCGGAAAGAAGGCTCGATGTGGAAGACATCATCATCCGCGGCGGCCGCGTGATCGACGGCACGGGCCGGCCCGCTTACCGGGCAGACGTGGCGGTGCGGGACGGGATCATCACTGAGGTCGGCGATCTGTCCGGCCGCGATGTCGCGCGGGTACTGGACGCGGACGGGCTGACAGTCGCGCCGGGCTTCATCGACGCCCACACGCACTCAGATACGTTCTTCCTGGAAGACAACAGCGGCGCGTCACGGCTGTACCAGGGCGTCACTACGGACATTTCGGGCAACTGCGGCTTCAGCCGTTTCCCGGCGCTGGAAGAACGGCTGGGAGACGATCCCTGGCGCTGCGCGTCCTTTTCGGATTTTCTTAAAAAATACGAACATGAAGGCTGCAGGATTGGAATCAACCAGGCGATGCTGGTGGGCCATGGCAGCCTGCGGGAAGGCGTGATCGGCCCGGACGACCGTCCGCCGACCGCGGACGAACTCGAACAGATGCGGCAGCTGCTTCGCCGCGACCTGGCTGCCGGCGCATGGGGACTCTCCCTGGGGCTGGAATACGCGCCGGGCTGTTTCGCCGGGCAGGAAGAGCTGAACGCCCTGGGCGGCGCAGTGAAAGAGTTCGACGGCATCGTCACCTGTCATATGCGCAGCGAAGGACTGAAGATCCGGGAGGCGATCCGGGAACTGACGGACGTGGGCCGGGCTTCCGGCGTGCATGTGCACGTCTCCCACCTGAAGATTGACAACTACCGCGTGCACGGCCGAGCGGACGAGGTCTGGGCGATGCTGGAAGAGGCGCGGACGGACGGCGTCCGTGTGACGGCAGATATGTACCCCTACACCGCGTCCTGCACCGGGCTGACGATCCGCTGCCCCAAGTGGAGCCTGGACGGCGGGGACGAAGCGCTGCTCCGTTTCCTCCGGGGCTCGCGCCGGCGGGAGATCGTCGAGGGGATCCGCACGCATTACTTTAACGCGGAACGGGCGGAAACCTGCCTGTTCAGTGACGATGGCGGGCTGTGGCCCGAGATCGTGGGCAAAACCCTGCGTTTCGTGGCGGAAGAGCTGCTGGGCACGGACGATTATGCCTCGGCGGCCGCGGAAGTGCTCCTGAGGACCAGAGCGCAGGCGACCTGCATCTTCTTTGTGATGAGCGAACAGGATATGCTGTACTTTCTTTCCCGGGACGTGTGCGTCTGTTCGGACAGCCGGGCCATGTCCGGCGATCCCCGGAAAGTCAAGACCCGGCCCCATCCCCGCGCTTACGGCGCAACGGCGGAATTCTTCCGCCTGGCTAGGGAAAAGAAGATCTGTACGCTGGAAGAGGCTGTCCGCCGCGTGACCGGCGCAACGGCAGCATGCTTCGGCATCACGGACCGCGGACAGATCGCCGTGGGCAAAGCCGCGGATATCACGGTCTTCGATCCGGAAACGATCGCGCCCCGCGCCACGTACCTCGATCCTGTGCAGCTGGCGGTCGGCGTCCGGCATGTGGTCCTCAACGGCGGCATCGCCCTGAAGGACGGCACCCAGACGGAATACCGCAGCGGGAAATTCCTGCTAAAACGGCGAGGATGAGGCAAAAACGATACTGTTAGCACTCTCTTGATGAGAGTGCTAATTTTCTGTTGCATTATAGGATAAAGGGTGCTATAATAAGCGCACGGCGCCGGAACGGCGCTGTCAGTATCGGTATGTTACAAGGAGGCACCCTATGCAATCTGGCAGTATTTCCATCGATGCGAAAAACATTATGCCGGTCATCAAGCGCTGGCTTTATTCTGACAAGGATATTTTCATCCGTGAAATGGTCTCCAACGGCTGCGACGCCATTACCAAGTACAAAATGGCCCAGCCCGGCGCGGAGAACGATTTCCGTGTGACCGTGACGGTCGACAAGGAAGCCGGCGAGCTGCGCTTTACCGACAACGGCATCGGCATGACGGCCGAAGAAGTCGAAAAGTACATCAACCAGGTCGCTTTCTCCGGCGCGGAGGAATTCCTGAAGAATTACGAAGGCGCGGACCAGAGCGGCATCATCGGCCACTTCGGCCTGGGCTTCTATTCCGCGTTCATGGTCGCGGACAAGGTGACCATCGACACCCTGTCCTGGCAGGACGGTGCGCAGCCCGTGATCTGGGAGAGCGAAGACGGCATGGCATTCACCATGCGCGACGGCGGACGCACTGCCCGCGGCACGACCATCACCCTGCACATCATGGAGGATGAGAAGGAGTTCTTGGAAGGCTCCCGCGTGCGCGAGGTCCTGACCCGCTATTGCGGCTACATGGCCATCCCGGTCTATCTGGAAGACCTGGAAGCCATCCGCGAGGAAGAAAAGCGCAAGGCCGAGGAAGCAAAGAAGAAGGCTGAGAAGGCGAAGGAAGCCAAGGAAGGCGAAGAATCTGCTGAAGAGGCGGACGACGAGTTCAACACCGAAGCGGACGAACTGAAGCCCATCAACGACACGCACCCGCTGTGGCTCAAGGCGCCCAAGGACTGCACTGACGAAGAATACAAGGCTGCCTACCGCAAGCTGTTCAATACCTGGGAAGATCCGCTGTTCTGGGTGCACCTGAACGTGGACTATCCCTTCAACCTCAAGGGCATTCTCTACTTCCCGCGCATCCGCAAGGATTTCGGCGTGAACGACGGACAGATCAAGCTGTTCAACCGCCAGGTGTTCGTGGCGGACAACATCAAGGAGGTCATCCCTGAGTTCCTGATGCTGCTGAAGGGCGCCATCGACTGCCCCGACCTGCCGCTGAACGTGTCCCGTTCCTTCCTGCAGAATGACGGCTATGTGCGCCGTTTGTCCCAGCACATCACCAAGAAGGTCGCTGACAAGCTGAATGCCCTGTTCAACACCGAACGCAAGACCTTCGAGGGCTACTGGAACGACATCGCGCCTTTCGTCAAGTACGGCTGCACGAAGGAAGAAAAGTTCTATGAGCAGGTCAAGAACATCCTGTTGTTCAGGACTGTGAACGACGAGTACCTGACCCTCAAGGAATACCAGGACAAGAACAGCGAGAAGACTGAAAAGAAGGTCTTCTACACCACCGAGCCCCAGCGCCAGGCGGCGGCTGTGCAGCTGTACACCGAGCGCGGCATCGACGTGGTGGTCATGGACACGCTGATCGACCTGAACTTCATGTCCTTCCTGGAGTACTCCGGCGGCATCGAGGGCCTGGCCTTCGTGCGCGTGGACGCGGACATCGCCGGCCTTAAGCAGGAAGGCGAAGAGGGCGAGAAGCTGGACGACGACGCGATGCAGGAGTATTTCCGCAAGGCGCTCGACCAGAAGGATCTGACCGTCAAGTCCGAATCCCTGGCGGATCCTGCCCTGCCCGTGGTGCTGACCGAAGAGGAGCAGGTGCGCCGCTACAAGGAAATGAGCTCTTACTACGGCCAGGACTTCCCGTTCCCGTCCCGCTACACCCTGATCCTGAACCGCCGTTCGCCCGCTGTGCAGAAGCTCAGCAAAATGCCCGACGGCGAGACCCGCGACCTGCTGGCTCACCAGCTGTACGACATCGCCCGCCTCTCCTCCCGTCCGCTGGAAGCGGAGGACCTGAAGGCCTTCATCGCCCGCAGCAACAAACTGGTGGAACTGCTGGCACAGGAGAACGAAGATACGGAAAGCAAGGAATAACAAAAACATGCAACGGGCCGCCGCAGGAGTTGCGGCGGCCTTTTTGATGAACAGGTCTTAGCTTAGCATTCCAAACTCCTGAATGAAAATCGGTTTGTCTTGTCTTCCCTATCTCTTTGGGGTATAATGGAGTTCCGTCCGAAAATCCTGATGCGTCAGGAATAACCCGGACCGGAAAGAGAGGAAAAAGACTATGTCAACAAATATACAGGAAATGTCTGGCAGCCGCGACCGTGTCATCGTATGCACCAGCCTCATCGGCATCGGGGCCAATCTGGCCCTGGCCGGCGGGAAAGCCGTTGCCGGCCTGCTGGCGCACTCCATCGCGGTGGTGCTGGACGCTGTCAATAACCTGAGTGACGCAATGTCCTCGCTGATCACCATCATCGCGACCAAACTGGCCGGCCGCGCGCCGGACAAGAAGCATCCGCTGGGCTATGGACGCATCGAGTACCTGAGCACCATGATTATCGCCGCCATTGTCCTGTATGCGGGCGTGACCGCGCTGATCGAGTCCGTCAAGAAGATCATCAACCCGGAAACGCCGGATTATTCCGCGCTGACCCTGGTGATCATCGCCGTGGCGGTCGCGGCGAAGGTACTGCTGGGGGTGTATTTCCGCAAGGTGGGCAAGCAGGTGAATTCCGGTTCTCTGCAGGCTTCAGGATCCGACGCCCTGTCCGACGCCATCCTGTCTGCCTCCGTGCTGCTGTCCGCCATCGTCTACCTGACCACCGGCCTGAGCCTGGAGGCCTGGGTGGGCGTGCTGATCGCCATATTCATCATCCGCGCCGGCTATGAGATGATGACCGAAGCGGTGGACGACCTGCTGGGCAAGCGCCTGGATCGCGAGACCGCCGCCGCTATCAAGAAAACCATCTGCGACGAACCGGAAGTGGAAGGCGCGTACGACCTTTTCCTGAACAACTACGGCCCCGAGCGCGTGATCGGCTCTGTGCACGTCGAGGTGCCGGACACCATGACCGCGGGGGAGATCGACAGCCTCGAACGCCGGATCGCGCACAAGGTCTTTGAAGAGCACGGCATCGTCATGACTGCCATCGGCATCTATGCCGTCAATACCACGGACGACCGCATCGCGGAAATGCGCACGCGCTTGACCCGTATGATCATGTCCCACGACGGTATCCTGCAGGTGCACGGCTTTACCGTCAACGACGAGACGAAGGTCATCCAGTTCGACGTGATCGTGGACTACGCGCGCACCGACCGCAAGGAGATCTTCGACCACATTGCCCAGGAAGCCGCGGAAATGTACCCGGATTATACCCTGCGGCTGGTGATGGACATCGATATTTAATCACGTAGCCAATATCAAGCATAAGGCATAAGGAGAGTTTGTCTGATCATAGTATCGGGCGTCTGTTTATGCCTTATGCTTTTATCGTTAAACCTTTTGTTTTACAGGTTTTTGCCTTCAATATCCTTGATTATCGTTCTTGTCTTTCACATTTTCTTGCGTTTTTGGAATATTGTTGTTATAATACCATCGCACAGCCGTGCGGTTTTTTGCGTCTGTGTCATTTGAGTGTCCGTAAGGACCTGATATAGAGGAGGATTTTTCCGCGTGCCAACGACGAAATTCGACAAGGAATCCATTAAACAGTCCATTGTAGGCAAACTGCAGCGCTACAACGGCAAAACGCTGGAAGACGCTACCGACCACCAGATTTACCACGCGATCGCGTCCACTGTGCGCGACCAGGTCATGCAGAAGTGGTCCGAGTACCGCCAGAAGGATAAGACGTATCAGGGCAAGAGGCTCTATTACCTTTCCGTGGAGTTCCTGACAGGCCGCAGCCTGATGTGCAACATGCTGAACCTGTGCTCCACCGATACCTACATGCAGGCCATGAAAGAACTGGGCATCGACTGGCGCAAGGTCGTTCGCGAAGAGCCGGAACCCGGCCTTGGCAACGGCGGTCTGGGACGCCTGGCGGCCTGCTTCATGGACTCTCTTGCATCTTTGGATATTCCCGCGATGGGCTGCACCATCCGCTACGAATACGGCCTGTTCCGCCAGAAGTTGCTGAACGGGCAGCAGGTCGAGCTTCCGGACGACTGGCTGGTGAACGGCAACGTCTGGGAAGTGGCCGCGATGGAAGACGCCTGCGAGGTGCATTACGGCGGCTGGATCGAAGAGGTCCAGGAAGACGACCGCATGCTGTTTGTGGAGCACGATTACAATACCGTTCAGGCTGTGCCGTACGATATGCCGGTCGCCGGCTACAATACAGGCACGGTCAACACCCTGCGCATGTGGCGCGCCAAGTCCACGCGCTCCATGGACTTAAAGGACTTCAACTCCGGCAACTATATCAAGGCCATGCAGGAAGAGGAACTGGCGGCGGTCATTTCCAAGGTCCTGTATCCCGAGGACAACCATTACGAGGGCAAGGAACTGCGCCTCAAGCAGCATTACTTCTTCACCTCTGCCACGCTGCAGTACGCGCTGAAGGATTTCAAGCGCCGCTTTGGCAAGAACTTCCAGCTCTTCCCCGAAAAGGTGACCATCCAGATCAACGACACGCACCCGGGCCTCGCGATTCCCGAGCTCATGCGCCTGCTGATGGACCAGGAAGGCCTTGGCTGGGACGAGGCCAGCAACATCGTGCAGCGCACGGTCGCCTACACCAACCATACGGTCATGTCCGAAGCACTGGAACGCTGGCCTGAGGAAATGATGCGCAAGCTGCTGCCGCGCATCTACATGATCCTGCAGGAGATCAACCGCCGCGTCTGCGCGCGCCTGGCGAATCACTATCATAACGGCATGGATCCGCGCATCGCGGGCATGGCGGTGACGGCCTACAACATGGTGCATATGGCCAACCTGTGCGTATCCATGAGCTATTCCGTCAACGGCGTGAGCCAGCTGCACGGCCAGATCCTGAAGGATCAGACCTTC
Organism: Clostridia bacterium; assembly: GCA_017430225.1. Classification (GTDB taxonomy): domain Bacteria; phylum Bacillota; class Clostridia; order Christensenellales; family Aristaeellaceae; genus UBA4246. The sequence continues at coordinate 76,007 of JAFRNK010000026.1, read as the reverse complement.
CATGATTACTATGAGATCATGCCGGAGAAATTCTCGGCGATCACTAACGGCATCACGCACCGCCGCTGGCTGATGGTCGCGAACCCCGGCCTGCGCGACCTGATCACCGAGTGCATCGGCGACGGCTGGGTCCGCGAACCGGAACGCCTGAAGGAACTGCTGCCTTATCGGGACGACGCCGCTTTCCGCGAGCGTTTCGAGCGCATCAAACGCGACAACAAGGTTGCTTTCAGCAACATGCTGCAGGCGCGTCAGAAGATGTCCGTGGACCCGGACTTCATGTTCGACGTCCAGGCGAAGCGCCTGCACGAGTACAAGCGTCAGCTGCTGAACGCGCTGCATATCATAGTGCTTTACAACCGCATCATGGATGACCCGAATTTCACCATGCAGCCGCGTACTTTCATCTTCGGCGCGAAGGCCAGCCCGGCTTACTACATGGCCAAGCAGATCATCCGACTGCTGCTGGCGATCAGCAAACTGATCGACAAGTCCCCCCGCGCCAAGGAAATGCTCAAGGTCGTCTTCCTTGAGAACTACGACGTCTCCAGCGCCGAGTGCCTGATGCCGGCCGCCGATCTGTCCGAGCAGCTCTCGCTGGCGGGCAAGGAAGCCTCCGGTACCGGCAACATGAAGTTCATGATGAACGGCGCGGTGACCATCGGCACCATGGACGGCGCGAACATCGAGATCTGCGACCAGGTCGGCCTGGACAACATCTACATCTTCGGCATGCGCGCCAATACGGTGCATGACCTGGACCGCGAAGGCACTTACCGCCCGATCAATATCTTTGAGACGAACGGCGAGCTCCGCAAGGCCCTGACGCAGATCATCGACGGCACGCTCTTCCCCGAGAACGCCGCCGCGGTGCAGGAGATCTACCACAACCTGCTGTTCCATGACGTGTACTACGTGCTCAAGGACTTCGGCTCTTACTCCATGGCACAGCGCCGCGTGGACCGCGACTATCAGGACCGCGAAAAGTGGCTGCGCATGGCAATCACCAATACCGCCTGCTCCGGCGTCTTCTCCTCTGACCGCACGATCCGTGAGTACAACGAGAAGATCTGGCACATCGGCGTCTGAAATGAGACGGATTTATGGGCTCAGCCGCCTGATGGCAGTGCTGAGCGTGCTGATCCTTTGCCTGCTCGTCTGCCCGGTGAACGCGGAAAGCGTAACTGAGATCGACCAGATGGACGCTGCGGCGCTGATGGCGCTCAGGGAGCGGATCGACCTGCGCCTGCGCGCGCTGGGCGAGTATCCTTTCGTCAAACTCAGCGAGGGCAGCAAGGGCGATGAAGTAACGGCGCTGCAGAAGCGGCTCAGGGAACTGGGTTACTTTAACCAGGAACCGGACGGCCGCTATCGGCAGACGACCATCAACGCGGTAAAGGCGTTTGAAAAGGCCATGGGGCTCAAGCGTGACGGCGTGGCGACAGCAGACGTCCAGAAGCTGGTCTTCGCGCCGAACGCGCCCGCGCTGCCGACGCCAACGCCTTCCCCGACGCCCAAACCGACCAATACGCCCCGGCCCAGCCCGGTGCCCCAGAAGGATAAGGACTACGCGGTCTACGATTACCGCCTGACAGGCCTGATGCCGGACAAGTATTACGGCAGCCGCTACAGGTTCCGCGGAACCGTTCTGGCGATGCTGGACGGCGGTACGCGCTGGCTGGTGCAGGCGGAACGGGACAGCGGCCTCATCGCGGTGCAGGCTTTCCCCGCGCAGCGCTCTGTGGGCGACAGCGTCCAGGTCTGGGGCGTGTACATCGGCCTGACTGAATACCAGAGCGAGAGCGGGCCCGTCACACTGCCGCTGTTCAAGTGCGAGTATCTGGAATAACGCAAAGGAGAACACTGTATGAAAAAACTTGCGTTATGCCTTTTTCTGATCGGGATCATCGTCGCGGCGGCAGCCATCAGCATCGGCATCGTCGTGCGCGACAACGAAGAGGTCCAGGCCATTTCCGCCGTGACGGGCATCCCGATCACGCCGGACCGCGGCACCGAGCTGCGTGAAGCCGCCCTGTACCAGAACCTGAAAATGTCCGGGCTCGTCTCGTTCCTGCTGCGCATTTACCCCTACATCACGCAGGTGACGACAATCAGCGCGGCGGTGGCGGCCTTCGGACTGTTATTGCTGATCCTGGTCCTGATCATCAGGCCGGTATTGTCGATCCTCGTGCTGATCGCCATCGCGGCGGTCATCTACTTCGGTTCACAGGGCTATCTCGGCCAGGAAGTCGGGGAGTTCGTATCCCGGATCCTCGACAACCTCAAGGTGTATTTTGACAAGATCGTGAGCTTCGTCAACGAGGCGAAATTGATCGACACCTTCAACACCCTCGTGAATCCCCACCGATTTTAAAATACCGCTTGCCACTTTGGGATTTTTCCTGTATAATAGGCGGGCTGTCATTGATTGACGACGTAAGGAGATGTTTTTACTATGCGCAAGAAACTGTTTCTGATCCTGCTGCTGGTCGTGTGCATCGCGCTGAGCGGCTGCGCCCTCGTGGTCAAGGACCCCGTGCGTGACGCACAGCAGGTCATCGTGGACGTGAACGGCGAGACGGTCGACAAGCAGACCGTGGCGCAGGAAATCGCCGACTACACGAATAACATGATGAACTATTATTATCAGATGTATTCGATGTACGGCCTGTCCTTCAACGCGAACTCGATCGACACGTCCGGCTATCCGCAGGATGTTATCGACAACAAGGTTCGGGAGCTGGTACTCAAGCAGAAGTACGCTGCCCTGCCCGAACTCGCCATGACCGAAGAGGACGAGGCGGACATCGCGGCTCATGGACAGGAAGAGTATGACTCCATGATCGAGCAGGTCAAGTCCCTGTACCTGAGCAAATCCGAAAAAGAAGGCGACGAGCTGACCGCGGAAGCTCAGGCTTACGCCCTGACCCTCGACAGCCGCTATACCCTGGACTATTTCAAGGATCACGCCCGTGAGGAGAAGATCACCGATAAGCTGCGCGAGTACGCGATCAAAGACGTGACCGTGACCGAGGACGAAGTCAAGGCGGAATATGACACGCGCGTCGCAGACGCCAAGGAAAGCTACGGCTCCGACATCACCGCTTTCGGCTCTGCGGTCAACGCGGGCAACACGGTTTACTACCGTCCCGCTGGATACCGCTATGTGAAGCAGATCCTGGTCGGCTTCGCGGATGACGTGAAGAGCGCCCTGACCACGGCGAACAGTGCTGTGACCACCGCCCAGACTGCCCTGAACAACGCGCAGAAAGCGCTCGGCGACAATGCCGAAGCCCTTGCTGCCGAAGGCATCACCGCTGAGGAGAAGGCCGAGCTGGAAGGCAAAGTGGCCGAACTGGAAGCCGCGCTGGAAGCGGCCCAGGCTGACCTGAACGAAAAGACCGCCGCGGCGGAGCAGGCGAAGACAGACGCTTTCGCGAGCATCCAGCCCACTGTGGACGAAGTGGTCGCGAAGATCGATGCCGGCGAGGACTTCGACGCGCTGATGGAACAGTACAACACTGACCCCGGTATGCAGCGTGAGCCCGGCAAGACCAACGGCTATGCGGTCTGCGCAGGCTATACGCCCTTCGAAACCGCTTTTGTCGACGCCGCAATGGCGCTCGAAAAGATCGGCGACGTGAGCAAGCCGGTCGCCAGCGACAGCTACGGCTACTACATCATCCGCTACCAGTCTGACGTCGAGGAAGGCGAAATCGCGCTGGACGACGTCCGCAGCGTCATCGAGCCCGAACTGCTCAGCAAAAAGCAGGACGACACGTACGACGCCGCTGTTGAGCAGTGGACGAAGGATGCCAGCGTCAAGACCTACATCGAGAGGCTGAGCAACTGAAATACACCTTAGTTGGTGATGAGCCCTGTCCGGATGGACAGGGTTCTTTTGTTTGACAATGGGGGAATGAGATGGTAAAATACAGAAAAAGAACATGATGCCCGTCAGGAGGATCATATGACCGGAAAACTTCTTTCCATCGCGATACCGAGCTATAACTCAGAGGCCTACATGGCGCATGCGATCGAATCGCTGCTGCCAGGCGGGGACGAGGTGGAGATCCTGATCGTCGACGACGGCTCAAAGGACCGCACCGCTGAGATCGCTGACGATTATGAGCGCCGGTATCCTGGCATCGTGAGGGCGATCCACCAGGAGAACGCGGGCCACGGCGGTGCTGTGATGGCCGGACTCAGGAACGCCACCGGCCTCTATTTCAAGGTGGTCGATTCCGACGACTGGGCGGACGCGGATGCTTATCCGCGCGTACTGGAGACGCTGCGCAAATTCTCTGCGCCGGCAAAGCAGCTGGATATGCTGATCAGCAACTATATCTACGATAAAGTCGGCGTCGAGCACAAGCATGTGATGCGATACCACCATGCGCTGCCGCAGGAGCAGGTGTTCGGCTGGGACGAGGCCCGCCGCTTCCGCAAAGGGCAGTATATCCTCATGCACTCGGTCATCTACAATACGGAAATGCTCCGCCGCTGCGGACTGGAGCTGCCGCTGCATACCTTCTACGTGGACGAATTGTACGTGTATGTGCCGCTGAAGGACGTCAAACGCATGTACTACCTGGATGCGGATTTCTATCACTATTTCATCGGCCGCGACGACCAGTCGGTTCAGGAAGAGGTCATGATCCGCCGCATCGACCAGGCGCTCAGGGTCAACCGCATGCTCGTGGAAGCCTTCGACCCCTTCACCATTGAGAATATCCACCAACGCCGCTATATGCTCAATTTCCTGGAAATCGTGACCACGGTCAGCTCCGTGCTGCTCCTGAAAGCGGGTACCCCGGAACACCTGCAGAAGAAGGAAGACCTGTGGGCTTTCATTGAGAAAACCAATCCGCGTTTGTACCAGACGCTGCGCAGGCGCATCCTGGGCCGCATCCTGCACCTGCCGGGCAAATTCGGCCGTTCCGTCGCTCTCACGGGGTACAGGATCAGCAGGAAGATATTTGGGTTCAATTGACCAGGGGCGGGTCTACGGATCCGCCCGCTTCTTATATCAAAAGAAAAAGGCATAAAGCAAAAAGCATAAGGCATAAGTGAAGCAGTTTTCTGATATCAACGGTTTTACCGGTTGAATCATTGACTGTTGCTTATGCCTTATGCTTTAACATTATGCCATTATGAAAGCTTCTGTTCAGATCACTTTTGTCTGATGTATTCGCTCCACGCCATCATGAGCGGGCCGACGCCCTTCGCGTCGTCGGAACCGACCTGCTCGCCCAGGTAATAGGCGACGCTGCCGTCGCGCTTTTCACCGGGGCCTAGGCCTGCGGTGATGCAGATGTCGTTCAGATGCCACTGCCCGTCTGGACCCAAGACGAGCTTTCGCCCGACGAGGCTGCGGAAGGCCTTGAGGCCGGGCGCCAGGTAACGTTCCGGATCCAGCAGGCCGAGGCGGACGCCCTTCATGACGGAGTAGGCGACCATCGCGCTGCCTGAGGTTTCGAGATAGTTGCCGGGCACGTCGGCACGGTCGATGACCTGGTAGAACAGTCCGGTTTCCGGGTCGGCGTAGGGCAGGATGCCGCGGACGGCTTCAAGGAAGAGATCCATCAGCGCGCGGCGGTGCTCGTAGAGCTGCTCGGCCATCGCGTCCACACAGTCGACCAGTGCCATCAGGTACCAGCCCATTCCGCGCAGCCAGCAGTTGGCTGACTGGCCTGTTTTTTTGTCCGCCCAGGGCTGGGCTTTTGCCGTGTCGCAGGCGTGGCGGTAGAGGTGCTTATCGCTGTCGTACAGGTAAGCGCGCACGTTTTTGAACTGCCTGGCGATGTCGGCGGCTTCCAGGCCGGAGAGGAAGCGGCGGTCGTACTCCGCGCGGAAAGGCTGGGCCATGTACAGGCCATCCAGCCAGATCTGCTCGGGGTAGATATCTTTGTGCCAGTAATTGCCCGATGCGCAGCGTGGGTGCGTGCGCAGCCGTTCGTGCAGGAAATCCGCGGCTTTGCGGTAGCGCTCGTCGCCTGTCTCGTCGAGGGCGAAAAACAGCGCTTTGCCGCAGTTGATCATGTCGATATTGTAATTATCCGTGGGGAAGCCGGAAATAGTGCCGTCTTCCGTGACACAGCGCGCCAGGTAATCGAGCACCCACTGCCTGTCCGCGGGGTTCCCGGCGGCGCGGTACAGGTCGATGAGGCCCTTGAGCATGCAGCCGGTCACGTAATCCCAGCGGTCCTGATGGTCCTGCCAGCGCGATTTATATTGGTCTACAAACGTCCTGAGCTGTTCCATACTGTTCACTCCTTTTGTGTTGCTGATTGAATTGTAACGGCTTGTCCCGCCGATGTCAAGGTGATCGGCGAACAAACTTTATTGACTGACAGTCGCGGCAAATGTATAATGCCAGTGTGAGGAGGGCGAACGTATGAAAAGGATCCTGGCATTGACCTGCATGCTGCTTCTTCTGGCAGCCGGCGCCGCCGTGGCGGAGGATGCGCGGCTGACCGTGGTGCTGGCGACGGACATGCACTATCTGTCCCCGTCGCTGACGGACTACGGCGAGCGGTTCATGAACACTGTGTACGCGGCAGACGGGAAGACGATCCATTATTCACCGCAGATCTGCAGGGCGTTTGTCCGGGACATGCTGCGCCTGCGGCCGGACGCGGTGATCCTGAGCGGCGACCTGACGCTGAACGGCGCGCCCGTGAGCCATCAGGAGTTCGCTGCGATGCTCAAAGAGCTGGCGGACGCCAGTATCCCGGTGCTGACGATGCCCGGCAACCACGACGTGGGCGGGCAGGCGTACAGCTTCGGCCCGAACGGAGTGATCGGCTTTCCTGCCGCGACGAACAGCGGATTCCTGGAAATCTACGAACCCTTCGGATTTGCCGGTGCGCTCAGCCGGGAAGTAAACTCGCTCAGCTATGTTTCGAAGCTCAGCGAAGACGTCTGGGCCGTCATGCTGGACGTGAACGCCAACGGAAAGCCGGGGCTGGTCCGGGCGGAAACCCTCGCGTGGCTTGAGGAACAGCTGCAGGCGGCGCAGGCCGCCGGGGTGACCGTGATCGGTGTGAGCCACCAGAACCTGCTGCCGCACAACAAGTATTTCACGCAGGGCGTCATGATCAGTCAGCCGCAGAAACTCCAGGCTTTGTACCGGCAATACGGCGTGCGCCTGAACCTGAGCGGGCATACGCACATGCAGCATATCACGGCGCTGGAGGATACCGTGGAGATCGTGACCTCGTCCATGGTGCTGTCGCCCTGTTATTATGGGGTGATCACACTGGACGGCGGCCAGCTGAAGACTTACGAGGCGGTGCCGGTGGACGTGGAAGGCTGGGCCAGGGAAACGGGCGAAACGAACCCCGACCTGCTGGACTTCAGGCGGTATGACGAGGAGTTCTACCGAGAGGTCGTGCGCAGGAAGGTGACAGCAACCGTGGCAGGGCTTGAAATCCCGGAAGAGGACAAGCAGCGGATGATTGATTTCGGCGTCGAGCTCAGCGTACGGGACTTCGCGGGGACCCGCGGCGGACTCGGGGACGCGGGTGGAATGGCGTTCTGGGAAAAGTATCTGCCCAACTCCGTCTTTACTTATTATCTGAAAGGCGCCGTGACGGACGGGCTGTGGGACATGAACCGGTACGACTTTACCGGAAGGCAGTAAAAATTCCTGCCGGCGGGAATAAAACGGCCGGCTGTCCCGTCTTAATCAGTGAGACGAAATGCTGAAACGGCTCAATTCATTCTTTTCAGGAGGCATATGATGAAAAAACGCGGATTGGCGATCATGGCGGCGGTGACGCTCCTGGCGGTGGCCGTGAGCGCTCTGGCGATGTCTGACAGCGTGCTCGGTTCGATCTATGACGCTGGGAAAACGCTGCTCTTCGATACGTCCAACGTGACGCTCAAGGGAACGGCGGAGTTCTCCCTGGATGGGACGCGTTTCAAAGGCGTGCGGGCGGAATACATGCAGGACGGGTATAACTCCAGCTGGAAATACCAGCTCTTTACGCCCCGCAAGGACGGCTCGGGGGACCGCGAAAGCGGCTTTACCGTGATCGCGAACGAGAACACGCTTTACGTCATGGAAACGCTGAAACCGGGCACCTACCGCCTGGGATACGACAGCGAGCAGAATACGCTGGTGCAGCGTTCTCCGCTCCTGGACCAGGTCGTCGAACTGGCGGGCATCATGGCCGGACAGGCCGAGGGGCTCCTTGGTGCGGACGCGGTCACGGTGGTCACCGACAATCATACGGGCAGAACTGTGAAGCTGACCCTGAACCGGGAGAATATTTCCGGCCTGATGAACGTGGTGTACAACCTCTGCGTACAGATGGCGATCAAGCGCGGTATCAACCCGTACGGCTACTATGACGCGGACAGTACATGGATCAACGGCAACCTGTATTCTCACGGAAGTATCGCGCTGGGGATCGCCAATACGACGAGCCGCTACGACCTGCGCACCGCTGACGTGACCTTCACGCTGGACGGGAACGGGAATCTGCGTGCCGCTTCCGGGAGCATCGTGACCGAGCTCGTGTTGGGCGAGGAATCCCGCCTGGAGGGCGAGGTGAACCCGCACGTGCTTGAAATGACCTTTGACGTGACGGCTTCCGCCTATGGCACGACCCTGGTGCCGCTCTTCTACCCTGAGGAAGCGGGCCTGAGAATGGAGAGGTCCCAATACTGATGACTATTTCTGTCCGGCGTCTGGCGATTGTCCTGGCGGCGCTGCTCCTGGCGGCGCCGCTGGCGTTTGCCGGCACGCAGATCAGCTATGAAGGCCGCGCCAGCTTTCCCGCCGACGCGGAATACATCGATTTCGGAAAAGTCCGCATCACGGACTGGGACGGGCTGCCGGCCTTCCTCAGGCGGTTCCCGAACCTGAAGCGGGTGGACATGTTCGAGTCCCCGATTGCCGCGCGCCGGGCCAACGCGCTGCACGACGCCTGCCCGGACATCAAATTCGGGTGGACGCTGCGCATCACCTCGCACGACCATCACGAGCACCGCGTACGTACAGATGCGACGGCCTTCTCGACGCTGCACAACAACCGCACGACCGAGCATACGGACGAGGAACTGTCAGTACTGCGCTTCTGTACGGAACTGCGGGCGCTTGATATTGGGCACAACGCGGCCACGAAGGTCGACTTCCTGTATGATCTGCCGGAACTCCGGGTATTGATCATCGCGCTGAACCAGATCACGGACATATCGCCGGTAGCCTCGCTCAAGCACCTGGAGTACCTGGAAATGTTCCGCAACCGCGTGCACGACTTGAGCCCCCTGCGCGGTCTGACCGCGCTGAAGGACCTGAATATCTGCTATAACTGTATTGAAAACGTGCAGCCGCTGTACAGGCTGAAAGGCCTGGAACGCCTGTGGCTGAATCACGCGCAGTACTATCAGCAGGGCGTCGCCGCGGACCTGCCCAAAGTAAAAATCACGGCGCTGCAAAGGGCGCTGCCGGACACGCTGATCAATGACAGCGCGTCCCCGACAGCGGGCGGCTGGCGGGAGCACCCGCGCTATGATGTGATCGTACGGATGTTCAAACTTGGGGAGTATATCCCTTTCAGCGACTGACGGGCCGCGAGCCAGAGCCCGACGGACGTGAGTATAAAGCCGGTATAACAGACCGGCTTTATATTTTGCTCTGTCCACGGATGCAGGGATGCGGGCAGGACGGCTGTGAGCAGTTCCGGCTTGTCGAGGGCGAACTGCAGATAAGCGTTGAGAGCGAGCAGCAGTACCGTCAGGCACAGCGGCAGCCAGCGCCGGCTGTGCACCAGGGCGGTGACGGAAAAAGCGGCCAGCATCACGGTGCACCAGAGCTGTTCGGTCCGGATAAAGTGCCAGCTTGCCGTGTTGGTGCGCAGGAGTTCGAAAAGCATTTGTCCGCAGCAAAGACACAGGACCATCCGGGCAAAGCGGTCATCCCGCCGTTTCCAGACCGTCATCGCCAGCGCGGCGCAAAAGAGCGCGAACGCTGCTTCCGGGACACAGACGGCCCAGTGCCATTCGCCCCAGCTGTTGGGGAGCGCCAGAAACGTGCCGGCAGCCCAATGCCCGTTCGGCAGCAGTGCACCTGCGCCGAGCGTACCGAGCCAGAGTTCGGCCATTCGGAAACAGGCGATCAGCGCAGCTCCGTACGGCGCGAAGGCATTCAGGATATCTCCGGCCTTGACGCGGTTCATCCGTGCGCCGAGCGTCAGGGCCAGTGTCACACCGGCGCAGCCGCATACGAAGGAGAAGCTGTCTACCCGCGGCAATACCAGGGCAGAAGCGCCCCAGCGGGCGAGCTGCGGCAGAAACCGGAAACATAAATAACCGGCTTTTGCCGCGGCGTATCCAAGCGGCAGCGCGAGCATAAACCCGGTGAGCGCGGCCTTCAGTTGACCCCGGCGGACGGCGGAAAACGCAAAAAGCCCGCCCGCGCCGATCAGGCACAGGCAGACGAAAATACAGTAAGAAGCCGGAAAACTCATGAGCCCTCTCCTGGCCAGGCGGAGGCGAAGTAGATGATATCGCAGATGTCCCGCGTATCAGGGTTCTTCGGGTCGTTGATCTTCTCGCCGGCGAACATCATCATGCAGGAATTGCCGCCGTCCAGGTTATAGGCGGTCTGTACGCCCTGCTTCGCGACCAGGTTCGCGAACTGCTTGAGCGTCATGCCCATGGAGCCCCGGGCGTGGGTGGCGCAGCAGATGCACTTGTAATGCAGCGGCCCCACCTGAGCGATAGCCATGCGCTGGCGCGGCTCGTCCTGCGCCATGCCGTCGCCGTCGATGTAGACGACCCTGCGGCCGTTCTCGACCAGGATCGGCCCGAAAAAGAAGGTATTGATGATCCGCTTGCCGTTGAGGTTGGGCGTCAGGCTGCCCTTTTTCGCCAGCGGGAAGGTATGGAAATCCCCGTCTTCGTCGATGGCCAGCACGTCGCGGTTGCCCCAGAGGGTGTTCAGGTACACCCTGCCCTGCCGGATGATGAAGCCGATGCCGGTATAGCAGTAGTAATCGCCGTTGATCGCGAGGACGGCGTTGACGCGGCGCGCCATCTGCTCGCCGCTGGTCCTCATATCGGAATCGAAGGAATCCGCGGGTGCTGTCCGCAGCTGGGACGCGTCCTGGATGACGATGTCCGCGACCCAGTAATCGCATTCGCCGGCGCGGTCCTGTGTGACGGTCACGTGAATGGTGGGATCCTCATACTCCCAGCCTTTGCCGAAGCCGGAGGCGCTCAGCGGGCGCCCGCCGCTCAGGTTAATGGGAAGATCGTAGCTGGCGCAGGCCGACGTATTCAGGACAGAAACCAAAAGAGCGATCAGGAGCGCCTGAATCAGACGCTCCCCGAATCGCACGGTCGGTTTTACGATTTTGCTGTATCCTGAACGTTTTCTGCGCATGGTTATTCGACGTTCAGCTCATCGAGCGGCATGATGCCGTGCTTGGAAAGCGCGGCGGCGGCAGCGACGGGTTCATGTACTTTGAAGACCATGTAGGCTTTTCCGGGGGTATTGCCCAGGAAAGCATACATGTATTCCACATTGACTTTTTCGGCGGAAAGGGATTTCAGGATCTCGTTCAGGCCGCCGGGGGTATCGGACAGCGCCACGGCCAGGACGGGGGAGACGCTGTGAACAAAGCCCTTCTCGCGCAGGACGGTGGTCGTCTTGTAGACGTCGTCCACGATGATGCGAGCGATGCCGAAATCGCTGGCTTCTGCCACGGAGAAGGCGCGCATGTCGATATTATTCTCCGCCAGGACGCTGGTCAGCTCGCACAGGGCGCCGGGCTTGTTCTCAAGGAATACGGAAATCTGTTTGACGCTCATGCCTTGCCCTCCTTTATTAAATCTTACGTTTGTCGATCACGCGCACAGCCTTGCCTTCGCTGCGGACGATGGTCTTGGGCGCGACGAGCGTGACCTTGGCGGTCAGGCCCAGCATCGCGCGCAGGCCGTCGACCAGCGCCTTCTGGCGGCTGGTGATCTCGCCCATGTTGTCGGTGAACATTTCGGGCGTCATCTCTACCTGGATGTCCAGCGTGTCGGTGTTGCGCACGCGGTCCACGATGATCTGGTAGTTGGCCGGATAGCCCTGGTTGATGAGCACGGTCTCGATCTGGGACGGGAACACGTTCACGCCGCGGATGATGAGCATATCGTCCGTGCGTCCGCGCGGCTTGCTCATCTTCACGTGCGTGCGGCCGCAGCTGCATTTTTCGTGGCTCAGCACGCAGATGTCACGCGTGCGGTAGCGCAGCAGCGGGAATGCTTCCTTTGTGATGGAAGAGAAAACCAGTTCGCCCTGCTCGCCGTCAGGCAGCGGTTCGCCGGTCTCGGGATCGATGACCTCGGCGATGAAATGGTCCTCGTTGATGTGCATGCCGTTCTGCGCGGAGCACTCGAAGGCTACACCAGGGCCGGAAACCTCGGTCAGGCCGTAAATATCGTAGGCTTTGATGCCCAGCGTGTTCTGGATGTCCTGCCGCATCTCCTCAGACCAGGCTTCCGCGCCGAAAATGCCGGCCTTCAGCGGGATCTGGTCAGGGGTCATGCCCATTTCCTTCATCGTCTCGCCGAGATAGGCGGCGTAGGAAGGCGTGCAGCACAGGATGGTCGCGCTCAGGTCGCGGATGAACATGATCTGGCGCTCGGTGTTGCCGGAAGAGGTCGGCACGGTCAGGCAACCGACCTTATGGCTGCCGCCGTTCAGGCCCGGGCCGCCGGTGAAGAGGCCGTAGCCGTAGGAAATCTGGCAGACGTCCTCGTTCGTGCCGCCGGCAGCGGTGATGGCGCGGGCACAGCAGTCTTCCCACAGGTCGATGTCGTGCTGGGTGTAGAAAGCGACCACGCGTTTGCCGGTGGTGCCGGAAGTGGACTGGATGCGCACGCACTCCTTGAGCGGCATGCCCAGGAGGCCGTAGGGATAAGCATCGCGCAGGTCGGCCTTGCTCAGGAAAGGCAGTTTCTTCAGGTCGTCCCTGCCCTTGATGTCGTCGGGCGTCAGGTCCTTTTCTTCCATTTTTTTGCGATAGTAGGGCACATTGTCCCATACGTGCCGCACCTGCTTGACCAGGCGCTCATCCTGCCAGGCTTTGATCTGTTCTCTGGAAGCCGTTTCGATTTCCGGCTGATAATAACGTTCCATGCGCAATCATCCCTTTCTTTCAGCGATAACGCGGGGAAGTTTTCCCCTGTGTACACAATCGCGTTACGCTAATATATCACAGGGGGCACCTGCCGTAAATAATCGCCAGGATGAAAAAACAAAAGGAAAGCAAACAAAACAGACAAACATAAGGGAGAAAAAGGAAGAAATCTGAAGGCAGAAGGCATAATGCATAGGTCAATTTTGGTTGATGATATTCATGATTGGGCCGGATGACTGACTAATACTTATGCCTTATGCTTTGTGCTCTATTCCTTTCTTTAATTCTCTTGCCTGAGGTAAAGCGTCTCCGCTACATAGCCCGTCGCATCGGCGAGGGTCACGACCAGTTCGCCGTTATCGCCGAGCGTGGCGGTGGCGAAGCCGTAATCCGGCGATACCGCGCTGATGTCAGCGGTCATTTTGCCGCCTTCGTAGTTGAAGGGCACGGTCACGCTGCGGCCGTAAACAGTGGCGTGCACGCCGTCGGCATCGATGGACGCCTTGAGGCCATAGGCGGTCATGTCGAGCACACGGCCGTTGGCCAGCTTATCCTGATATACGATATAGCTGCCGAAGAACGCGGATACAGGCGCGCTTTCCGCCGCAGGCGCTGAGGCGCCGGGCATGATCAGGCCGGGGAAGACCGGCTTCGCGGGCTCGGCAGGCTGAGGCGCCGGAGCAACAGGGGCCGCTGTCGGCAGTACGGGAGCAGGCGCTGCAGGGATCAGTGTTGGCAGTATGGGCTGTGCAATGGGCGCCGGCGTGGGGGCAGCCGGCTCTTCCGTCACGGCAGGCGCAGCCGGTTCAGCGGTCGCCTGGGGCACAGGTTCGGGTTCTGCGGCACCTTTGCGGCGGGCGTAGACCCGGCTGTCCGGCGTCGCCGCGGCGTACATGAGCAGCACGTCCGGGTCCTCGGTCCGGGAGACGATGGTGTCCTCGTCGGCATAGACGATCAGCTTGCCGTCTTCGAAGTTGGTCAGGTATTCGGTCGTCTGGCCGTCGCCCGTTACGTTCGCGACGAATTCCACGATCTCAATGCCGTAGTCGCTGGAATCCAGCGGGACGTACTGGCCGTTTGAAATCGCCAGGTAGGCCATGTAATCACCGAAGAATTCCTCTTCCACGGCGGCGCTCACAGCGGCTGGGGTATGGTATTCGGCCTTTTCCCGTGAGAGGGTGAAAGTCGGATAGAAAGCATTCCCGCTCAGCGCGGCCAGATTGTCCGTGGTCAGGGAGAGGCCGGCGTCCGTGACGTCGAAACGCAGATAGGCCGGCGCGTATTTGTCGCCTCCGGGGAGGACTTCCACGGTATCCTCGTTATAAAGCTTCCATTCGTACGCGGACAAATCCTGGGGCTGTCCGTTGATGATCAGCGTCACGCTTTTGTTGCGGTTGAACTCGATATAATTCTCTCCGCCCAGCCCTCTGCCGTCCATGCTGACAAAATACCAGCGGCCGACGATCTGGGCCAGGGATACCGCCTGTGCGGATACGGCGGTCAGGGCCAGTACTAGACACAAAACCAATACCAACAACCGTTTCATATGCGTATCCTCCTTATATGCTGATAAAACCGGGTCTTCATGAAAATGATATGCTCGAACCGTATTTTTGTCAAGAAATAAATGGTATTTGCGCCTCTTGCAGCTTTGCTGGTTTTGCTGTACAATAGACAGGAAATCAGTACGGCAGACAGTCCGCGGCGCCAGCGCCGGTGTGAAATCAGAGAAAGGACATTCCATATGGGTAAGCTCGTCATGGGGTACTGGGATTGCCCCTATTGTGAAAACAAGGGAATACGCGGCGACTCCGCGGTCTGCCCGAGCTGCGGGCGCCCCCGCGGGGAAGTCAAATTCTATATGAAGAACCAGGCGCAGGACGAGGAGAGGCGCGAGGACGACGTTTCCGACATCGAATACGTGGACGAGGAAACAGCGAAGCACGTCAACCGCAACCCGGACTGGTACTGCTCCTTCTGTGAAACGCTGAACAGCGACAACGCCGACACCTGCCGCAGCTGCGGCGCTTCCCGCGCAGATTCCGAGGCGAATTACTTCCAGATGCTCGAAAAGAAGCGCGAGCGCGAAGCGGCGCACCAGCAGCCGGTCCAGCAGCAGCCGCAGAAGCGCAGCCGCATGCCGATGGTCTTGATCGCCCTCGTGCTGGTCATCGTGGGCCTTTTCATGTTCATGAACGGCCGGACAACCAGCAAGGATTATTCGATCAGCAGCGTCAGCTGGCAGCGCGCCATCCAGATCGAACAGAACCGGATGTTCAGCGAATCGGGCTGGTCAGTCCCGTCCGGCGGCACCGTGACGTCGGAGCGCACCGAGATCCACCATTACGACAGCGTGCTGGACCATTATGAGAGTTATCAGGTCCAGCGCTCCCGCCAGGTCGTCGACCATTACGAAACGTATTACACCTATACCGACCTGGGCAACGGCATGTTCGACCAGGTGGAGCACGAGAGGCCGGTCTATAAGACGGAGTACTATACGGAAACGGAGCAGCGCCCGGTGTACGTGCAGGTGCCGCGGTACGCGACCAAGTATTATTACGATATCTGGCGCTGGACGCCAAACCGCCAGGCAACCGCCGGCGCGGATGACCACGATCCTTACTGGCCGGACACGAACCTGGCGGAGGACGAGCGCGAAGGCCAGCGCGCGGAGGTCTACCGGGTGACCATCACCAATTCCAAGACCGGCGAAAGTGCGCGCTACCGTGTCAGGCAGACGGACTGGGATCAGCTGAAAGCCGGGGATAGCATCTATTTCACGGTCAAACGCTCGGGCGACGAACCCTGTATCTCAGACGAGAAAGGGAACCCGATCATTACGCTTACGCGAGATTATTGAATTCTGAGTTCGGAGTGCGGAGTTAAGGAATGTTCATGAGCATTCTTTAACTCCGCACTCCGAATTCCGCATTTCGCACTAAAGGAGATCTGCCTATGGATATGCTCGTCAATCTCTACCGCCTGCCCGAATACAAAGCGCCTGAGAACGTCAAAATCGCTCGGGTGATGCCGCCGGACCGGCACCGTGTGCTCAAGTGGGTCCGCGAACAGTTTGGCGAGGGCTGGGAGTCGGAATGTGCGGTGGCGCTGTCCGCACAGCCCAATACCTGTTTCATCGCCGAGCGGGACGGCGCTTGTATCGGCTTTTCCTGCTATGACGCGACCGCACGCGGGCTGTTCGGACCGATCGGCGTCGCGAAGGAAGAGCGCGGCACCGGCGTCGGGCGCGCGCTGCTGATGGCCAGCCTGCTTGCCATGCGCGAAGCGGGTTACGGCTACGCGGTCATCGGCTGGTGCGACGAAGCCGCCCGGTTCTACGAGCACGCCGTCGGCGCAATCCCGATCCCGGGCAGCGAACCGGAAAACACAGCCTACGGACGGATGATCAGGTTCAGTTGAATCATTAATTCGAAGTGTTAGAGAGCAAAGGCATAAGCAAAAAGGCATAAGTAAAGGCGATGATGCAATCAAAGAACCGTATGGTATCAGAATTGCCCTATGCCTTATGCTTTCTGCCTTTTTTCGTTATCCGGGTGATTTTTCTAAGCCAATAGCTACCGAACTGCCGATTTGCATTCCTTCCCAAAACAAGGTATAATATAAGTTAACACATTTTGGAAGGGAGTGAACGCCTGTGAAGAAGCACGCCGCAAGCCTGGTTCTGCAGGCGTTTTTGCTTTTCTTCATTTGCTGTCCGGCTTTGTGCGAGGAGAGTCCGGTGCTGCGCGCGCTGATCGTGACCTGCGACCGCTTCTTGAGCCAGGAGGAGACGACGCCCGCCGCGCAGGAAAACGCGCGCCTGATGGCGGAACTGCTAGCACAGGACGCCCGGGGGTATGAACTCATCCGCACGGAATGTGATACGATCGGCACGGTGGATGCGTTCCGCACGACGGTTGCGGAAACGTTTTCAGGTGCCGCGGACGGCGATGTTTCCCTGTTGTATATCAGCACGCACGGGGTATACAATCCGGCGCACACCAATATCAGCGCCGCGCTGCTGCTCTCGGACGGCGAAACGGAGGAGAAGATGTACCCGCGGATGCTGGAGGCCATCCTCAACGAGATCCCGGGTACCCACGTAGTGCTGATGGACGCCTGCCATTCCGGCGCGTTCATCGGAAAGGGCCTGAGCAACTGGCCGGACGCGGTGCCGCTGGCCGGAGGGAACAAAGTGCTCTGCAGCGCCGGCGGCAGCGAGGACAGCTGGTACTGGCGCTCGGAAGAGTCCGGTGCGCTGCACGGGGCGGGCTATTTTACCTCGATCCTGTCCCACGGCTGTGACGCGGAATCAGGCTTTCCCGCCGACGAGGATGAGGACGGAGCGATCACCCTGCGTGAAGCCTTTGAGTGGCTGCGCGGGCATTACGCGGTGTCGACCGCGCAGGTCTATCCTGAGCAGGACGGCGGTTTCGCGCTCTTTTGCTGCGGCGCTGGAGGGGAGACAGAAGGGCTGACCGATGTTGAGTTCGAAGAGACGGTGTTCTCCGGCGAGACGGACAGGCTGCGTTTTTCCTTCGAATTGGGCTCGCCCATGCGGGTCGGCTACCAATTGGTTTATATGCGGCGCGGCGCCTGGGATTTCCAGAACGCCGTGCAGTTTGCCGAACCGGAAGCCCTCGAACCCGGTATGTACGAGCGCGCGCTGAACCTGCATCTGGCCGACGAAGACGAGGACGTGTCCGGCTATCTGATGGTGCAGATCTTTTCACTGAACGACGAACGCCCGGTGCTGTGCGAAAGCCGCCTGGTCAGCGTGCTGCCGCTCGGTGGCGATATCGCGCTGAGCGTGGAAAGCCCGCGCGTGTTCAGGGCGGAAGGCGGGGCTGAGGCGCCTGTGACCGTGCGCCACGACATCCCGTGCGTACTCAACGTATCCATTCAGAATATGCGCGGCGCAACGGTGCGTTACCTGGCCTATCAACAGCAAAGCCGCCCGCAGCACCTGGTGCCCGAGGGCACCTGCCTGTACTGGGACGGCTCGCTTGCCGGCGGTCAGCCTGCGCCGGCGGGGTTTTATCGGATCCGTGTGGAGACGGAAATCGGGGGAGACCTCTATGAGGCGTATTCCGAACTGATCAGGCTGATGCCGCGGGAAAACGCCGATTAAGCGTTATTCGCCTTCTGCGATGATCCGGCGCGTGGTGTACTGGAACGCGCCTTCAAAGGTGAATCTCGCTTCGGTATACGTGTTGCTCACGTCGACGACGTTGTCGTAGAACACGCTGATGCCGTTCTCGTCGATATCGATGCTGACAGGCCAGTAGAGGGTGCTGTCCTCGCATTCGGTCCGCCACAGGAGCTGGCCTTCCGGCGAGATGTGCATCAGCACGTTGGAGAACGCGACGAAGAAGGATCCATCATAGTCCTCGGTGTGGGTGATGGAATCCGTGATATTCAGGCCGACCTCGTTTGGCAGGAACCAGCGCAGCTGCAGTGCGGGGCCGTAGCTGTAGGAGTAGAAGCCGAGGCCGTTGATGTACCAGATCAGCTGCGGATCCTCGATGGTACCCGCGACGAAAGCGTCCAGCTGGACCACGTCGGAGAGCTCTTCGAGGCTTTGCGCGTACAGACGCCACAGCGGCTGGTTCTGCAGGTCGTAACAGACGGCGAGCATTTCCTCAAACTGGTTGTCCACGTGCTGCACGATGATGGTGTAGCCCTGGTAGGTCTCCATCACGACGTTCCGGCCGACCTGCTGGAAGCTCGCGTAATCGGGCAGGATGGGGATATTGTTGAAGCTATTGACGGCCGTATCTGTTTGCGGATCCGTCTGCGGAACGATCTCCGGATAATCGATCACCGGCTCGTTGATGCCGGGCGCGGTCAGGTACTGCGACTGGATATAGCCATATATTCCGCGGTAGTGGCAGTAGATAAAGCTGTCGGACGTCTGGATGCACTGGTCCACCGTAGCGCCGAGCGGAACCTTGGCGAGCCTTGCGGAGGACGCGGAGGCTTTCTCGCGCAGGGAGACCCAGTCGTTGCAGTTGGTCACGGTCATGGTGATGCCGTCGACGCTGCTGCCTTCGATCGGGGTGGCTTTCGAGTTCTGCGTGGAAGCGCTGTAATTCGCCTTCTTGAGGTAGGAGGTCGAGATATAGCCCTTGTAGGTTTTCCTGCCGTTCTTGTACTCGCAGAGGATGAAGCCTCCGGTCGTGCCCACGCAGGACGTCACGATGCTGCCCACCGGTACCTTGGTCACGCGGGTGGACTTGGTGCTGGGGCTGTCCCACATCGATGCCCATTCCTCGACGTTGACTACCATCTGGTTGCCCGGGAAGCTCTCCCCGGAAGAATAGTCGGTGTCCTTCAGGTATTTACTCTGGATATAGCCGGTCTTGCCGCCGAACTGGCACTCGATAAAGCCGTCATAGGCCATTTTGCAGTCGGTCACCAGCTCGCCCAGGTACACCTTCGCCAGCCGCTTGGAAGACGTGCTCATGTCTTCACGCAGGGAAACCCATTCGCTGCAGTTGGTCACGCACATGACGTCAGACAGCGCCATGGCCGGAACGACGGGCAGCAATACGTATAGCAGGGACAAGCAGATCAGGATGCTCAGCATTCGCTTCATGGGGGAACCTCCTTGTATCATGGAATGTATCGTTTTGCCGTAAAGAGGCGGCGTTCTTCCGCCCCGGTTATGCTGATGATATTTTATCATGACGGGGGAATGATGTCAAACAGGGCTTGCATCTGAAAATGTAAATCTGTATGTTCTTCCAGGGAAACCGTCTCTCCATCTTGCCAAATCACATGAAATCATGTAAAATACAGGACGGAGAGGCGGTTTTTGCGTGCAAAGGCTGCCAAATCGATTTTTGTTCGGAATCCAAGCAAATCATATAGATGCCCGGACGCAGAAAGGACGCTGATCACCATGCAGGAGAAAAAGACTTTTTACATTACCACGCCGATTTACTACCCGAGCGGCAACATGCACGTCGGGCATACATATACCACCGTCGCGGCGGACACCATGACCCGGTTCAAGAGGCTGACGGGCTATGACACCTATTTCCTGACCGGTACGGACGAGCATGGCCAGAAGATCGAAAAGAAAGCCCTGGAAGCTGGCGTCACGCCCATTCAGTATGTCGATAAAATCGTTGCCGAGACCAAAGAACTCTGGAAGCTGATGGATATCGAGTACGACGACTTCATCCGCACCACTGAAGACCGGCATATGAAGATCGTGCAGAAGATCTTCAGGCAGTTCTACGACCAGGGCGATATCTACAAGGCTGAATACGAAGGCATGTACTGCACGCCCTGCGAGAGCTTCTGGACCTCCACCCAGCTGGTGGAAAAGGATGGCGTGAAGGTTTGCCCGGACTGCGGCCGCCCCTGCCAGCCCATGAAGGAAGAGAGCTATTTCTTCCGCATGAGCAAATATCAGGACTGGATGATTGAATACATCGAGAGCCATCCCGAGTTCATCCAGCCGGCTGCCCGCGCCAACGAGATGATCAACAATTTCCTGAAGCCCGGCCTGCAGGACCTGTGCGTCAGCCGCACCAGCGTCAAGTGGGGCGTGCCGGTGGATTTCGACCCCAAGCATACTGTTTATGTATGGATCGATGCCCTCTCCAACTACATCACCGCCCTGGGCTACGGTACCGACCACGACGAATTGTTCAGGAAGTACTGGCCCGCGGACGTGCACCTGGTCGGCAAGGAGATCGTGCGCTTCCATACCATCTACTGGCCCATCATGCTGCACGCGCTGGGTCTGCCCCTGCCCAAGCAGGTGTTCGGCCACGGCTGGCTGCTGTTCGGTACCGACAAGATGAGTAAATCCAAGGGCAACATCGTCTATCCCGGCCCCATCGTGGAGCGCTACGGCGTGGACGCGCTGCGCTACTACCTCATGCGCGAGATGCCCTTCGGTGCGGACGGCAACTACACCAATGAGTCCTTCCTGACCCGCACCAACGCCGACCTGGCTAACGACCTGGGGAACCTGGTCAGCCGTACGGTGGCGATGATCGAGAAATACTTCGACGGCGTGATGCCCGCTTGGGATCCGGCCGGCTTCGTCGCTGAGGAAGACAAGCCCCTGCAGGATCACTGCGCCCAGCTGCCTGCACTGGTAGAGGCCCAAATGGACAAGCTGCAGTTCAGCCAGGCGCTGACTGAGATCTGGAAGGTCATCGGCGAGTGTAACAAGTACATCGATCTGACCCAGCCCTGGATCCTGGGCAAGGATCCGGAAAAGAAGGCACGCCTGACCGACGTGTTGCTGAACCTGGCGGAATGTGTGCGCTTTGTCGCCGTGCTGATCGGCCCCTTCATGCCGAAGACGCCCGCCCGTATCTTTGAACAGCTGGGCCTCACGGACGATAGCCTCAAGACCTGGGAGAGCCTGGACTGCTTCGGCCGGCTGCCGGACGGCATCAAGGTGCACAAAGGCGATGCCCTCTTCCCGCGCATCGACATCAAGAAAGACCTGGAGATCCTGAGCGGCGGAAAGGCGGAATCTGCGCCGGCGCCGAAGAAGGAAGAAAAGAAGCCTGAAGCGAAGAAGGCCGAACAGAAAGCGGAGGAGGCCCAGCCGGCCGGCGAAATCACCATCGACGATTTCGCGAAGATCCAGCTGCGCACCGCGAAGGTCGTCGCCTGTGAAAAGGTGCAGAAGAGCGACAAGCTGCTGCGCTTCACCCTCGACCTGGGCAATGGAGAGACGCGCACCGTTTTCTCCGGTATCGCGAAGGCTTATACCGAGCCTGAAAAGCTGGTGGGCAGGACGCTGATCCTGCTCTCCAACCTGAAGCCCCGCAAGATGATGGGCGAACTTTCTCAGGGCATGCTCCTCTCTGCTTTGGATGAGGGCACAGGCACCCTGAGACTGCTGACCGTCGACCAGGCGGATGACGTGGCGCCAGGCAGCGAAGTGGGCTGATTGAAGGCATCAGACATCTTTCTCATCATTCATTGATGCTGCGGCATCGCCTGCCACTTGAGAACAACTCATCCGTTGTCCGGCTGTATTTCGCTGCCGAAACAAGAAATGTTGTTTGCCTGATCCGGCAATAGCATATATGAACAGGAGGAACGTTTATGAAAAAGCTGCTGGTCTTCTCACTGCTGCTGGTTCTTCTGTGCTCACTGTACGTCGTGGTGGAAGCTGAGAACCTGAACTATTACTTCGTCGCGACTTTCAACACATCCCCGAAGTTCTATACCGGCCCCGGCACCAACTATCTGCGCGCGAACAACGGCAAGGCGCAGTACGGCGGCGGCGGCGAGGCCCGTGTGTTCGGCTACGAGGGCAAATGGCTGATGCTGGGCTACCAGACCGGTTCTGGCAACTACCGCATCGGCTATTTCCAGGATACCTTCATCGCCAATATGAAAGCGCCGGAAGGAGCTCAGCTGAGGAAGCTGAACTTCGAATACCGGAACGCATGGATCAATACCGAGTGCAACATTACGGACGACCCGGTCATCAAGCATGATCCCTTCGGGCTGCTGGAGACAGGGCATCAGTGCACCTACCTGGCCAGCTATGACGACAGCTGGGCATACATCGAGGTCACGCTGAATGCGGACAACCGCAAGGCGCGCGGCTTCGTGCCAATGAACAATGTTACGTTCTCGTCTCCTGTTCCCGTGCCGACTGCCGTGCCGTATTATTTCCCGACGCCGACGCCGGTACCCAGCCCGAGCGGTGACAGCGGCTTCTACGGGTACGGCACCTGGGCGACCTGCAGCACGCAGATGATGACCTATTCGGGTCCTGCCAGCTATTATACCAACACGGGCACGTATTTCATGCAGAACCAGGCGATCTACTGCCTGGCTAAGCATTACGATTATTCGAGCGGCAGCTGGTGGGTGCTGTGCCGGATCTTTGACGGAAACGGCGCGCAGTACGTCTGGGCGCAGAGCAGCTGCTTCTATAACGCCGAATGGCTGCTGAGCCGGCTGGCACAAGAGTAACCCAGGTAGTTTCCAAAGGGGCTATTGCGGTCAAAGCAATAGCCCCTTTAGTAGTGTCAAAGCATTTTTGCAGCCAAAAACGGCGTTTGTAAAACACGTTGGATTGATTTTTCCTCCGGATGGGTGCATCCTTAGGCTGTTCCGGAACGGACAAAAATGAAACGGGGTGACAGATTATGGAAATCGGGTTGATCATCAGGAACGCGAGGAATGAAGCCAAACTCTCTCAGGAACAGGCGGCTGAAGCGCTGGGCGTCAGCCGGCAGACCGTGTCCAACTGGGAAACGGGGAAGACTTACCCGGACATCATTAGCGTCATCAGGATGAGCGACCTGTATTCCGTGAGCCTGGATCACCTGCTGAAGGAGGAAACATCCATGAAACAGACTTACAAAGAGTATCTCGAAGAGAGCACCGACGTCGTCAGGAGCAACGAGAAGAAGTCCAAACTCATGCTCGTGCTGGTGACGCTGGGCATCTGGGCGCTGTCGCTGATCGCGTTTGGGCTGGTGCACACGAATGTGGACAGCCGCGGCTATATGGCGGCGGTCACGTGGGCAGTCCTGCCGGTCACGTTCTTCGTATCGGCGTTCCTGATCGGGAACAGGGGCTGGTTCGGAAAGCTGAAATGGCTCGCGGTGCCGCTGTTCGGCCTGATGTATGCCATGTCGGGTTATACGGCGTACATCGCCTCGGAAGATACGATTATGAAGACCATCGTGTGGCCGGACTTCGTCAAGCTGCCGATCGGCATCCTGATCGCGCTCATCGGCATTGGCGCCGGGATATGGTTCAGGAACCGGACGGCGCGTCAGGGAGCGCAGAACTGATCAGATCGCGAATGATCTCACCGGCCATGATCAGGCCGGCGACTGAGGGCACAAAAGCGACGGAGCCCAGAGCGGGGTGCCCGACGGCTGTGCCTTTCATTGGGGCCGCTCCCTGCGGACGCAGGGGCGGCTCTTTTGAATAAACGACCTTCAGTCTTTCGATTCCGCGCCGGTGGCATTCCGTGCGCATCACGCGGGCCAGGGGACAGACGGAGGTCTCGTAGATATCCGCGACCTCAAAGCGGGCTGGATCCAGTTTGTTCCCCGCGCCCATGGCACTGATGACGGGCGTGCCGGCTTCCTGCGCCTGCTCGATGAGGGCAAGCTTGCCCTTGACGGTGTCGATGCAGTCCGCCACATAGTCGTAATCGCTGAAATTGAACCGGTCCCTGGTTTCAGGCAGATAGAAGACCGGATGAATGGTGACACGGCAATCCGGATTGATGTCGAGGACGCGTTCTTTGGCGACCTCGACCTTGCTGCGTCCGACCGTGGAATGCAGGGCGATGATCTGCCGGTTCAGGTTTGATTCGCTGACCGTATCGCTGTCGATCAGATCCAGCGCGCCGACGCCCGAGCGGGCAAGCGCTTCCACACAGTACCCGCCTACTCCGCCGACGCCGAACACGGCGACCCGGCAGGAAGCCAGGCGGCGCAGCGCGTCTTCACCCAGGAGCAGGGCAGTTCTTGAAAACTGTTCGGTCATGATTCCCTCCGCTAATGAAAACAGGGCAACCCGATTCCTGCTCGGACTGCCCTGTATGTACCATCCCGGACAGATGGTGTTACTTGTTTTCCGTCACCGTGACGTGGTCGTTGCGGATCCAGCACTTCTTGCCGTTGTAGTAGACCTGGTGCCAGACATAGCCCTTCTTGTTGGTGGTCAGAGAACCGTTCAGCTCATACTTCTCTTCCGCGGCGATGCCGTCCTGGGCGGACGGTTTCGGCCAGCTCGAATAGGTGGGAGTGAGCTTGGTTCCCTTGCCGACGGTCGCTACGACCTTGGAGGAGATGGAGTGGTTGGCGTACAGCGTGGCGTTCTTGGACTTGACCTTGACGGTATAGTCGCCGCTCTTGTTGTCCGCGACCATGTAGCGCCCGAACACCCAGCCGAAGTGACCTTCATAGTTGTCAATGATGTCATACAGCTGCTTATCGGAAATGCGCTTCTTGGAATTCTTGTTGTAGGGATTGACCGGCGTCTGTTCGATATTGACCAGATACCAGAGCTTGTTGACGTTGGTCTTGCCGACGATGGCCAACTCGTCTCCGGCCTTGTAATACAGATAGCTGTAATGGGCCGTGGTGTAGGTCAGGCGGTTTTCGCGGGTGAACCAGCGCTTGATCTGCTTGCCCTGGCTGTTCAGGACGTAGGCGCGGGGCTCCCAGCGGACGCGCAGGCTGGACACCGTTTCGAATTTCTTGGATTCGGTGTTGTATGCATGCTTACGCACACGGTACATGGTGGTTTTGGTGTTGGTAGTGACCTTCTTGGTGGCAAAATGCTTTGCCCAGTCCTCGGTGTAGTAACCGCCGGAGAAATCCCAGGGCTCTTTCCAAGTAACCGCTGACGCGGCGGGCACCAGACCGCCGACCAGCAGGATTGAAAGCATCACAACAGCCAGAATACGTTTAAACATCGTGAATCGACCTCCATTCAAGTGAGTCATCGTGGAAATGGTAGCATAATCGTGCAATCAAAGTCAATTACATTTGATGTTGATTTGCTTACAATTCTGTTAACGTTTTCGTTAATTTTTCAGCCGGAACCGTAATAAAACATTCTGCTGTCTTGACGCTTCGTGAAAATGCGGGTATAATGCGCCTGAAAGACAGTGACCGGGAACAAGTAGGCGGACGCGCCCATGGCAGAGACCTGCCGGCTGGTGCAAGGCAGGATGAGCGGCCCGACCGAATACAGCCCGCGAGTCGCGCACCGAAGGGATATATCCTGTGTAGGCTGCGCCGGGTGCGCCCGTCAGCGCGCGAAAGGGGCAACCCTTGTGAGCGGCTGTCCGGCAATGGCCGGCGGCAAAAGAGGTGGTACCGCGGTAATTTATTATCGTCCTCTTCATTTTGAGATGCGGAGGGCGTTTTCATTTGCTCTCCAAACACAAAAAGGAGGCTCAACCCTATGCCCATCACTGAAATCCTGAGCCGTAACGCTGAGCTTTACGGGCAGGAAACCGCTCTGGTCGAAATCAACCCGAAGTTTGAACCGGAAAGCCGTATTACCTGGCGCGAGTATTCGCTGATGCAGCCGGAGCCCGGCCAGCCTTTCCGCCGCGAACTGACCTGGAAGGATTTTGACCTGAAGGCCAACCGTTTTGCCAACCTGCTGCTCACCCGCGGCTGCCATAAGGGCGACAAGGTCGCCATCCTGATGATGAACTCGCTGGAATGGCTCCCCGTGTATTTCGGCATCCTACGCGCCGGCGCAGTTGCGGTGCCGCTCAATTACCGCTATACTGCGGAAGAGATCCGCTACTGCCTTGAGAAGGCTGACTGCACCATGCTCGCTTTCGGTCCCGAGTTCATCGGCCGCATGGAGGAGATCTGCGACCGCATTCCCAAGGTGCGTCACCTCTTCTATGTCGGTGAGGAGTGCCCGACCTTCGCGGACAGCTATAATGAAATGATCGGTTTCTGCTCCACCGATAACCCGAACATCCCGCTGACGGACGACGATTACGGCGCGGTTTACTATTCCTCGGGCACGACCGGTTTCCCCAAGGCGATCCTGCACAAGCATCGCTCGCTCATGCACGCAGCGATGGTTGAGCAGAATCACCACGGCCAGACGCACGACGACGTGTTTCTCTGCATCCCGCCGCTGTATCACACCGGCGCGAAAATGCACTGGTTCGGCAGCTTCCTGGTCGGCGGCAAAGCTGTACTGCTTAAGGGCACGCGTCCGGAGTGGGTGCTGAAGGCGGTCAGCGACGAGCACTGCACCATCGTCTGGCTGCTGGTGCCATGGGCGCAGGATATCCTGGACGCGATCGACCGCGGTGACGTGAAGCTGGACGACTATCAACTTGACCAGTGGCGTCTAATGCACATCGGTGCGCAGCCGGTGCCGCCGTCCCTGATCAAGCGCTGGCTGAACGTTTTCCCGCATCACCAGTACGATACCAATTACGGCCTGTCTGAATCCATCGGACCCGGCTGCGTGCACCTGGGCGTTGAAAACGTGCACAAGGTCGGCGCGATCGGCATCCCGGGCTACGGCTGGGAGGTCAAGATCGTCGATCCGCAGGGACAGCCGGTCGAACAGGGCAGCGTGGGCGAACTCTGTGTGAAAGGCCCCGGCGTCATGACCTGCTACTATAAGGACGAACAGGCGACCAACGAGGTGCTGAAGGACGGCTGGCTCTTTACAGGCGACATGGCCATGCGGGACGCCGACGGGTTCATCTACCTGGTAGACCGCAAGAAGGACGTCATCATTACCGGCGGCGAAAACCTGTATCCGGTGCAGATCGAAGACTTCATCCGCGCGCACAACGCGGTGAAGGACGTGGCGGTCATCGGCCTGCCCGATCCGCGCCTGGGCGAGATCGCGGCGGCGATCATCGAGATCAAGGAAGGCATGACCGCGACCGAGGAAGAAATCAACGAGTTCTGTGCCGGTATGCCGCGTTACAAGCGCCCGCGCAAGATCATCTTCGCGCATGTGCCGCGCAACGCCACCGGCAAGATCGAAAAGCCCAAACTGCGTGAAATCTATTGCGGCGAGAGCGTCGTCGCGAAACAGAACGAAATCGAGGTACAGCTATGAAATCACAACTGCTGATCGGTAACGCGGCCGTCGCGCGCGGCGCGTATGAGGCCGGCGTCCGTGTCGTGGCATCCTATCCCGGCACGCCGAGCACGGAAATCACCGAGAGCATCGTCAAGTATCCGGAAATCTACTGTGAGTGGGCGCCGAACGAAAAAGTAGCCTGTGAAGTGGCGATCGGCGCGTCCATCGGCGGCGCCCGCGCGATGACCTGCTGCAAGCATGTGGGTCTGAACGTGATGGCCGATCCCGTGTTCACCGCTTCCTATACCGGCGTCAACGGCGGGTTGGTGATCGCTGTGGCGGACGACCCGGGCATGCATTCGAGCCAGAACGAGCAGGACTCCCGCCACTACGCGGAAGCGTCCAAGTGCCCGATGCTGGAGCCCTCGGACTCCGACGAGTGCCTGGCCTATACCAAGGCTGCCTATGAAATGAGCGAAAAGTTCGACGTTCCGGTCTTCCTGCGCCTGACCACGCGTGTCGCGCATTCCCAGAGCATGGCGCAGCTGGGCGAGCCCGACCAGGTGCCGCTCAAGGATTATGTGAAGAATCCCGCGAAGTTCGTCATGGCTCCCGCCAACGCCATCCGCCGGCACGTGGACGTGGAAAAGCGTACGGAAGCCCTGCGCGCTTTTGCCGAGGAAACGCCGCTTAACCAGGTGATCGACAACGGTTCGGCCATCGGCGTCATCTGCGGAGGTATCTCTTATCTGTATGCGCAGGAAGCGCTGGACGAGCGGGCGGACTACCTGAAGCTGGGCATGGTCTGGCCGCTGCCGGAGCGCAAGCTCTGTGAATTCGTGGCCGCCCACGAGGTCGTGTTTGTCATCGAGGAGCTGGATCCCTTTATCGAGACCTACGTCCGTTCCTTGGGCCTCGGCGTCATCGGCAAGGAAGCCTTTACCATGCTGGGCGAATACAGCGCCGCGATGATCAGGCAGGCGGTGCTGAACACGGACGATGAACCCGTAACTGACGCCGGACTGCCGGTGCCGGTGCGTCCGCCGGTCATGTGCGCGGGCTGCCCGCACCGCGGCACTTTCTACGTTTTGAAGAAACTCGGCCTGACCGTGTGCGGCGATATCGGCTGCTACACGCTCGGCGCGATGCCTCCGCTGGGTTCTATCGACACGACGATCTGCATGGGCGCGTCCATCGGCGCGGCCCTGGGCATGGCGAAAGCCCGCGGCCCGGAATTCGCGAAGAAGCTGGTCAGCGTCATCGGCGATTCCACTTTCATCCATTCCGGCATCACGGGACTCATCGACGTAGTCTACAACAAAGGCATCAACACGGTGATCATCCTGGACAACTCCATCACTGGTATGACCGGCCATCAGGACAACCCGACCACCGGAAAAACCATCCGCGGCGAAGCCACCAAACAGGTGGATCTGGAGCTACTGGCGAAAGCCGTGGGCATCGACCGCGTGCGCGTGGTGGATCCCTTCGACGTCAAGGCGATGGAAGCCGCTGTCAAAGAAGAGATCGCAGCTGACGAGCCTTCTGTGATCATCGCGCAGCGGCCCTGCGCGCTGCTCAAATATGTCAAATACGCGGGGCACTGCCATGTCAATCAGGACACCTGCCGCGACTGCCGCATGTGCATGAAGCTGGGCTGTCCGGCGCTGACCGTGCACGACGGGCGTGTCGTGATCGACGCGACCCAGTGCAACGGCTGCGGGCTGTGCGTCAACGTCTGCCCATTCCACGCCATCGAAAAGGAGGCTGAGCCGGTATGAGCATTACGAGCATCATGATCGTCGGCGTCGGCGGCCAGGGCACTTTGCTGGCCAGCCGCATCCTGGGTAACACGCTGATCGGCGCGGGCTATGACGTCAAGGTCTCCGAAGTGCACGGCATGAGCCAGCGCGGCGGCAGTGTGACCACCTATGTCCGTTTCGGCGAAAAGGTCTGGTCTCCGATCATCGAAAAAGGCGGCGCGGACATCATCCTGTCCTTCGAACTGCTGGAGGCCCTGCGCGCTCTGCCATACCTGAAGCGTGACGGCCAGATCATCGTCAACGCCCAGCAGATCGACCCGATGCCGGTCATCACCGGCGCGGCGGAGTATCCGAAGGGGATCGAGGAGGCGCTGCGGGAGCGCGCGAAGCTGACCGCGGTGGACGCTCTGGTGCTGGCCCGGGAAGCGGGCAGCATCAAGGCTGTGAACGTCGTGCTGATCGGCCTGCTGGCCCGCAATACGTCAATCCCCCGCGAGCAGTGGGAAGAAACCCTGCGCACGACTGTCCCGCCCAAATTCCTGGACATCAACATGAAGGCGTTTGAACTGGGATACCAGTACGAGGAATGAAGGAATAAGGGGTTGTTATACAACCCCTACGATCAAATGGATAACTCCATTTGATCGACAAAACGCCTTTTCCTCTCGTCCCTTCGGGCCTCCCGGGCGGAAAAGGCGCAAAGAAAGCATTTTTGCTCTCGCAGGGCAAGCTCTGCTTCGCAAAAATGCTCCTCGCACCGCACATGTCGCTGCTGCGGATTATACTTGGAGGGGCTGCGGCCCCTCCAAACCTCCCAGAGTTTTCTGATTGCATGACACTCTTTGTTGCACAATCTATTTAGAAAAACGATATACCTGGAAATAGAGAGGATGTTGCAGATGATCTTCTGCAACATCTTCTTATACCCTGTATACTATTATTTCGGTTTTGGTAATTACCACTCACATCCACAAAAAGAGGCACAAAGCATCGCGAATATTCGCTGTTCCTTGTGCCTTATGTTTTTGCTTTCTGCCTTGTGTCTGGTTTACTGTTCTCTTCTGATAATGACTGTGACTGCTCCGTCCTGCGGCATCGCTTCGATGCGGATTGGGTAGGGAAGGTCGTTGCGGAAGGCGAGGTCAGTCGTGCTGCCAACGGCCGCGTCGAAGGAGCGCGGAATGTACGAGACGCCGGTCGGGCGGTGCGCCGCCCAGGCAGTGATCTGCAGCGGCAGCGCGAGCACGGCGTTGTACAGGGTGGTGCTGACCTGGCAGATGCCGCCGCCGGGACCTTTGCCGGCATGGCTGATGTTCTTGGCGGTTTTGTAGCCGTTTTTGAGCTTGTACGGCGCGCAGAGTGCGTTGAAAGAGAAGGTATCGCCGGGCTGGACGATCTGGCCGGTGATGCGTTCACAGCCTAAAGCGATATTGTTCTGGCGGGCTGCCTGCAGCGGGCGGCCCGTTCTCTCGTTGTAGTAGGTCGTAAAACCGGCGATCCTGTCCCCGGGTTCAGCAGTCTGCCAGTCGACAAAAAGCGTATAGGATCCAGCTTCGGCGGGCAGTTCGGCGCTGCCGCGCCATACGGGCAGGGAAAGGCTTTCGTCGCAGACAGCGACGAGGGTACCCGGCGCGGCGTTCAGGCCGGAAAACTTGCCGCCCTTGATGAGCGCCTCCGTATCCAGGATAACGTACCCTTTACAGGGTTTATACTGCGGCGAAGGCCACTGCTGTGCGTCGAGGGACACGAAACCGTAGAGGTAGCGCGTCTTCACGTAGCCGGTCCTATTGCGGTAATGAACGAGGCACCAGGTGTCGCCGTATTCGAGGACTTCCACAGTCGCATCGGTACGGATCTTTTGCAGCTTTTTGCCCGTGCCCATACCTTCCTGAGGCGTGACGGCCTGCAGGGTGATGGCGGTGTATCGCGCGGCGGGCTCGGATTCCTCTGCCGTGACTGCCGCATAGGGAATGAGCAGGCAAAAAACCAGGAGAAGGGCAATTCGTCTGATCATGCTTTATCCTGCCTGTCTGGCCAGCGCAGTACGGGAAAGCGGTTCTGAAACCGCTTTTGTACTCTCGCGGTCGGATTGACGACGGCCGGGTGTCCCACGAGGGCCAGTACCGGTTCGTCGCTGAGGGAATCGCCATAGGCGGCGGAGGCCGGAAAATCCGGGGTGATGCCGTTTTCGGAGAGCCACGTCTGCAAGCGTCCGACCTTGGCTGCGCCGCGGCAATTGCCGTCCGGCAGTTCGTCCAGGCGCGTGCAGATAAGTTTGTCAACGCCGAGCCGGTCTGCCAGGAGCTGCATATAATTGTCCGTGGACGCGGAAAGGAGGATGATCAGCCGTCCCTCGGCGCGGTCCCGGGCGATCTGCGCAAGGGCGCCAGGCCTGACACGAGTGAAGAGTTCCTCTGCAAACGCGAGGTCGAGCTCTTTTCGCGCTTCGGCGGTCATGCACTCGCGGAAGCGCAAGGCGCGGTATTTCGCCTCCCCGGCGCTCAGCAGATGCAGGCGGCTGTACAGGCCGTTCATAGCGGCGCCGAGCAGCGCGGCAGGGGTGATATACCCGCGGGCATGAGCGAAGCGCAGGTAGGCGACGATGCTGTCGCCTTTGATGACCGTGCCGTCGAAATCATAGACAGCGAGCGGAACGGCGGGGCTCATTCGTGTTCCTCCGGACGGCGGAAATCTTCGTCCGCTTCATGGATGACCGTCTGTAGTCCCGCCTGTTTGCGGTCTTCCTCTTCATCGAAGGGGATGTCCGCGCCGGCGCGCAGGGCTTCGGTATCAAAGGCGAAATCCAGAATGGCAGGCAGTTCGGGAATGCCGAGCTGCTCAAGGCGCTGCTGGGTGATTTGACCGAAGCCCATCGGCGGATTGGTCAGGATCACTGCGTTGCGGATGAAAACGTTCAGTTCCCGTCCGGCGAGGCTCAATACGATATTCCTGGCGCGCTTTTCGGTGATGCGGTGCAGCTGGGAGATCGTGCGAAGTCCGGGTTCAGAGCCGTCGCTGAAAGCCTGCATCTGCTGCTGGACGCTGAACATCGCGGGCAGCAGGCGCAGGTTTTTGCGGTACCACGCCGTCAGAATGTCCAGATCGCCGAAGGATGTGCCGGTCAGCATCAGGCGGGAGACCGGCGCGCGGGGCATGTCCATCCGGATCAGCACGCCGTCCACCAGGGCTTCCAGCCCGCGGATGCGCGCGGGCACAGTCATTTCTGTGAGGCTGACCGTCCGTTCGCGGCAGGTGAGCCTGATTTCCCGGTGGACGTCAAAATCGCCGGTGGCGTTGAAATCGAAGGGAAACAGGCAGAGCAGCTCAAACTGTTCCGGCGCCATGTGCGGGCGTTCGTCCAGCTCCGTCTGCTCTGCGTACGTACCGTAACCGGCGATGATGCTCTGGCGTTTCCATTGCCTGCGCCAGGCGTTCGCGGCCGGCAGGGCCAGCAGCACGACAGCCAGGAATGAAGCGGCGACCAGCGCCCATCCTTCCCGGTAATCGCGGATATAAAAGCAGTATACCGCCACGCCGAACAAAGCCAGTGCCATGAACTGCGCTAGGCGCATCAGGGCCCTGGCATGCCGCACACGGCGCAGCGGTTCGGACGCTTTCGGCTTTTGTTTCATGATTGATGGAGCTCCTTTCGGACATAGGCGCAGGCGGCGCGCATGGCTGTGGGTACAGGCAGGGCGTCCATCTGCTCCGGCGTATAGAAATTCGGTTCCAACGCCGGCGGGATGTGATCGATGTGCACCGCCCACAGCGTCATTTCCCATACACGGTGGGTGAAAACGTGCCTCGCCTCGCCTGCGGGCACGATTTCTGCGCCGGTGAGGCCGAGGGCGTTCAGCGCCTGTTCAGGCGGGTCTTCGCTCAGGGCGAATACGTACATGCCCTTGAGGAGGGCTTCCCGCCGCTGCCGGAGATATACCCGGCCGTGCCCGAAGATCATCAGCAGATTGAGCGGAACGCATATCGGAGGGGCTTTGCGCGGCAGGACAGGCCGCGTTTCCGGGTGACCGGCCTGTGCGGCCAGGCAGTACGCCTGTATGGGGCAGGCAGAGCAGTCCGGCGTACCGGGGGTACAGACAGTCGCCCCGAGGTCCATGAGCGCCTGGTTGTAGTCTCCCGGGCGGTCCTGGGGCATCAGGCGCTTCGCCTCTTCGGCGAGCCGCTGTACGGTCGCTGGCTGCGAGGCGTCCTCCGCTTCGTCCGTCAGGCGGGAGAAGACGCGGATCAGGTTGCCGTCCATGGACGGGACGCATTCACCGAACGCGATGGAGGCGACGGCAGCGGCAGTATAGGCGCCGACGCCCGGCAGCGTGCGCAGCGCTTCTGCGGTGCGGGGGAAAGCGCCGCCAAAATCGGAAACGACCATCTTCGCGGCTTTGTGCAGGTTTCTGGCGCGCGTGTAATAGCCGAGCCCCTGCCAGCAGCACAGCACGGATTCCTCATCCGCCGCGGCGAGCGCGGCGACGTCGGGGAAACGGCTGAGAAAGCGCTCGTAATACGGGCCTGCGCTCTCCGTGCGCGTCTGCTGCAGCATGATCTCGCTCAGCCAGACCCGGTAGGGGTCTTTCGTCCCGCGGAACACAAAACTGCGGCCGTTTTCGTCATACCAGCCGAGCAGGCAGTCAGCAAACGTATTGCTTTCTTCGGGAATATGGCTCATTGATGCGTATCCTGATGGTTTTGTCCGCGCCTGAAAAGCCAGGCGTGCGCGACCTTGTTGGCGACGCGGATGTAAGGCGGACGGAGCGCGCGGTCGGCCTGCTTTAATTCCTCAATGATGGAAATATGCTGCGGGCAGCGCTTCTCACACCGTCCGCAGGCGACGCACCTTGTCGCGAAAGGCTGTTCTTTCTGCAAACTGATTGTCTGGAAATATTCGAAGCGGCCGGACCATTTGTTTTCGGAGTACATGCGGTTCCAGCAGCGGAACGTGCCGGGGATATCCACGCCCTGCGGGCAGGGCATGCAATAGCCGCAGGCGGTGCAGCCCACGCGCAGGTGAGCGTTGATGATGGCGCGCAGCTTGTCATAGAAGGCAAAATCGGCTTCAGTCAGGGTGCCGGGGCCTGTTTCTGTAGCCCAGCGGCAGTTCTCTTCGACCATTTCAAGGCTGTTCATGCCCGAAAGCACGCAGGTCACGCCGGGCTGGTCGTACAGCCAGCGGAAAGCCAGTTCGGCAGGCTTCCGGCCCGGGGCTTCGCGGGCGATGAGTTCCTGCGCGTCCACGGGCAGCGCGTTCACGAGCTTGCCGCCCCGGAGCGGCTCCATGATGATGACCGGGATCCCGCGCTTCTGCGCCGCTTCCAGTCCCTTGCGGCCGGCCTGGGTGTGCTCGTCCAGGTAGTTGTACTGGATTTGGCAGAAATCCCAGTCGTAAGCAGCCAGGATAGCCAGAAACTGGTCGGTGTTCCCGTGGAAGGAGAAGCCGATGTTGACGATCTGGCCCGCGGCCTTTTTTTGCGCGATCCATTCGCGGATGCCAAACCTCTCCAGTTTCTGCCACGCTGCCAGGTCGGTCAGCATGTGCATGAGGTAATAATCGATCCTATCGGTGCGCAGCCGGCGCAGCTCTTCCTGAAAGAAACGCTCGATCGCGGAAGAACTGTTGACCAGGTACTGCGGCAGCTTGGTCGCGATATAGACCTTATCGCGCAGCTGTTTGCGCTCCAGGATCGTGCCGAGGGCTTCCTCGCTGCCGGGATAGGTGTAGGCTGTGTCGAAATAATTGACGCCGAGCTCGAAGGCGCGTTTGATTTCCCGGGCGCTCTTGTCGATGTCGATGCCCGGGCCGCTGTGCGTGAGCCTCATGCAGCCGAATCCGAGGAGGGAAATGTCTCGGCCGTATCTGTCCTTTCTGTATTGCATAATCCACACTCCTGTAACCAATAATTGCGCAAGGGTGCCGGAAAACACTGATAAAAAAAATCCGTCATAAGGGATGACCCGTTATGTCGGATGACTGCGGCCAGCCGACCGCAGACAGGAAACCCAAGATGCCGCTGTTCCCTGTATATTTCACCCGCTCCTAAGAACAGGCCGGAACTCTGCGCGGTCTTTTGCCGTCCCCTGGCGCGCCGTGAGGTGCGGGGGCATGACAGCCGAACCTGAAAACGACCCGAGTTCCGTTATTTGAAATGTGGGGAACAACAGAGAACTGGCGAACACCCCAGGATATCCCTGTGTTTGATAGTATAGGCATTTCCGCATGAAAAGTCAATGTCAAAACCGGTTACCATATTCTGAAGGTAAGGGATGCCGGAAAGGCTGGCGGATTCAGGAAAACGGATCAGTTTTTGGAAGGAAAATTGCGGAAAACTTCAACCAAAAGCTTCCATTATAATGATTTTTGTGATATAATAAATTGTTGCCTCTGGGCAGCCTGCTGCGGTGCCGCGAAAGCCTTTGCAGCAGCAGCGTGTCCGGCATAACGGCCGGCCGCAGGGGAATGAGTGGAGGAAATCATGCAGGAAGAAATCATTGAAACGAGAATCACGGGGGAAACCTACGACGCTTCGCAGATCCAGGTGCTGGAAGGCCTGGAAGCCGTGCGCAAGCGCCCGGGTATGTATATTGGCTCAACGGACGCGCGTGGCCTGCACCATCTGGTGTACGAGATCGTGGATAACGCGATTGATGAGGCGCTGGCGGGCTTCTGCAACGATATCCTGGTGGAGATCCATCCCGATGCTTCGGTTTCCGTCAGGGACAACGGGCGCGGTTTTCCGGTGGACGATCATCCCAAGCTCCACCGCCCGGCGGTTGAGGTCTGTCTGACGGTTCTGCACGCGGGCGGCAAGTTCGGCGGCTCCGGTTACAAGGTATCCGGCGGCCTGCATGGCGTCGGCGCGTCGGTTGTCAATGCCCTGTCGAGCCATCTGAGGGTGGAAGTGCATACCGGCGGAAAGATGTATGAGCAGGAATACAAGCGCGGCAAGATCGAATATGATCTTCGTGTCATTGGCGAGACCGAGGATACGGGGACCTATATCCGTTTCTGGCCGGACATCCGTTCTGAGGAGAATCCTGACGGCGTGTTCGATCCCGGTATCACTTTCGAGTATGATACGCTCAAGACCAGGCTCAGGGAAATGGCTTTCCTGAACAAAGGCGTGCGCATCACCCTGAAGGATGAGCGTGAAGGCCAGGAGCGCGAGCATGTTTTCCATTATGAAGGCGGCCTCAAGGAATTCGTGAAGTACCTCAACAAAAACAAAGAGGTGCTTTTCCCGGAACCCATTTATGTGGAAGGCGTCAAAAACATGGTGATGGTCGAAGTTGCCATGCAGTATAACGACTCCTACACGGATAACATTTACGCCTTCGCCAACAATATCCACACGCCTGAAGGCGGCACTCACCTGACGGGTTTCGTGCAGGCCCTGACCCGCGCCGTCAATGATTACGGGCGGCGTTACAAGATTCTGAAAGACGCGGACGCGAACCTGAAAGCGGACGATGTGAAGGAATCGCTGGCGGCGATTGTATCCGTCAAGCTGCCGGAACCGCAGTTCGAAGGCCAGACCAAGTCCAAGCTGGGCAATTCCGAGGTGCGCGGCATCGTGGACGGCCTCGTGTCCGAACACCTGACCACCTTCATGGAGGAGAATCCAACCGTATCCAGGATCATCCTGGAGCGCTGCCTGGGCGCGGCCCGTGCCCGTGAAGCGGCCCGCAAAGCCCGTGAGCTGACCCGCCGCAAGAGCGCGCTGGAGAGCGGCTCCATGCCCGGCAAACTGGCGGACTGCACCGAGCGCGATCCCGCCAAGTGTGAGATCTTCATGGTCGAGGGCGACTCCGCAGGCGGCAGCGCCAAGTCCGGCCGTGACCGCCATTTCCAGGCGATCCTGCCCCTGCGCGGCAAGATACTGAATGTCGAAAAGACCCGCATGGACAAGATCCTGATCAATCAGGAGATCAAGAACATGATCACGGCCTTCGGCTGCGGCATCGGCGACGATTTCAATCTCGATAAGCTGCGCTACCACCGCATCGTTTGCATGACCGATGCCGACGTCGACGGCAGCCACATCCGCATCCTGATGCTGACCTTCTTCTACCGCTACATGCCGGAACTGATCCGGCAGGGCTATGTATACAGCGCCATGCCGCCCCTGTACAAGATCACGAAGGGCAAGCAGGAATGGTATGTCTATTCCGACGAGGAGAAGGAAGCCAAGCTGAACGAGATCGGCCGTGATTCCAAGCCCGAGGTCCAGCGGTACAAAGGCTTGGGCGAGATGAGCAGCGAGCAACTCTGGCAGACCACCATGAACCCTGAAACCCGCACCATGAAGCAGTTCACGCTTTCTGACGCGATGGCAGCCGACGAGATCTTCACGCTCCTGATGGGCGATAAGGTCGAACCCCGCCGCGAGTTCATTGAACAGAACGCGACACTCGTGAAGGATTTGGACCTGTGATGTAGGGACAGCACATTGTGCCGCCTGTGAGTGAGGAGTTAGGAGTGAGGAATCAGGAGTTAATTCTACTCCTGATGTGCTGGAGGGATGCTGATGAAAAGGATGCGGCGCATAACTGCGATTGCTCTGATATTGTCCGTCTTTTTGTCCCTCGCGGCATGTGCGGAACTCAACGATGACGCCCGGGAAACCATGCGTGAACAGGCAGAAGCGCTGACGGCTCTGATGGCGGAATGCGCGGGGGATGAAGCATATGTGAGGCTGTACCTGGGCTCAAACGGTGAAGCCAAGGCGCTGATTGATAAAATTGCCAAAGCCGCATGGAATCAGTATTCGGAAGGTACGGTTTATGTGCTCAAGGAAGGCGCGATCGAGGCTTTCCTCTCTGCGTCCGGTGTATCGCTGAAGGATTTTTCCCCTGATGTTGCCGACAAGGTGCGGCAGTCGGTGGGCGGATCGGTCCCCTCAGCAGTAGCGAGCCAGGCGGGAGCAGCGTTTATGGCAGCAGTATCTGTACTGCGTACGGGCTGTGTGTTCCAGGCTGATGAGGCTTTTCCGGAATGTGCCCTGGTTTTTCTCAAATACAACCGTGATTACGGAGTTCTCTGTTCCTTTGTCAAAAACGATGAAGACATCGTGTCCGCCAGCTTGATTCCGGCTCCTGCGGACTGCGAAAAAACGCTGAAACGGGTACTGGGGCTCAGGAGCCTGTTTGCGCGCAATAATGATTATTTTGAAGAATACCCTTTGAATTAAAGTCTTCTGAAAGAGGAAAGGGTGCAGGGAGAGGAGAAAAGCTCTTCTCCAGAAGAGTTTCCGTCTCTCCCTGCATAACCAATGAAAGGAAAGCAACCATGCCCAGTGAAATCAATGACCGTTTATTGCCTGCCGATCTTGAAACGGAGATGAAAACCTCGTTCATCGCGTACGCGATGGCGGTCATCATCAATCGCGCGCTGCCGGATGTGCGCGACGGTCTGAAGCCGGTACACCGGCGCATCCTGTTCGATATGAACGAGCTCGGCATGACGCCGGACAAGCCCTTCCGCAAGTCCGCGCGTCTGGTGGGCGATGTGCTCGGTAAGTTCCATCCCCACGGCGACGCGTCCGTTTACGATGCCATGGTCCGCCTGGCGCAGGATTTCTCCATCCGCTACCCGCTGGTGGAGGGCCAGGGCAACTTTGGTTCCGTGGATGGCGACGGCGCGGCGGCCATGCGTTACACCGAAGCACGCATGAGCAAGATCTGCACCTATATGATGCAGGATATCGACAAGGATACCGTCGATTTCATGCCCAACTTCGACGAAACGCTGATGCAGCCCACGGTGCTGCCTGCGCGCTTTCCGAACCTGCTGGTCAACGGTTCCCAGGGCATTGCGGTCGGCATGGCGACCAATATCCCGCCGCATAACCTGCGCGAAGTCATCAACGGCGCGATCTGTCTGATCGACAATCCGGACGCGACGCTGGACGACCTGATGGAGCACATCAAAGGTCCGGATTTCCCCACCGGCGGCGTGATCCTGGGTCTTTCCGGCATCCGCGAAGCCTATTACACCGGCAAGGGGCATATCACCGTCCGCGCCAAGAGCGAGATCGAGGATATGGGCCACGACCGCGCGCGCATCGTGGTCACTGAGATCCCGTACATGGTCAACAAGGCGCGCCTGGTGGAAAAGATCGGTGAGCTGGTACGCGACAAGCAGGTCGAAGGCATCAGCGACCTGCGCGACGAGTCCGACCGCAACGGCATGCGCATCGTCATCGAG
This sequence comes from Clostridia bacterium, assembly GCA_017430225.1. GTDB lineage: Bacteria > Bacillota > Clostridia > Christensenellales > Aristaeellaceae > UBA4246. The sequence continues at coordinate 36,348 of JAFRNK010000026.1, read as the reverse complement.
CTCAAGAAGGATGTGCAGCCTGCGGTGGTGATGAACTACCTGTACAAGCATACGCAGCTGCAGGATACTTTCGGTGTGAACATGCTGGCCTTGGTGGACGGCCATCCGCGTGTACTGAGCCTGCGCGACGTGCTGTATTACTACATCCGCCACCAGGACGACGTGGTCACCCGCCGCACGCAGTACAACCTCGAGAAAGACCGCGCACGCGCGCACATCCTCGAAGGCCTGCTCAAGGCGCTGGACAATATCGACGAGGTCGTGCACATCATCCGCACCAGCAAGGATACGCCTTCCGCCAAGGAAGCCCTGATGGCACGCTTCGATTTCTCGGACAAGCAGGCCCAGGCGATCCTGGACATGCGCCTGGCCCGCCTGACCAACCTCGAAAGCGACAAGCTCCAGGCCGAATACGACGAGATCGAGGCCGACATCGCCTACCTCGAAGGCCTGCTGGCGGACAAGACCAAGCTGATGGCCGTCATCAAGGACGAACTGAGCGTGATCCGCGACAAGTTCGGCGACGACCGCCGCACGGAGCTCTCTCCGGTCGAGGGCGAGATCGACGTCGAAGACCTGATCGCAGTGGACGATATGGTGGTCACCCTGACGCACTTCGGCTATGTCAAGCGCATTTCCAAGTCCGTGTACCGCGCGCAGAACCGCGGCGGCAAGGGCGTGAGCGGCATGACGACGCGCGACGAGGACTTCGCGGAGCAGATCTGCATCGTGAACACGCATCAGGACGTGATGTTCTTCACCAATCTGGGCCGCGTGTACATGCTGCGCTGCTACCAGATCCCCGAAGCCGGGCGTACGGCGCGCGGCACGGCGATCATCAACCTGCTGCAGCTGACCACCGGCGAAAAGGTCACGACCATGTTGCCGCTGCCCAAGGAGGGCGACAACTACAGCCTGATCATGGCCACCAAGGGCGGCTATATCAAGAAGACCGACCTGGACGAATTCCGGAACCTGCGCAGGATGGGCCTTTACGCGGTCACGCTGATGGAAGGCGACGAGCTGGTCGGCGTGCGCCTGTGCCGCGACGGCGATACGCTGCTGATGGGCACAAGGGACGGCCGCGCGATCCGCTTCAGCACGGGCGACGTACGCTCGATGGGCCGTATGGCGCGCGGCGTGCGCTCCATGCGCCTGAACGCGGGCGATCAGGTAATCGACCTCTGCGTGATCGAGGAAGGCTCCCTGGTGCTGAACATCACCGAAAACGGCTACGGCAAGCGGACGGATCCCGAGCTCTACCGTGAGCAGAGCCGCGGCGGCATGGGCGTGAAAGCCATGGCGCTGACGGATAAGACCGGCCCGCTGACCGCGCAGCTGGTCGTGCATGAGGACGAGGACATCCTGCTGATCACGGACGACGGCACGATTATCCGTATGCCGGTCAGCTCCATCCGCGTCTGCGGCCGCGTCGCCCAGGGCGTGCGCCTGATGCGCGTCGGCGACGAGCGCCGGATCATCTCCGTCTGCCGCGCCGATCCGGAGGAGGAAGCGGAGGAAACCTTGCCCCCCGAAACAGAGCAGGACCAGGAAACGCCTGATATGCCGGCCGATGAGCTTTCGAGCCTTGAACCGACGGACGAAATATAATGAACTGACGAAAAGCCGCGCTTAAGCGGCTTTTCGCAATCAACAAGGAGTCTGTATGCTGCATAAACGCTTAATGCAAATCATACTATTTGCGGTTTTGCTATGCTGCGTCTCTTCGCTCGGAAGCGCGGTCGCGGCTAAGTCTGTGACCGGGATCCGCTTATCGGAAACCGGAACGGGAGTGAGCTGTTCATTTGCCTGCCCGGATTATCCGTATCTGCTTGTCAAATACAAGACAGCGGATGAATCGGGAATCCTTGTACTGACGGGCCGGAACGGGCAGTTTGAGGGCGAGATACCGCTTCCGTGCAAACAGAAGGCAAAAAACCTGAAAATAGAGATCAAAACGCCTTCCGAGAGATTGCTGGACAAAGCCACTTTTGATCTGAATGACGTGAAAGCGCCGGAAACGAGAAAGGTCTCATCCGGGGCGGCGGCGAAGGTAAAGGATCTGACGCTGACGCCGGGCGACAAATATGTCGATTATTCGTTCACCGCTCCCGGACACCATCAGGCGATTGTCCAGTTTTCGTCGGTCATGCAGAAGGGCCAGCTGATCGTCGACGAACAGGGAGACGGCCGGTTTTCCGGGAGACTGCTGCTCCCGTGCGCAAACGCGAAGGATTCGGTCACGGTGACCGTCAGCGGGTTGAATAACAGGAAACTGGCCTCAGATAAGGTCCGGCTCCTTTTCGTGCCGCCTGATGTCAGTTATGTCGCGGAAGAAGGTCCGCTCAAAGGCGTCAAGGTGTGCCTTGATCCGGGTCATCAGGGGCTTGAAGTGCATGGGGGAAGGGTGCACCAGTATCCCGGGTCTGAAAAACTCGTGTCGGGCGGCAATTCCACGATGGGACAAGGCGCGGTGACCCTGCGCAAGGAATCCATCGCGGTTCTGGAGATCTCATACCGTATCTGCCGCAGGCTGCGAGAACTCGGCGCCGAAGTGACCATGACCCGGTGGGTCGAGGAAGTGTCGGTCACGAACATGGAGCGCGCCGAGTACGCGAACGAACAGGGCGCTGATTATTTCCTGCGAATTCACCTGAACATGTCTTCCGAGGGCAACAACAACGCGATCTACGTCTATGGGCCGTCGAACTCGCCCTATGCGAAAGCGGTTATGCCGATCGAACAGTACCGGGACGTCGCACAGACGATCCTGGACGCGATGAAGGAGTCGACCGGCGTCAAGGGCGGCGTCGTGCGGATGTCCGACCAGTTTGTCGGGAACAACTGGTCGAAAATGACGACTTTCCTGATCGAGTGCGGATTCCTCTCCACGCCGGCCAACGACTGGATCCTGACCACTGACGACTACCAGGAAAAGATCGCGCAGGGCATGGTGGAGGGCCTCCAGGCGGTCGTCGAGGGACGGCTGAAGAAATTCGTTTTTCATTAATGAAAAAATCATCACGCCGTATACCTGTTCGTCTGCCTTTGTCAGGGCAGTTATCCGGCGTGAATGACGGGAGATAAGCAATGCCTTACCAGCAGAAAGCAGATTATAAAACTCAACAGGACATTCGCCGTACAGGAAGGCTGCGGCAGCTTCAGCGGGAACTGCCCGCGGTGTGCACGGACTTTTTCCGTTCGATCGGACATACCACCAGTACGCTGACGCGGCTGGCGTACGCCTATGATTACCGGCTGTTTTTTGATTATCTGCAGAAAGAAAACCCCGATTTTGCGGACGTGGACATTTCCCTGATCGGGGACCGTGAACTGAGCAGCCTGACGGCCCGGGACATCGAGGGTTTTCAGGACTATCTGGGGCAGTACTTTACGCGGGACGAAAGCCTGATGCAGAACCACGAGCTGGGGATCATGCGCAAGCTGTGCTCGCTCCGGTCACTGTTTGAATACCTCTTTAAAAATGGGCATATCCCAGCGAATATCGCGACCCTGGTCAGCCTGCCCAAGCTGCATGAAAAGCCGATCCTGCGACTGGATTACGAGGAAATGGAAAAGATGCTGGAGGCAGCCTCGTCCGGTGACGGTCTGACCGAGCATCAGCAGAAGCTCAACCGAAAAACGGCGAGCCGCGATGTCGCGATCCTGCTCATGTTCCTGGGTACGGGTATCCGCGTGAGCGAACTAGTGGGCATCAACCTGAGTGACGTCGATTTTGAGGAGAACGCTTTCCAGGTCACCCGCAAAGGCGGAAACCAAACGATACTGTATTTCCCGGATCAGGTGGGGGACGCGCTGCGCCGGTATCTGGAGGAGCGTTCGGAAATCGAACCTCTGCCCGGCCATGAGGACGCGCTGTTTTTATCACTGCAGAAGCGGCGAATCACCCAGCGCGCGGTCGAAAACCTGGTCAAGAAATACGCGCTGGTCGCAGCGCCGCTCAAAAAGCGGCTGAGCCCGCACAAGCTGCGCAGCACATTCGGCACGAACCTCTATCAGGAGACGGGGGACATCTACCTGGTGGCGGACGTACTCGGGCACTCGGACGTCAACACGACCCGCCGCCATTATGCCGCCATGAGCGAAGAGCACAAGCGCCAGGCCGCGAGGAGAGCGGTGCTTCCGAAGACGCAGACGAATAATAATGAAGAAACGGAAGACGAGTGAGTACGAAGTGCGGAATTTGGAGTGCGGAGTTAAAGAATGTTTCATTAAGTAGAAAGCTGGAGGTAGATAGTGGGAAGTCGATTATGTTTTGCGGGGCGCAAAGCATGATCACAATCAAAAGTAGAAATACTTCCTACTTCGTACTTCTCACTTTCTACTTTTTATATTTTGCTGCTGTTTCCTGATTCAATCCTGTGATTCTTTGAACATTAGTTAAACTCCGCACTCCGAATTCCGCACTCCGCTCTTGCTATTAAACGCCCGGAGCAACGCATATAGCCGCGAACAAAAACATCGCAACAGAGCGCATTTTCGACAAAAAAACTCAAAAAAATTTCAAAAAACATATCAAAAACACTTGCATTTTTTTATTTTTGTGGATATAATAGGCCTGTTGTCTGTTTATGGGTAGAAGCGGTAAGTTGCCGTTCTGGCCGGAACGGGTAATTATCGTGGACCAGGCCTGGAAATCGGGCGAACGGACTCGAAGTCGGCAAAGCCGACATCGCCGGGTTTGCGCGTCAGCGAGCGGAAGTCACCTGCGAGTCTTCCAGAGGCGGACGCAGCAATATCTCCCCCCGACGACAGAGAGTTACGAACTAAGGAGGAAAACCTATGGCCAACCAGAAGATCCGCATCAAGCTCAAGGGCTATGAGCACAATCTCGTGGACCAGTCCGCTGAGCGTATTGTGGAAACAGCAAAGCGTACCAACGCGCGTGTATCGGGACCTATCCCGCTGCCGACCGAGAAGGAAATCGTCACGATTCTCCGTTCTCCGCACAAGTATAAGGACAGCCGCGAGCAGTTTGAGCGCCGTACGCACAAGCGCCTGATCGACGTGTACAACGTCAACCAGCGCACCGTCGATGCCATGATGAAGCTTGATTTGCCGGCAGGCGTCGATATCGAGATCAAACTGTAAGGCAGGAGGCTATCATGAAGAAGGCAATTATTGGCAAAAAGCTGGGGATGACCCAGATTTTCCTGCCGGACGGCCGCCTCGTTCCGGTGACCGTCATCCAGGCGGGTCCCTGCACGGTCGTGACCAAGAAGTCTGCGTCCGGCAAGGATGGTTACGACGCCGTTCAGTTCAGCTTCGAAGAGCTGTCTGAAAAGCGCGCGGAAAAGCTGCTGACCAAGCCGGTCAACGGCCACTACAAGAAAGCGGGCGTCAAGCCTGCACGCACGCTGCGTGAGTTCCGGCTGGACGATTCTGACAGCTACGAAGTCGGTCAGGTCGTAAAGGCTGACGTCTTCGCCGAAGGCGAGACTGTGGACATCACCGGCACCACCAAGGGCCGCGGCTTCACCGGCGCGATCTACCGCTGGAACCAGCACACCGGCCCCATGGCCCACGGCTCCAAGTATCATCGCGGCGTCGGCTCCATGAGCGCGAACTCCGACCCGTCCCGCGTGTTCAAGAACAAGCACATGCCCGGCCATTACGGCGTAGAGCGTGTGACCATCCAGCATCTTGAGATCGTCAAGGTTGACGCGGAACGCAGCCTGCTGCTGGTTCACGGCGCAGTGCCCGGCCCCAACGAAGGCCTGCTGCTGATCCGTGATTCCGTGAAAGCCTGACAAGGAGGAAGAAAGTCATGCCGAATATTCAAGTGGTGGACATGCAGGGCAAGAAAGTTGGTACGATGGAACTGAACGACGAGATCTTCGCCGTTGAGCCCAACGTCGCCGCGATGCACCTGATGGTCCGCTCCTATCTGGCCGCACAGCGCCAGGGCACGCAGAGCGCCCTGTCCCGCGGAATGGTCCGCGGCGGCGGCCGTAAGATTTATCGTCAGAAGGGCACCGGCAACGCTCGCCATCATGGCAACCGTGCTCCGCAGTTCCGTCATGGCGGCGTCGTATTCGCGCCCCAGCCCCGGGATTACGTGATCAACGTGCCCCGCAAGATCAAACGCCTCGCGATGAAGAGCGCCCTGAGCACCAAGCTCGCCGCCAATGAAATCATCGTGGTCAACGAGATCAAGCTTGCCGAAGCGAAGACCAAGTACGTGGCCCAGATGCTCAAGGCTCTCGAGTCTGAGAAGAAGACCCTGCTGGTGGTCGAGCAGGACCAGAAAGACGTGGTCCGCGCGAGCAAGAACATCCCCGGTGTGAAAGACGCTTACGTCAACACCATCAACGTGTACGACCTGCTCAACGCCGATAAGATCGTTGTGGTCAAAGCGGCAATGCAGGCGATTCAGGAGGTGTACGCATGAAAGACCCGCATGATATCATCCTGCGTCCTGTCCTGACCGAAAAAGGTTACGATGGCATCGCGGACAAGCGGTACATTTTTGAAGTCGCGATCAACGCCAACAAGACGGAGATCAAAAAGGCTGTCGAAGCTTGCTTCCCGCCGGTCAAAGTGGCCCGCGTGAACACGCTGAGGACCATCGGCAAGATGAAGCGCCAGGGCCGCACCCAGGGCCGCACTGCCGAAGTCAAGAAAGCCTACGTGATTCTGACTGAAGATTCCAAGCCCATCGAGTTCTTCGAAGGCATGGTCTAATAGGGGAGGACAAGGATTATGGGAATCAGAGTATATAAGCCGACGTCGTCCGCCCGCCGTTTCATGTCGGTGCTGACCTTCGAGGAAATCACCAAGAAGAAGCCCGAAAAATCCCTGACGGAACACATCAAGAAGCACTCCGGCCGCAACAGCCAGGGTAAGATCACCGTCCGTCATCAGGGCGGCGGCAACAAGAAGACCTACCGCATCATCGACTTCAAGCGCAACAAGAAAGACATCCCGGCCAAGGTCACCGCGATCGAATACGATCCGAACCGCAGCGCGTTCATCGCCCTGCTGACCTACGCGGATGGCGAGAAGCGCTACATCCTGGCCCCGCTCGACCTGAAGGTCGGCGACAAGGTCGTGGCTGGCGAGAACGTCGATATCAAGCCCGGCAACGCGCTGCCCCTGCGCTCCATCCCCGTCGGTACGCTGATCCACAATGTGGAGATCAAGCCCGGCAAAGGCGGCCAGCTGGTCCGCTCCGCCGGTATGAGCGCTCAGCTGATGGCCAAGGAAGGCGCTTTCGCTCAGGTGCGTCTGCCCTCCGGTGAAGTCCGCAAGATCCCGATCGATGCCTGCGCGACCATCGGTACTGTGGGTAACACCGATCACGAGAACGTCCGCATCGGCAAGGCCGGCCGTACCCGCCACATGGGCATACGCCCGACCGTCCGCGGCGTCGTCATGAACCCGAACGATCACCCGCACGGCGGCGGCGAAGGCAAATCGCCCGTCGGTATGCCTGCGCCTGTGACCCCGTGGGGCAAGCCTGCGCTCGGTTACAAGACCCGCAAGCACAAGAAGTATTCCAATCGTCTGATTGTCAAGCGCGCGGGCAAGTAATCCTGCGGCAAGGAAGGAGGATCATGCATGAGCCGTTCCGTTAAAAAGGGACCTTATGTTCAGGAAGCGCTCTTGAAGCGCATTATCGCTATGAATGAAAGCGGCAACAAGACGGTCTTGAAGACCTGGAGCCGTGCATCCACCATTTTCCCCGAGTTTGTCGGCCATACCATCGCTGTGCATGACGGGCGCAAGCATGTGCCGGTCTATGTGACGGAAGACATGGTCGGCCACAAGCTGGGTGAGTTCGCCCCGACCCGTACCTTCAGAGGCCATGCCGGCGAGAAGTCCTCGTCCGGTAAATAAAAGGGAAGGAGAAGAAAGATGGCAAGCAATACTAAGAAAAAGGGCCAGGCACGCGCCGAAAAGCGCGCAAATGCCCTTCCGCAGGCACATGCCCGCTATATCCGCATCTCCTCCCGCAAGGCTGGCATCGTCCTGGACCTGATCCGCGGCAAGGATGTTGAGCAGGCACGCGGTATCCTGGAGTTCACCCCCAAGGCCGCCTCTCCCGTCATCCTCAAGGTGCTGAACAGCGCCGTTGCGAATGCGGTCAACAACAAGTCCATGGACGAAAGCACGCTGTACGTCGCCGAGTGCTACGCGAATCCGGGCCCGACCCTGAAGCGCTATGTAGCCCGCAGCCGCGGCAGTGCCTCCCCGATGCTCAGGCGCACCTGCCACATCAGCGTGGTGCTGGACAGCAAACAGGCGAAGGAGGATTAATATGGGTCAGAAAGTCAATCCCCACGGCGAGCGCGTCGGCGTTATCTTCGACTGGAGCACGCGGTGGTACAGCGACAAGAAAGTTTTCGCCGCTCAGATCAAGGAAGATTATGAGCTGCGCAAAATGCTCAAGGAAAAGTTCTATCAGACCGGCATCAGCCGCATTGATATCGAACGCAGCGCCCAGCGCATGAACGTGACCATCTTCACCGGCAAGCCCGGCATGATCATCGGCCACGGCGGCAAGGGCATCGATGATCTCAAGAATGAGATCGAAAAATCCGTCGGCCACGCGGTTCACGTAGACGTGATGCCCGTCAAGTCCCCGGATACGGACGCCCAGCTGGTTGCCGAGAATATCGCTCAGCAGCTCGAAAAGCGCATTTCTTTCCGCCGCGCGATGAAGCAGAGCATCCAGCGCGCGACCAAAGCCGGCGCCAAGGGCATCAAGACCGCTATCTCCGGTCGTCTGGGCGGCGCAGACATCGCCCGCACCGAACAGTATCACGAGGGTTCCATCCCGCTGCAGACCCTGCGCGCCAACATCGATTACGGCTTTGCCGAAGCGAAGACGACCTACGGTCGGCTGGGCATCAAGGTCTGGATCTACAAGGGCCAGGTTCTGCCGGCCGCCAAAAAGCAGCCCAAGGCCGCCATTGAAGGAGGCAAATAATTATGCTGATGCCTAAGAGAGTAAAGCACCGCAAGCAGTTCCGCGGCCGGATGAAGGGCGCGGCTCATCGCGGTAACTTTGTTGCCTACGGCGACTGGGGCCTCGCGGCGACAGAGCCGAGCTGGGTCACCTCCCAGCAGATCGAGGCAGCCCGTATCGCGCTCACGCGTTACACGAAGCGCGGCGGTCAGGTCTGGATCAAGATTTTCCCGGACAAGCCTGTTACAGCCAAGCCTGCTGAAACCCGAATGGGTTCCGGTAAGGGCGCTCCCGAATACTGGGTCGCCGTGGTGAAGCCGGGCCGTGTCCTGTTCGAGATTGGCGGAATCGACGAGGCGATCGCGAAGGAAGCGCTGCGTCTGGCGTCCGGAAAGCTGCCGCTCAAAACAAAGATCGTCTCCAAGGACGATGTGAAACCTAATGAAGCGGGTGGTGAAAGCAAATGAAGGCCAGCAATTTCGAATCCATGTCCAACGAAGAGTTGACCGCTAAGATCGCCGATCTCAAAACGGAGCTCTTCAACCTTCGTTTCCGGCTTGCCACCGGTCAGCTGGAAAATGTTATGCAGCTGTCTGCTGTCCGTAAGGACATCGCGCGCGCGTTGACCGTCCAGCGGCAGAAGCAGCTGAAGGCCGACCAGTGAGCCGTTAGAAGGAGGAAAGTTTCATGTCTGAAATGACTGAGAACCGGGGCATGCGCAAGACCCGTACGGGTATCGTCGTCAGCGACAAGATGGACAAGACCATCGTCGTCAAGCTGTCCACCCGCGTCAAGCATCCCCTGTACAGCAAATACATCAACAAGACCACTAAGATCAAGGCGCATGACGAAAACAACGAATGCGGCATCGGCGACACCGTGCGAGTCATGGAAACCCGTCCGCTGTCCCGTGAAAAGCGCTGGCGCCTCGTCGAGATCATCGAAAAGGCGAAATAATCGCCGCGCTTTCTGCCTCTCATGGGTCTGAGGGCCGCATGAAGAGGAAACTATAAAGGAGGAAATCCCTATGATTCAGCCGCAAACGCGTCTCAAGGTTGCCGATAACTCCGGCGCCAAGGAAATCATGTGCATCCGCGTGCTGGGTGGTTCCTACCGTCGTTATGCCTCCATTGGCGACATCATTGTTGCTTCCGTCAAGAGCGCCCAGCCCGGTGGCGCGGTGAAGAAGGGCGATGTGGTCAAAGCCGTTATCGTGCGTTGCCACCAGCCTCAGCGCCGCCCCGACGGCACCTACATCCGCTTTGACGACAATGCTGCCGTACTGGTCAACGACGACAAGATGCCGACCGGTACCCGCATCTTTGGGCCTGTGGCCCGTGAACTGCGCGAGAAGGACTTCATGAAGATCGTCTCCCTTGCGCCTGAAGTACTGTAAGGAGGACAATGGCATGTTCGTAAAAGCTAAGGACACTGTGGTTGTCATCACTGGTCAGGACAAGGGCAAGCAGGGCAAAGTCCTGGTCGCTGAACCCAAGAAGAACCGTGTCGTCGTCGAAGGCGTCGCCATGGTCAAGAAGCATCAGAAATCCCGCATGCAAGGCCAGCCCGGCGGCATCATCGAAAAGGAAGCCGCTATCGACGCGAGCAACGTCATGCTGTTCTGCCCGAAGTGCAACGCCGGCCGTCGGTTCGGCAACAAAGTGACCGTCACCGAAAAGGATGGCAAGAAGGTCCGCAATGTGATCCGCGTCTGCAAAAAGTGCGGCACAGAATTAGAGTAAAGGAGGCGTGGGGAAATGGCAACAAGATTGCATGATCGTTATGTCAATGAAGCCGTGCCTGCGCTTCAGCAGAAATTCGGCTACAAGAATGTGATGGAAATCCCGAAGCTCGTCAAGGTCATCATCAACATGGGCCTGGGCGACTGCAAGGACAACGCCAAGGCGCTCGAATCCGCCGTGGCTGAGCTGACCCTGATCTCCGGCCAGAAGCCGCAGGTCACCAAGGCGAAGAAATCCGTCGCGAACTTCAAGGTCCGTGAGGGCCAGAACATCGGCGCGAAGGTCACCCTGCGCGGCGCCCGCATGGAAGAGTTCACTGACAAGCTTGTCTCCATCGCGCTGCCCCGCGTCCGCGACTTCCGCGGCGTATCCAACAAGGCGTTTGACGGCCGCGGCAACTATGCCCTGGGCATCAAGGAACAGCTGATCTTCCCCGAAATCGACTACGATAAGGTTGAGAAGATCCGCGGCCTGGAAATGATTTTCGTAACGACCGCCAAGACGGACGAAGAAGCCAAAGAGCTGCTGCGTCTGCTCGGAATGCCGTTCGCGCAGTAAGGGAGGAGTACGTTATGGCAAAGACATCTATGAAGATCCGTCAGGCCCGTCCGGCCAAGTTCTCCACCCGTGCCTATACGCGCTGCAACCTGTGCGGCCGTCCGCACTCGGTGCTTCGCCGCTACGGCATCTGCCGCATTTGCTTCAGAGAACTGGCTTACAAGGGCCAGATTCCCGGCGTCCGCAAGGCGAGCTGGTAAGGAGGAGGTTTTACAATGGTAGTCAATGATCCCATTGCTGATATGCTGACCCGCATCCGCAACGCGCAGATTGCGAAGCATGACAGCGTCACGATGCCTGCTTCCAACATGAAGAAGAGCATCGCGAAGCTCCTCCATGAGGAAGGTTACATCAAGTCCTACGAGTTCATCGACGATGGCCTGCAGGGAAGCATCAAGATCAACCTCAAGTATCTTGACAAAAAGCAGCCCGTCATCGTTGGCCTCAAGCGCATCAGCAAGCCCGGCCTGCGTGTGTACGCGGCTTGCGAAGACCTGCCCAAGGTTCTGGGCGGCCTCGGAATTGCGATCATCTCCACCAGCAAAGGCGTTATGACCGACAAGGAAGCCCGTAAGGAAAACCTGGGCGGCGAAGTGCTTTGCTACGTGTGGTAATCATCACGCTTTGAATTAAGGGAGGAAAACATTATGTCTCGTATCGGAAGAATGCCGATCACCGTCCCTGCCGGCGTGACGATTAATGTGGAGAACAATCTCGTCACCGTCAAGGGCCCGAAAGGCACCCTGAGCCAGCAGGTCAACCCTGATATCAAGATCGAGCAGAAGGACGGCCAGCTCGTACTGTCACGCCCCTCTGACGACAAGGAACATCGTGCGATGCACGGCCTCTACAGGGCGCTCGTGCACAACATGGTCGTCGGCGTGACCGAAGGCTTCTCCAAGACGCTGGAAATGGTCGGCACCGGCTATCATGCCGAGGCGAAGGATTCCGGCAAGAAGCTGGACATCGCGATCGGTTTCTCGCACCCGGTGATCCTGGACGCGCCCGAAAACGTGTCCTTCGAAACGCCCAACCAGACCACCATCGTGGTCAAGGGCATCAACAAGCAAGTGGTCGGCGGCCTTGCGGCTGACATCCGCGCCATTCGTCCTCCGGAACCCTATCTGGGCAAAGGCATCAAGTATCAGGGCGAGCGGATCCTGCGCAAGGAAGGCAAGGCCGGCAAGAAGTAAGGAAGGGAGTGAACGCATATGTTCAAAAAGCGCGACCGCAATGAAGTGCGCGTGATCCGTCACGCCCGCGTTCGCAAAAAGATCAGCGGCACCCCCGATATGCCGCGTCTGAGTGTCTACCGCAGCAACAAGTCCATCTATGCTCAGATCATTGACGACACGAAGCGTGTGACCCTGGTTTCCGCTTCCACGCTCGATCCCCAGATCAAGGGTCAGCTGGATGACGTGGACAAGAAGGGCGCAGCCAAGCTGGTTGGCAAGCTGGTCGCCGAGCGCGCGCTGAACGCCGGTATCAAGACCGTGGTGTTTGACCGCGGCGGTTATATCTATACCGGTCGTGTGGCCGAACTGGCTGCCGGTGCTCGTGAAGCCGGGCTGAACTTCTAAGGGAGGTCAACGCAGATGTATCGCAGAGAAGAACCCGTTAGCGAATTCAAAGAACGCCTCGTTTCGCTGAACCGCGTCACGAAGGTTGTTAAGGGCGGTAAGAACTTCCGTTTTGCGGCGCTGGTCGTCGTCGGCGATGAAAAGGGCCGTGTAGGCTGCGCCATCGGCAAGGCCATGGAAGTTCCCGAAGCCATCCGCAAGGCGACTGAAGCCGCCAAGAAGCATCTGGTGAATGTTCCGATCGTCGGAACGACCATTCCGCATCCCGTCGACGGCTGGTTCAGCACCGCGAAAGTCGTGCTGCTCCCCGCTGAAGAGGGTGCTGGCGTTATCGCCGGCGGCGGCGCGCGTGCCGTGCTGGAACTGGCGGGCATCAAGGATATCCGCACCAAGACTTTCGGCACCAGCAACCGCATCAACACCGTCAAGGCGACCATCGAAGGCCTGAAGCTCCTGCGCAACGCGGAGACTGTTGCCCAGATGCGCGGCAAGTCCGTTGAAGAAATCATCGGCTGAGGAGGACTGGAAGATGAAACTGAAGATTACTCTGGTCAAGTCCCCCATCGCCACGCTGCCCAAGCACAAGGCGAATGTAAAGGCGCTCGGCCTCAAAAAGGTCGGTCAGTCCGTCATTCACGACGACACGCCGCAGATCAAAGGCCAGATCTTTGCTGTAAAGCATATGGTCAAGGTCGAAGAAATCAACGAATAAGTAATTGAAAGGGAGGGCCCCCTCATGAAACTGCATGAGTTGAAGCCGGCTATCGGCTCGACGACTGCCCCGAAGCGCCTCGGCCGAGGCGTAGGATCCGGACTCGGTAAGACGTCCGGCAAGGGCCACAAGGGCGCGAAAGCCCGTTCCGGCGGCGGTAAGCGTCCCGGATTCGAAGGCGGTCAGATGCCTCTGACCCGCCGCCTGCCGAAGCGCGGCTTCACCAACATCTATCGTAAGGAATACGCGGGTGTCAACGTGAGCGCTCTGAACGTGTTCGAAGACGGCACTGAAGTCACTTCCGAAATGCTGATGGATGCGGGTCTGGTCAATAAGGTCCAGGCTGGCGTGAAAATCCTTGGCGGCGGTGAGCTGACCAAAAAACTGACTGTTAAGGTCGAAAAAGTCACGGCCTCCGCCAAAGAGAAGATCGAGGCTGCCGGTGGGAAGGTGGAGGTGAAGTAAGCGATGTGGGAGACCCTGAGAAATGCCTGGCGCATCAAGGACATCCGCAATAAGCTGCTTTATACCTTCGGTATGCTCCTTCTCTTCCGTCTGGTCGGCGTGATCCCGACCCCCGGCGTCAACCCTGAAGCCGTATCGAAAGCGGTTGCGGGCGTCGACGTGCTGAACCTGGTCAACATGATGACCGGTGGTAACCTCTCTCAGGCCACTATCATGGCCATGGGTATTACCCCGTACATCAACGCTTCCATTATCATCCAGCTGCTCTGCGTCGCGATTCCGGCGCTCGAGCGGCTGAGCAAAGATGGTGGCGAAGAAGGCCGCAAGAAGATCAATCAGATCACCCGGTATGTCACCGTTGCTCTGGCGATCCTGCAGTCCATCGGCATCATCATGACGCTGCAGCGCATGACTGACAGCGAGGGTCTGAAGGTCCTGAAGGAAGGCTATAACAGTTTCTGGGGCTACGCCCTCATCTCGATCGTCATGGCGGCCGGCACCTGCCTGGCTGTTTGGATCGGTGAGCGGATCACTGCGAAGGGTATCGGCAACGGCGTGTCCCTGCTGATCTTCGTTGGTATCGTCTCCAACCTGTTCAATGGCATCATCACCGCTGTCGCGAACCTGTTCGGCGGCAACGGCCAGTATCTGGATGACGTGATTATCATCATCCTGACGACTGCGGTCATCGTCCTGCTGGTCACCTTCGTTGACCTGGCGGAACGCCGCATCCAGGTTCAGTACGCAAAGCGCGTAGTGGGCCGCAAGATGTACGGTGGCCAGTCCACCCACATCCCGATGAAGCTTCTGGCTGTCGGCGTACTGCCGCTGATTTTCGCCTACTCGTTCATGGCTTTCCCCGGAACGATCATGGCCATGATCAACCAGAACTCCGGCGCTTATCAGTGGTGGCAGGCGAACATGAACCAGCATTCCTGGCTCTACGCTGTTGTCTGCGCCCTGCTGATCATTGCCTTCAGCTACTTCTATTCTGCGATTTCCTTCAATCCGGAGGATATTTCGAAGAATATCCAGCAGCAGGGCGGCCACATCCCCGGCGTACGTCCGGGCACTGCGACCACCATGTACCTGGATCGCACCTCCAAGCGGCTCACGCTGTTTGCGGCGCTCTTCCTCGCACTGCTGGCGACGCTGCCCACCTTCCTGTGGACGACCGTGAACGTGACGGTGCCCTTCGGTGCCTCGTCCATCCTGATCGCCGTACAGGTCGCGCTGGAGACGCTGCGCCAGATCGAAGGCCAGATGACCATGCGCCACTACAAAGGCTTCCTTTGATCTTTGAAACGGCATGACGCACGCCAATGATCATGGCTGCAACCTTTGACAAATCTCTGGGAGGGGGACTTTGTCCTCCTCCCATTCTCCACGAACAGGAGGTACGAATATGAGTAATATTATTTTCCTGGGCCCTCCGGGTGCCGGCAAGGGTACCCAGGCGCAGCTCCTGGCCAAAGAACTGGGCATTCCGCAGATCTCCACCGGTGAAATCCTCCGCAAAGCGATGCGCGAAGGCACCAAAACCGGTCTCGAAGCCAAGCGCTACGTCGAATCCGGCGCGCTCGTGCCCGATGACGTAGTGATTGCGATTGTCCGTGAGCGCCTTCAGGAACCGGATTGTGCGAACGGCTATATGCTGGACGGCTTCCCGCGTACTGTTTATCAGGCTGATGAACTTGCCAAGTTCGCGAAGATCGACGTTGCGATCGAACTGCAGCTCGCGGATGACATCATCATCGAGCGGCTGTCCGGCCGCCGGATCTGCCCGAAGTGCGGCGCGACCTATCACATCTCCCACCTGAAAAACGGCGAAGTGTGTGAGAACGACGGCGAAAAGCTGGTTCAGCGTCCTGACGACTCCGAAGCGACGATCCGCAACCGTCTGCGTGTCTATCAGGACCAGACGGCTCCGCTGATCAGCTACTACAAGGAGCGCGGCCTCCTCAAGGCGGTCAACTGCGAAGGCACCGTCGAGCAGAACTTTGCGAAGGTTCTTGAGGCGGTCAACGGCTGAGAGGCGCGTAATGATCATTATCAAGAATCCCATCCAGATCGAACACATGCGTTCCGCGGGACATCTGCTGTACGACGTACTGCAGTACCTGGCCTCCAATGTCAGCCCCGGAATTACGACCGAAGACATTAACCGCATGGCGGATGAAATGATCCGCAAGAACGGTGCGATCCCGTCAGAACTGGGTTACATGGGCTTTCCGAAGTCTATCTGTACCTCAGTCGACGACGAAGTCATCCACGGCATTCCTTCGCCGGATATCCGTCTGGAAGAAGGACAGATCATTTCGATGGACCTGACCCTGGTAAAGGACGGATGGCAGGCTGACAGCTGCCTGACGGTTCCGGTCGGTCAGATCAGCGATGAAAAGCGGACCCTGATCGAAGTGACCGAACAGGCCTTCTGGGAAGGCTGGAAGCGGGCACTGAATGGAAACCGGGTCGGCGATATCAGCTCAGCGGTCCAGATGTACGCGGAAAGCCGTCACTGCGGGGTTCTGCGTGAGTACACCGGCCACGGTATCGGCAGAGAAATGCACGAGGACCCGAGTGTCCCGAATACGGGCATCGCGGGTCGCGGCCAGCGTCTCCGTCCTGGAATGACGCTGACGATCGAGCCGATGATCACCTGGGGTCACTACCAATGTCACGAACTGGCGAACGGCTGGACGGTCGTTACCAACGATCATTCGCCTGCAGCGCATTACGAGCACACGATGGTCATCCGGAAGGATGGCTGCCCGGAAATTTTGACCCTGCCTGACGGCGGTGCCAGGGGGGGACGCGCGTGAAAGCAGAAATTTTTCGCGGAAGTGTCGTTCTTTCAAAAAAAGGACGTGACAAAGGCAGGGTGTTTGTGGTATTATATATTTTAGGCGCTGATTATGTGATGATCTGCGACGGCGACCTTCGCAAGCTGGATCATCCGAAGAAGAAAAAGCGTCTACACCTGTCTTCCCTGCCTGTAATGCTGCCCGAACTGACGGCGCTTGCAGACAAAGGTCTGCTCAAGGACAGCGATGTCCGAAAAGCGCTCGATATGGTACGGCAACAGATGCCATACGCGACGAAAGGGCCGGTTCACGAAACGATAGTCTCCGAGGAGGGTCGTACATTTGTCCAAAGATGATGTAATCGAAATGGATGGCAAGGTGGTCGATGCGCTGCCGAATGCCGTGTTCCAGGTGGAGTTGGCTAACGGCCACCGGATCATGGCCCACATCAGCGGCAAAATGCGCATGAACTTTATCCGCATCTATCCCGGTGACAAGGTCACGGTAGAGCTTTCGCCCTACGACCTGTCCCGCGGTAGGATTACCTGGCGCAGCAAAAGCTGACGCTGTCAGGCTTATCCGGGGCGTTCCGGAGGAGCATGAATATCCCGCAAAGGAGGAATACCCATGAAAGTACGTCCGTCTGTGAAGCCGATGTGCGAAAAGTGCAAGGTGATTAAGCGCAAGGGTCGCGTCATGATCATTTGCGAGAACCCCAAGCACAAGCAGCGCCAGGGCTGAGCATCTGATAGCGCTCCCTTTGGGAGCGCAGCCTCCGCCGCCGGAATCCGACGGCGGAGGCTGCGCGCCGGAAGACGCGCTGCAGAAATGCTGATTCAGTCAGCATTTCATCACTTACGTCATGGTCAGCGGCGTGGGCGGCTGCTCGGAGGCAGGGGTTGTCTGCCGATGAGACCACGTTTGAGCTTACCATATATACAAAGCCTGCCGGCCGAAAGGTACGCATTGCAGGCGCATTTCGCCCCCGCTGTTCCGGATGTGATCTACGCGCATCATTGGGACGGAAGAGAGCGGCGAAGGCAACCAAACTAATGGAGGTGTATCCTATCCATGGCACGTATTGCGGGCGTTGATCTGCCCAGAGACAAGCGCGTCGAAGCCGGTCTGACTTACATCTACGGCATCGGCCCGAGCATCTCCAAAAAGATTCTTGCGGATACGGAAATCAATCCTGACATCCGTGTGAAGGATCTTTCGGAGAACGAAATCAGCAAACTGCGCGACTACATCGAGCATCACCTGAAGGTCGAAGGCGATCTCAGGCGTGAGGTGTCCCTGAACATCAAGCGTCTGGTCGAAATCGGCTCCTACCGCGGCGTTCGTCATCGCCGGAATCTTCCGGTACGCGGCCAGCGTTCCAAGACCAATGCGCGTACGCGCAAGGGCCCGAAGCGCACCGTCGGCAACAAGAAGAAGTAACATGAATCTGGTCTGACGGTCCGTCAGACATTCTCAAGCAAATTCCCCAAAGAGGGAATACGGAGGGAGAAAAATGGCACCCAAAACTAAGCTGAAGAAGACGACCCGCAAGCGCCGTGAAAAGAAGCTCGTAGAGCGCGGTGTTGCCCATATCAGGTCTTCTTTCAATAACACGATCGTTACCATCACCGATCCCACCGGCGCAGCACTGTCCTGGGCCAGCGCGGGCGGTATGGGTTTCCGCGGCAACAAGAAGTCTACTCCTTTCGCCGCGCAGATGGCAGCTGAGACGGCTGCGAAGGCGTCCCTCGAATATGGCCTCAAGTACGTTGACGTGCTGGTCAAAGGCCCCGGTTCCGGCCGTGAAGCCGCGATCCGTGCGCTGCAGACCGCCGGTCTGGAGGTCACCATGATCAAGGACGTTACCCCGATCCCGCACAACGGCTGCCGTCCGCCGAAGCGCCGCCGCGTCTGATTTGAAGGAGGAGGATTCGAATGGCAAACAATAAACAGCCGATTGCCCGGAGATGCCGTGCGCTGGATATTTCTCCGGCCGCTATGGGCTACGCGAATAAAAAATCCAAGAGGAACCCCAACGGCCAGCGCCGCAAGAAGGTATCTGAATACGGTGCCCAGCTGAAGGAAAAGCAGAAGGTGCGTTTCATCTACGGCGTACTGGAAAAGCAGTTCCATCATTACTTTGAAAAAGCTTCCAACATGAAGGGCGTTACCGGCGAGAACATGCTGTCTCTGCTGGAGCTGCGTCTGGATAACGTAGTGTACCGTCTGGGTCTCGCCAAGACCCGCCGCATGGCGCGCCAGGTTGTCGGCCACGGCCACATCCGCGTCAACGGCAACAAGGTGGATATCCCGTCCTACCAGGTTAAGGTCGGTGACGTCATCACCCTGCGTCAGCGTTCTCAGGAATCTGAGATGTTCAAGTCTCTGCGTGAAGGCACTTCCGTGCTTACGCCCAAGTGGCTGACATTTGACGCCCAGAATTTGACCGGCAAAGTGATTGCCCTGCCGTCCCGTGACGATATCGATTACGAAGTGCAGGAAAACATGATCGTCGAATTCTACAGCCGCTGATGTCCATCTTACCGCTTTTTACCGCTGTTTGCGGTGCTACCTGATAGGGAGGGTTGGAACCAGTGTTCGCAGAAATCGAAAAGGCCCACATCGAATGCACCGAGATTCTGGACAACAATCAGTTCGGCCGTTTTGTCATCGAGCCGCTTGAGCGCGGTTTCGGACATACGCTGGGCAACGCGCTGCGCAGAGTGCTGCTGAGCTCCCTGACCGGCGCTGCTGTGACCTCCGTACAGATTGACGGGGTACAGCATGAGTTTTCCACAATTCCTGGCGTGAAGGAAGATGTTACCGAAATTATCCTGAACTTTAAGGAACTGGCGCTCAAGCTCTTCTCTGACGAAGTAAAACGGATCGAAATCGATGTCAAGGGGCCGTGTGAGTTCACGGCGGGCGATATCCATGTGGATGACGAGGTCGAGATCGTGAATCCCGACCTGCACATCGCCACTCTGGATGAAAGCGCTCACCTGCATATGTTCATCACCATGGATCATGGCCGCGGCTATGTCCAGGCTGAAAAGAACAAGGACAATCAGACGCCCATCGGCGTGATTCCGATCGATTCGATCTATACGCCTATCCGCAAGGTCAATTACACGGTCGATGATACGCGTGTCGGGCAGATCACGGACTATGACCGCCTGACGCTCGAGGTCACCACGGACGGTACCGTCCAGCCTGACGAAGCAATTTCCACGGCTGCGCGGATCCTGACCGAACAGCTCTCGCTGTTCTGCCGCCTGACTGACCAGATCATCCCGCCGACGGTCGTTGAACCTGAAGATAACAAGGTCGAACGTCTGTTGGAGATGACCATTGAGGAACTGGATCTCTCCGTCCGCGCTTACAACTGCCTGAAGCGCGCGGGGATCAATACCGTCAATGAGCTTGTTCAGCGCAACCAGGAGGACATGATGAAAGTCCGCAACCTGGGCAAAAAGAGTTTGGAAGAAGTGGAGCAGAAGCTTGAAGGTCTCGGCCTGAGCCTGCGCGCCACAGAAGAGTAAAGAGGAGGAAACTACTATGGCAACTGAGCGCAAGCTGGGCCGCACGGCGAGCCAGCGCAAAGCCATGCTCCGCGGACTGACCACGCAGCTTTTGTGGTTCGGTCGGATCGAGACCACCGTATCCCGCGCGAAAGAAGTTCGCAGCATCGCCGAAAAAATGATCACGCTGGCCGCCCGCGAGTACGACAAGAGCGTCGAAGTCGAGAAGGAAACGACCAACGATAAGAAGCAGATCGTCAAAGTGACCACCACGAACGACGCTCCCAGCAAACTGGCTGCCCGTCGTATCATGATGTCCTATCTGTACGATATTCCGGAAGCCAAGAAGGACGACGAGAGCAAGTCCGAGTACAAAGAACGTACCAAGGACAACCGTCATCCTCTGGTCGAGAAGCTCTTCCGTGAGTACGGCCCCAAATATCGCGGCCGTAACGGCGGTTATACCCGCATCGTGAAGATGGGTCCCCGTCGCGGTGACGCGGCTGAGATGGTCATTCTTGAGCTGGTGTGATTGAATTGAATTAAAAACGGCACGCTGTCCCTGAACGGATAGCGTGCTGTTTTATAGAATCAAGCCAAAGGGAGCGGAAGAATAATGAAAAAGTGCATTTGTATCCTGATGACAGTCATGATGCTGTTTGGAATCCTCCATGTGTCTATGGCGGAAGAATCTGCAGCGGTGAAAGCGATTACTCTGGACAATATCCGGGAGTATGTCGTAGGTATCGACGAACCGGTCACCCTGGCGGACGGTACTAAACGGCCGCTGATCAATTTCGATAATGCGGCTACCACCCCGGCACTGAAGCCGGTCATGGAAAGGGTTGATCGGGAACTGCTCATGTACGGTTCTATCGGGCGCGGCTTTTCCCTGAAGTCCAATCATTCCACCGATCTGTACGTTGACATTCGGGACGAGGTACTGGCTTTTGTCGGCGCTGAGCAGTATGTTTATACCTGCTTTTACGTGAATAATACCACGGACGGGCTGAACAAGCTGGCATCCGCCCTGATTACCAGTCCGGACGATGTGGTCCTTTGCACGCGCATGGAGCATCACGCGAACGATCTTGCATGGCGGGAGCGCTGCAAGACGATTTATGCCGAAGTGGACGAACAGGGCAGGATCATATACGATGAAATCGAACGCTGCCTGAAAGAAAACAAGGTCAAGTACGTGGCCGTCACCGCGGCCTCCAATGTGACCGGTTATGTGACGGACGTGCACCGCGTGGCGAAATTGGCGCATCAGTACGGCGCGCAGATCATCGTGGACGGCGCACAGATCGTTTCTCATCGTGCGTTTTCCATGATGGGGAATACGCCTGAAGAAAACATCGACTATTTCGTGTTCTCGGCGCACAAAATGTACTCCCCGTATGGCGGCGGCGCGGTCGTAGGCCTGACCCAGGTATTGAACGACCATATGCCCAAGTTTTATGGCGGCGGCACGGTGGATATCGTCGCAGACGACTGGGTTCGCTACAAGGACGCGCCGGCGGCCTATGAAGCGGGATCTCCCAATTATCCCGGCGTCATTGGCATGAGCGAGGCGATGAAAACCCTGAAGGGTGTCGGTTTCGACAAGATCGAAGCGCACGAACAGGTACTGATCCGGCGCCTGATCGACGGACTTAAACAGATGGAAAATGTGATCATCTACGGTGATGCTGATAACATCAGCGATCGCGTAGGCGTCGTCACCTTCAATTTCAGCGATACGAATTCTTATATGGTTGCGCTGAAACTGGCCGAGATGGGCGCAGCGACGCGCAGAGGCGCGTTCTGTGCGCATCCGTACGTATGGCGCCTGATGAATGTTCCGCAAGACGCGCTGGAGGAATTTGTCGACTGTGGAGATGGCGGAACGCCCGGTATGATCCGCGTCAGCTTTGGAATCTATAATACGGAAGAAGAAGTCGATGAGTTTCTGAGCATCCTCACCGAAGCGAAGAAAGCGGCGAGGGCTGAGCTTTTGGCCATGTTGGAAGAAACCGGCATGGAAGAGGAAGAATTCACCTTCAGACCGGAATACTGATCCTTATTCCATTCGGCTAAATAATAAAAGCGCCGTGGCTAGGTCGAAAGCCCGACCTCCCACAGCCGCATAAGACCCGATGACAGTGACCGTCTTGGTCACAGACGCGATACGAATTTGCGTCTCCAAATGTCATCGGGTCTTTTTGTTTGTTTCTTATTCAACAGCACTCGGCGATCGGACTGCTACAGTGTCTATGATCAGTATGACGCCGTGCACTTGCATGGTGTGAAAAGCTTTGAAACTTATGCTTCGTCCTCCGCGATTTTGATCGCACAGCGCAGGCCGTCGACCGCAGCGGACATGATGCCGCCTGCGCAGCCCGCGCCTTCACCGGCCAGCCATAATCCCGGCAGCGAGGACATATAGTTCTCGTCCCTGGCATACCGGATGGGGCAGGAGGAGCGCGTCTCGACGCCGGTCAGCACAGCGTCCGGATGATCAAAGCCTTTCAGGCGCTGTCCGAAGATGGCGAGGCCTGCTTTGAGATCGGCAGTAAACGGCTCCGGCAGGAGGTGATTCAGGTCTGTGGGAGTGACACCCGGCAGATAAGTGGGCTGAACTGCGCCGAAGCCGGTGGAGGCAGTGCCGCGCAGGAAGTCGCCCAGCCGCTGGACAGGCGCGGAATAGTTCCGCCCTCCGAGATCATAAGCGCGCTGTTCGAGCCTGCGCTGCAGATCAAAACCGGCCAGCAGCCCGGGTCCCGGAAAATCTTCGGTGCGTACGTCCACCAGGACCGCGCTGTTGGCATTCACGCCGTCGCGTTTGAAAGGGCTCATACCGTTCACGCAGACAGCCCCTCGCTCGCTGGCAGCCGGTGCGACGACGCCTCCGGGGCACATGCAGAAGGTATAAACGCCGCGACCGTCTTTCAGGTGCGTGCTCAGTTTATACTCCGCTGCTGGCAGGCGCGGGTGCCCGGCAAAGTTGCCGTACTGCGCGCGGTCGATCTCCCGCTGCAGGTGTTCGATCCGGAAACCGACACTGAACGGTTTCTGCCCTGCATTGACATCTGCGCCGATCAGGATTTCATGCGTATCCCGCGCGCTGTGTCCAATGGCCAGCAGTGCTTGGTCAGTGCGGATGACGGTTTCACCGCTGCCGTCGGTGACGCGGACGCCGCGCAGGCGGCCCTGTTCGAGGACGAGCCCGGTCAGGCGCGTCCTGAACAACACGCGCCCGCCGAGGGCGGTGATCTCTTCGCGGATAGCCCTAACGGTCGCGGGCAGCCGGTCCGTGCCGATATGCGGGTGTGGCAGCTTCAGGATGTCCTCCGGCGCGCCGTGTGCAGCCAGCTCATACAGGACGGTGCGGCAGAGCGGGTCTTTGATACCGGTGGTCAGCTTGCCGTCTGAAAACGCGCCGGCGCCGCCTTCTCCGTACTGGATATTGCTTTCTTCGTCGAGAATCCGGTGTTCCGTGAAAGCCTGCACGCACTGAGCGCGCCGGTCGACATCGTCGCCGCGCTCGATCACGACGGGGGCAAGGCCGGCCCGTGCCAGGTACAGCGCGGCAAAGAGGCCCGCAGGCCCGAGGCCGACCACCACCGGGGAATGAGGCCGCTTTGAAGCTTCGGGAGGCGTCAGTGGGGTATCGACCGGGGTGGGAATGACGATCCCGGGCTTCAGGCGGCTGATGATCGCCGCTTCGTCGCCCCGGACTGTCACGTCGGCGGAGACGACAAAGTGGACGTCCCGCTGATCGCGGGCGTCCACTGAGATTTTTGCCAGTTTGCAGGACGTGATGTCCTCAGGCCGGGCTTTTAACGCTCTGAGTGCCTGGCGGCGGAGTTCCTGATCCTGTCCGTCCAGGCTGAGGCGCAGGTTGTTGATTCGGAGCATACTGGTTATTGCATGCAGGCCAGGTTTTTGCCTTTGACAAACGCGCGGATTGTCTCACCGGAAGATCTTACATATTCGATGAGCGCCCAGCGATGTCCGTTGTCTACCCATGCCAGGAAATTGACCGGCGTACCGGGAGCCAGCTTTTCGATCTGTTTCATATTGATGACCGGGTCGTCGGTGACGACACTTTCCACGGCAATGGTCGTCGAAATCCAGGCGTAGGTGAGGGGACGCAGGCTGTTGGGATCAATCTTGGCGGGCAGTGTATAATTCTGGATGTAGCCGATGCGGTAATCACCCTTGCCTGTCTCATAACCGATCAGCAGCCATTCGCCGTCGTAGCCAAAGATGCGCGCCGCGCCGCCGCCACCGTACTGGGCCCTGCCGTTGCGATAATAATTGGTACCGGGTCCCTGGTAAACATCGTATGATTTTTTGAAGCTTCCGGTCTTGTAGGAAGGCAGCTCCTGATTCTTGTCGCCGGAAGGAGCCGGCGGAGTGGGCGGAATAAAAGGTTCGGGCGTTACGGGCACCGGAGTCACGGGAGTGACGATCGGCGTCAGGTAGAAGATGACGGGATTCGGGTTTGCGAAGCCGTCGCTGCTGACCGTAACCGTGACACGGCCGCTGCCGTCCAGCGTGTAGCTTGCGGCGTAGACGCTCGGATCAGCCTGGACCTCGGACTGGCGGCCTGCGCTCAGCATGACCACCGTACTGTATACCAGCTGGTTGCCATCGCGGTATTCGACGTTCACCGGCACTTCAAAACTGGGAGCCGGAGGATCAGTCGTGACCGGGATGAGATAGAAGATCACAGTTGCGGGGTTTGCGTTGCCGGCGGCGTCCACATAGACGTTAACCCAGTTATCGCCCTGGATGAGGTACCTGCCTTCGTATACGCTGGGATCGGCGTAAACCGTGGTGGTCGAATTGGTGGTGCACATCTCCTGGTAAGAGGCGATGAGCTGGCTGCCGACCATATACTGCACCGGAACGGGCTTCTGATAGATCGGGACGGATGTCGGGGTCGGTGTTGCCACGGGCGTCAGGTAGAAAGTGACGACAGACGGGCTGGCGACGCCGGATTGGGAAACAGATACGTTCACTGAGTTCGAGCCGGAGATCACATACTGGCTGCCGTAAACGGAAGGGTCAGCATAGACCGTGGTACTCGTCCCGTTCTGGAGGGTGACGGTCGTGCTTGCGATCAGGCGCGTGCCGTACATATAGCGCACGGGAACGGTGACCTGGAAAACCGGGACGGCGGTCGGTCTGGGGGTTGCCGTTGCCCTCGGCGTCACATAGAAGGTGACGATGGAGGGGCTGGCCACACCTTCGCTGGAGACGATCACGCGCACGGTATTGGAGCCGTTGATTACGTAGCCGCTGCCGTATGCCGCTTCATCCGCATAGACGTAGGAGGTGGTGCCGGTCATCAGGTAGACTGTCTGGTTGGCGATCAGGCGCGTGCCGTACAGATAACGCACAGGCACGGCGATCTGGCGGGAAGACGGGGTCGGAGTCGCGGAACGCATGAGCCGGAAGGTCACGCTGCCGGGACTGGCCTGGCCGTTGCGGACGGTAACGTACACGCTGGATGCGCTGGTCAGGGTGTAGCCGGGCACGAGCGACAGGTCGGCGTATACGAGCTGGGAAGTGGCCAGGGATACCGTTGTGCTGAATATTACGCGGTTGGTGGAGGATTCGATATAGTTGACCGGCACGGTCGCGCCTACGATCGGCGTCGCGGTCGGCTGGTAGGGCTGGTACGTGAAGGAGATGCTGGAGGGATTGGCGCGGCCGTTCGCGATGGTCACGGTGACGTAGGAAGCGCTGATCAGGGTGTAGCCTTCAGGCACGAGGCTGCGCTGCGGGTACACGGTACCGGTGCGGTACAGCGTGACGTTCTGGGAAGCGAATACCTGGCCGGTTACTGCGTTGATGTAGTTGACCGGTACGACAACGCCGGATACGGGAACGGGTGTCGGGGTGACCTGGTTGCGGTTCAACCGGAAGAGTACGGGGTTGGGGGATGCGGTATTGCCGGTGATCGTTACATAAACCACGGAAGACCCAGAGAGCGTATACCCCGCCGGAATCAGGGAAGCGTCTGCCGCGATGGTGCCGGACTGGTAGAGCGTACGCGTTTCGCGCGCGACGATCAGGTTCGTGGAATCCAGATAGTATACCGGAATATCGACGCCCACGCTCGGCGCTGCTGTGGCGCCGCGCTGGTAATAGAACGTGACTGTGGAGGGAGATGCCTGGCCGTTGGAAACCCGGATCGAAACATAGCTGTTTGAAACGAGCCGGTAAGTCGCGGGGACCATGGTCGCGTCGGCGTATACGTTCGTGTCGGCGTAGCACTGGACGGTCGTCTGGTGCAGAAGCGCGCTGTTGCCGGCGTCCAGATACCGTACCGTGACGATCGCGGGAGCGATCGGCGTCGGCGTGATGGGAACCGCCGTCGGGATCAGGGTGGCGGCGTGGGCATAGACCACATTTTCGCTTTCAAACATGATCTGCTGTGTGTTCCGCCCGGCGATGCCGTCCACTTTCAGGCCGTTTGCGCGCTGGAAATTCTCTACCGCGGTCTTGGTCTGGGCACCGTAACTGCCGTCGGCGTTCCCGGACAGGTATCCGAGCTCCTTGAGCCTGTTCTGCAGAGCGCGGACGGCGTTGCCCTTGTCGCCGACGTACAGCGTCGTATAACGCGTCGGCCGGGGGGATGCCGTGGGCCGTGCCGTCGGTACGGCGGTCGGCGCCTGAGTGACGTAGGGGGTCGGCGTCGGCAGCGCGTTGGCCGGTATGGGGGTGACGCTGGGGGAAACGCCTGTGGCAGTACCCACCAGCATCATCATATAGAGCATGATTGTTCTGACCAGGTCCATGGTAACTCTCCCTTCATGAAGACGGGTTTTTTACGCCTGCAACGGCGGGTCAATTTCCTGTACATACATATAGACGCGTCAGGCGCATCTTTTCCTGCAAAAACCGGAAAAAAACCTCAGCCGGTTATATATCGATAAATTTCCGGAATTCGGTCATGATCCCGTAACCGTCCGGATAATGCGCGGCGAACTGCGGTACGGCGTGGCTTGGGAAGGAGTTGCCCTCGATAAATCTGGGGCCGTTTTCCGTAATCGCGACGTCCCAGGCGATATAGCGCATCTGGGGCACCTTGCGCATGGCGGTGAGGCAGAGCGCTTTGGCTTCCTCCCAGTAAGGGATCCTGAAACCGATGATTTCCGTGCCGGTCATCGGATGTTTGGTAAAGACGTTGCCCGCCTTATCCGCGGCGACAGTCTTGAGGGTGCCCGTTTCCAGGTCGACGCGGGCAGCCATGCCGCCCTGGTCCACATTGTCCATGACCTTGCCGTTGCCGATGCGCAGGAAGGCGTAGACGATGCCCTCCTGCTTGTCGCCGAGCATGGTCGCGACGCGTACCGTGTTGACCGAAGTCGGGCACATGCGCGCCATTTCGGGATGTTGGATCAGCAGTTCTTCCAGCACAGCGTCGCCCATGCCGCGGATGCGCTCATAAAAAGCGTGAAGATCGTTCTCCCAGGCGGAACGGTCGAATTTCTCAATGCCGACGCCGGAAGAGCCTTCGAGCGGCTTGAACAGAACGGCGGAAAGACCGCTCAGGAAATCCGCCAGCTGGGCTTCGGTCATTTTGTCGTCGCTGCGCAGCCATTTCCGGCCGATCTCGTCGGCAAACAGGATGTTGAACTCAGTCTTGTCGTCGAAATAGTGCCAGTAAACCTTGTCGTTCATCCGGCGGACGATGCTGTTGGAAATGCCGCGCGTGATGACTGAGCGTTTCTGGTCGTCGTTCAGGCGGTACATCTCGGCGATCATGTAGTCCATGTACCCGGCGTTGTACTTGATGCCGCAGCGCAGCATGTCGGTCAGCAGCCACAGCCTGCTTTTGCCGGAGCGTTCCTGGATGACGGCGGTCATCTTCCACATTTTGTGCCAGTCCATCCGGACCAGGCGTTTGAAAAAGAAAGATATCCTGCTCATGGTACTTCCTTATACGTTGAACCGGAACAGCGTCACGTCGCCGTCCTGCATCACATAGTCCTTGCCTTCGCTGCGCACGAGGCCTTTTTCCTTGCAGGCGGCCATGCTGCCCAGTTCGTGCAGGGTCTCGAAAGGCACGATCTCGGCGCGGATGAAGCCGCGCTCGAAGTCGGTATGGATCTTGCCGGCCGCCTGAGGCGCTTTGGTCCCACGGGTGATCGTCCAGGCGCGGCACTCGTCCTCGCCGGCGGTCAGGAAAGAGATCAGGCCGAGCAGCTTGTAGCAGGCCTGCACCATGCGGTCGAGGCCGCTCTGGGGGATGCCGAGTTCGGCCAGGAATTCCGCTTTCTCGTCTTCAGGCATCTGGGCGACTTCTTCCTCGATCTGCGCGGAGATGACCAGTACCTCGGCTTCTTCCGCAGCGGCCGCCTTGCGCACCGCCTGCACGTAAGGCAGTTCGGATTCGTCCAGCCCCAGCTGATCCTCGGCGATGTTGGCGGCATAGATGACCGGCTTCATGGTCAGCAGGAAGTAGTCTTTGAGCACCGCCGCCTCGTTTTCGGTGACGGGGAAGGTGCGTGCAGGCTTTCCGCTCTCGAGGTGCGCGTAGAGACGCTTTGCGAGTTCGGCTTCCTCCGCGTATTTCTTATCGCCGGTCTTCACCAGCTTCTCGGCTTTGTCGCCGCGCTTCTTGACTGTTTCCAGATCCGCGAAGATCAGTTCCAGACTGATGGTCTCCATATCCCGCGCGGGGTCGACCGCGCCGTCCACGTGGATAATATTCTCATCGTCGAAGCAGCGCACCACATGCACAATCGCGTCGCACTCGCGGATGTGGGAAAGGAACTTGTTCCCCAGTCCCTCGCCGTGGCTCGCGCCTTTGACCAGGCCTGCGATATCCACGAACTCCACCGTGGCGGGCGTCACCTTCTTGGGGTGGTACATATTGGCCAGCACCTGCAGGCGCTCATCCGGTACGCTGACGACGCCGGCGTTCGGCTCGATGGTGCAGAAGGGATAGTTTGCGGCCTGCGCTCCGGCGTTGGTAATGGCGTTGAACAGTGTGCTTTTGCCGACGTTCGGCAGTCCGACGATGCCTAATTTCATTTATTCTCACATCTCCTCATTGAACAGGCGTTCACGTAAAATTCGTCCAGTTATTCCGGGTTTTTCACGAAATGCCAAAATAGCCCGATACAACGCTGCTATTATAACAGATGGGCACTTTTTTCACAATACTGCGGAATCAAAATTGACTGATAAAATTCGTCGCTTCACAATAGGAAAATGACTGAAGACGGCGAAATAATAATTTGGTGCTTTATTGCACCGGAAAAATAAAAGATTTAGGAGAAAACCAAGCATGTCTCGAACGGATGCGATTCAACAATACCGCGCGGCTTTGAAAGCCGGCCAGAAATATTACAATACCCTTACGGCGCAGAGAAAAAGCCCGTATCCCACGGTCCTGGACGATCTGATGAGCGAAACGCAGATATCCGGGCAGCAGCTGATCGGCACGGTCGATATTCCGCTTTCGCTGGTGACCGGTACGCTGACAGCCGGCCGGAAGTTCGCCTTTGCCGGGAACTATATGCCGATCCTGCCGGAAAACTCTGAGTTTGCCGCCAAGTGGATCAGCCTGTGTGAATCTCAGCTGGACGAAGGCGGTATCCATGACGCGATCAAGTGCATGGAGTTCATGGGCCGCTTTTATGTAATCGAGGGTCACAAGCGCGTTTCGGTGCTCAAGAGCCTCGGCGCGATGTCGATTATGGCGGAAGTCACGCGCATGGTGCCCGTATGGACAGACGCGCCCGAAATCAGGGCCTATTATGAATTCATGCGCTTCCACAAGCTGACGGGCATGTACCAGGTGCAGTTCAGCGTGCCGGGCAAATATGAGCGCCTGCTCAAAAAGTTCGGAAAGACGTGGGACGATCCGTGGACCCATGACGAGTGCTCGGTACTGGCGTCGTTGTGCCTGAAGTTCAGCAGGAATGTGGATCAGCGCATGCTCCAGCGGCTGCCGGACATGACTTATTCCGACGTCATGCTGGAGTGCCTCGAAGTGTATACCCAGGATGACCTCCTTAAGGCGGAGAACGCGCAGCTGCAGAAAATGATTGCTGCGATCATCCCGGATATGGCGTTGAATCCCGAAGAGACGGAAGACGCGCATATTTCGACGACGCCGGAAGTGGTCGACAAGAGTATCGTCCGCCAGCTGCTGGATGATCTGAGCCGGCCGGACGCACTGAAAATCGCCTTTGTCTATACCACACAGCCTGACAGCAGCAATTGGGCTGCCGCACATGACGAGGGCAGGAAGAGGCTGGAAGAGGCGTTCGAAAACCAGATTTTTGTGAAAACCTATGTCACCACCCGTGAGACAGCGGACGAAGTGCTGGAAAAGGCCGTGGAGGAAGGCGCACAGGTGATATTTGTCACGGCGCCGCTGCTGATGGGCCCAGCGAGGCGCATCGCCGCCCTGCATCCGGCGCTGAAAGTGCTGGTCTGCGCGCTGTCCGTGCCCTATACGGGCGTGCGCACCTATTATGCCCGTATTTATGAGGCCAAGTTTGTGCTCGGCGCGATTGCCGGCGCGCTTTGCCAGGGCGAACCGATCGGCTGTGTCGCGAAATACCCGATTCTGGGGGTGCCCGCGGCAATCAACGCGTTCGCCCTCGGCGCGCGGCTGACCTGCCCGGACGCGAGAATCCTGCTCGAGTGGTCCTGCATGCCGGGAGACCCGTACCAGGCCCTTCTGGATGCCGGCGCCAAAATCGTTTCCGGCCAGCCCGGGACAGCGGACGCGCTCCGTGACGGATCCGGTCTGTATATGTATCAGGACGGCAATTGGACGTCGCTGGTGCGCGAAGTATGGAACTGGGGCCGGATGTATCAGAAAATCGTCCGCAGTATCCTGGACGGCGGCTGGAACCAGAGCGAGGTCGCTCCTTCCGTCAACTACTGGTGGGGCATGCAGGGCGGCGCGATCAACGTCAAACTGTCAGACCAGCTTCAGTCGGGCACCGTGCAGCTGGCGAACATCCTGCGCAACGGCCTGGTGGGCGGCACTATACGTCCTTTCCTCTGTCCGATGCGCGACCAGCAGGGCAAGGAGCGCCTGGACGGCGAACGCTGGCTGACGCCGATCGAGATTATGCACATGAACTGGCTCAGCGAGTATGTGACCGGCTCGCTTCCTGGCCCGGACGAGGTGCTCGAGATGTCGCGCGAAACGACCAAACTGCTGGCGCTGCCGGCCGGTGAAGGGAAAAATGTATGAGAATTCTGGCTGTGTCGGATGTGGAGTGCGCGGCGCTGTGGGACTATTACCGTCCCGAGCGCGT
The DNA here is from genome assembly GCA_017430225.1 of Clostridia bacterium. Classification (GTDB taxonomy): domain Bacteria; phylum Bacillota; class Clostridia; order Christensenellales; family Aristaeellaceae; genus UBA4246. Next base: position 4,749 of record JAFRNK010000026.1, on the reverse strand, counting down.
CGAGGGGATCGATTTGATCGTCTCCTGCGGCGATCTCAAGCGCGAGTATCTGGAATTCCTGGTGACGATGACCAACCGGCCTGTGCTCTATGTGCCGGGTAATCACGACAAAGGGTACGTCAAGGCTCCGCCGGAAGGCTGTGAGAATATCGACGGGACCGTGTTCGAATACCGCGGTATCCGTTTTCTTGGCCTGGGCGGCTGCAAGCAATACAACGACACGGTCTACCAGTATACGGAAAAGGAAATGGAGCGTCGGATCCGCCAGCTCCGCAGGCCCCTGCGCAAGAGCAAGGGCGTCGACGTGATTGTGACACACGCCGCGCCGACGGGCTGTGGCGATCGTCCGGACATCGCCCATCAGGGCTTCGACTGTTACGTCAGGCTGATGGAGGAGTATAACCCGCGGTACTTCATCCACGGACACGTGCACATGAATTACGACCGTGACATCCCGCGCCGGATGACCTACGGCCGGACCGAAGTGATCAACGCGTACGAGCGGTACGTGATAGACATTGACGAAAGGGGTTGAAGCCGATGCCGGGCCCGCGTGGAATGGGACGCAGCTACCTGACCGACGAAGAAAAAAAGAACGCGCCGAAAGTGACTTCGGCCCTGCTGAAACGAATCTTTTCATATTTGAAGCCCTACTGGCGGCAGCTGCTGCTGGTGCTGCTGTGCATCGCGGTTTCCTCAGTCTGCAGCCTGTTTCCGTCGATCCTTACAGGCCGCATCATTGACGAGGGCCTGATCGGGCGCAACCTGCAGGCGCTGATCCGCCTGATCCTGATGACCCTGGCGCTGCATTTCGGCTCCAACCTGATCGGTGTGGGGGAAAGCTACCTGAACAGCTGGATCGCGCAGCATATTTCCTACGATATGCGCAACCAGATGTACCGGCATCTGCAGAAAATGTCGCAGCGCTTCTTCACGTCCGCGAACCAGGGCGACATCATCACACGCATGACCAGCGACATCTCCGGAGTCGAATCGGTCATTACAAGCACTTTCACGAACATCCTCTCCAACGTGATTACGCTGGTGGTCGCCATCATCGCCATGTTCCAGAAAAACTGGGTTCTGGCCTTGGTGGGTCTGGTGGTCGTGCCGCTTTTCACCCTGCCGACGCGCATGGCGGGTAAAACGCGCTGGAAGCTGGCGGGGGAGGCCCAGGCCTGCAATGACGAGATCAACGGCATCCTGAACGAGACGCTGTCCGTCAGCGGCCAGCTGCTGGTCAAGCTCTTCGGACAGGAAGACAAGGAATACGACCGCTATAAGGACGCCAACGGGCGTATGATCCGGCTGAACATCCGGGAGCGGATGGCCGGACGGTGGTTTTTCATGCTGCTGAGCACACTGACGACCATCGGGCCGATGCTTTTATACCTGGTGGGCGGCATTCTCATCATGAAGTACGACAGCAGTCTGACGGTCGGCGACATTACCGTGCTTGTGGCCCTGCTGGGGCGCATGTACGGGCCGGTCAACAGCCTTCTGAACATCCAGGTGGACTGGATCCGCTCGATGGCGATGTTCACCCGCATATTTGAGTATTACGATATGAAAGTCGAAATCGACGACAAGCCGGACGCCGTGGAACTGACCGGCGCGAAGGGCGAGGTTCGCTTCGACCACGTTGATTTCTCCTACGACGGGGAACGGCAGATCCTGAAGGACATCAGCTTCACGCTGAAAAGCGGCGACTGCGTGGCGATCGTCGGCCCCAGCGGCAGCGGCAAGAGCACCATCGTCAACCTGATCCCGCGTCTGTGGGATGTTTGCGCCGGATCGGTCACCTTTGACGGGCACGACGTGCGCGATCTGACCCTGCACTCCCTGCGGGACGAAATCGGCGTGGTGACGCAGGAAACTTATCTCTTCAACGGTACAATCCGGGAGAATCTGCTGTACGCGAAGCCCGAGGCGACTGAGGAAGAAATGATCGAAGCCTGCCGCAAGGCGAACATTCTGGACTTTATCGAGCGCCAGCCGGAGGGCCTGGACACGATGGTCGGCAACCGGGGCCTCAAGTTGTCCGGCGGCGAGAAGCAGCGCATCTCCATCGCCCGGGCACTGCTCAAGGATCCGGCGCTGCTCGTCTTCGACGAAGCGACTTCCGCGCTGGACTCCATCTCTGAAGCGGCGATCCAGGCGGCCATCAACCCGCTGATCGAGGAACGCACGTCTATCCTGATCGCCCACCGGCTGTCGACGATCCTCGCGGCGGACGAGATCCTGGTGGTGCGGGACGGGCAGATCGTCGAACGCGGTACGCACAAGGACCTGGTGAACGCGGGCGGCACCTATCAGGAACTGTATGAAACCCAGTTCAGCAAAGCGCTGGATCAGGAATAGTATGGATTATACGCATCATTACTCCTCTCCGCTGGGGGCTATCACGATGGCCAGTGACGGTGACGCCTTGATCGGGTTGTGGTTCGACGGCCAGAAGTACTTTGCGGATACGCTCTCATCCGACTTCCGGGAAGAGCCGTTAAATGCTTTCGATGAGACAGTGCGGTGGTTGGACCTCTATTTCAGCGGGAAGGCACCGGATTTCCTGCCGGCGCTGAATCCGCGCGGGACTGCCTTTCGCCGGACTGTCTGGGACATCCTGCTGACGATCTCCTACGGGCAGACCATGACTTATGGCGAAGTCGCCGCATTGGCGGCAAAGCGGCTGGGACGTCCGCGAATGTCCGCGCAGGCGGCCGGCAGCGCGGTGGGGCATAATCCGATCTCGCTCATCATCCCGTGCCACCGCGTGATCGGCTCGGACGGCAGCCTGACGGGATACGCGGGCGGGCTCGAGCGAAAAGCGCGGCTGCTGGGGTTGGAACAGGGAATCAGGCAAAAAGCATAAGTTATAAGGATTGAAAAGAATCCGCCGGAGTGAAAAACGGCGGGTTTTCTTTTGTCCTGATATTGCAACTGCGAGAAGAGTATGTTAGGATAAATATGCGCAGAGCGCAAATCTGAATATCTGAGGAGGTCCCATCATGAAGAAACTCGTATCCCTGATGCTTGCTGTGATGATGCTGGCCACTCTGTTCGTACCGGCGATGGCGGATGCTTCCGCCAACGGCGCGGGCGCGGGCAAGAACGGCGAAGGCTCGATCGAGGTCGCGGTCACATTTGCTGATGACGGCGCGATCAAAGCCGTCGAAGTGGCAAAGAACGGCGATGACGCCGGAATCAGCGATCCCGCGGTCAATACGCTGCCGGGGAAAATCGTCGAAGCGAACAGCATCGCGGTGGATACCGTGGCAGGCGCGACCCTGACCAGCAACGGCATCCTGGCGGCTGTGGAAGCAGCAATCGCCGCCGCGGGCTTCGATCCCGCGAACTACAAGGCTGCTCCGGAAGCGAAAGAAGCCGACAAGGCCGCTGAGACCCAGGACGTGGAAGTGCTGGTCGTAGGCGCCGGCATCGCGGGCTATGCCGCGGCAGTCGCTGCCCGTGAAGCAGGCGCGCAGGTCACCCTGATCGACAAGATGCCTCTGGTCGGCGGTACTACCAACCTGGCGGGCGGTATCCTGGTCTGCATCGGCTCTGAACTGTTCAAGGACAATCGACTGGAGAGCGACAGCCTGGAAGCCGTACTGGCTTACTGGAAGGCGCATATGGCCGTCAGCGGCGTGGACAGCGGTTATCCGGACTGGGACCGCCTGGAGCGCGTACTGGCTGACACCGGCAAGACGGTGGACTGGCTGGTATCCAACAATATCGAATTCGGCGCTGAGCCCTATGCGGGTTCCGCCACCTATCCCATGGCGCTGGCCAATGGCGGCGGCGCGGGCCTGATCCAGATGCTGGCCAAGCAGGCCGACAGCATGGGCATCACCCTGATCACCGAGTGCAAGGCGACTGCCCTGATCACTGACGACGCAGGCGCTGTGGTCGGCGTCAAGGCTGAAACCGCTGACAAGGAAATCACTTTCAACGCGAAGTCTGTCGTGCTGGCCACCGGCGGTATCTCCCAGAACGAAGAACTGGTCGCCAAGTACAGCCCGAAGCTGCATCGCGCGGGCCTGGTGCCTACCAGCGCTGTGAGCCACACCGGCGACGGCTTCCTGATGGCGCTGGCGGTCGGCGCGGGCACTTTCGACGTGTTCGCGACCCCGCTGTTCGGCACCACCTTTGATCCCGCCTTGGCGGACAGCACCGGCCTGACCATCTACGCGCAGCTGGGTGTCAACGCCAATGGCCTGCGCTTCGGCAACGAAGCTGCCAGCGCCGGCTGGGACGTGATGGACTATACCGCTTCCGACATGATCCAGGACGCCAACGCGCCGTTCTGGTACATCTATGACAGCACTGACGAAGCCATCGCCGCGACCCTCGAAGCAGGCGCCGCCCAGGGCGTCGTCGCCAAGGGCGAAACCATTGAGGAACTGGCGCGCGAAATGCACGTCTACACCGCTGTGCTCAAGGGCACCTATGACAGCTACCAGGCCGCAGTGCAGGCCGGCGTTGACAACGAGTTCAACAAGCCCGCCGCTTTCCTGAAGGACCTGAGCAAGGCGCCTTTCTACGCGGTGAAGGTCTATCCCACCACCTTCGGCTCCGCCGGCGGCGTGACCACCACCGAGGACGGCCGTGTGACCCGTCAGGACGGCACCGTGATCCCGGGCCTGTACGCCGCGGGTGAAATGTCCAACCGTTACTTCTATAACGAGAACTACATCCTCGCCGCGTCCCTGGCCCTCTATTCCACCATGGGCCGCCGCGCCGGCACCGCTG
>JAFRNK010000025.1 GCA_017430225.1 Clostridia bacterium | reverse complement strand
TTCAAGATTGTTAACACCTTCGATGCTTGCGCCGAAAATCACTGTTTCAGCAGCTTCCAGCACATTTTCAGGCATATCATCATTGCAATAATACTCACCATCAATTGTAAGTACGTTACCGTCCAGCGTCCAGGTAAAGCTGTTGCGTTCGCCAGATTGTTCTCCGCCTGCCCCTCCAATATCACCATCAATACAATGAATAGTAGCATTGGTAAGTTGTGTGTTGTCATTGCCAATAGTCACTGTATTCCATTTATCTTTACTGCCTCCATAATAAACATCTGTCAAATGATTGCAATAGTTAAAAGCATCTTCACCGATTTCAATCACACTGTCAGGGATTGTGATGCTTTTCAAATTGGTGTCGTAATAGAATGCCATATTGCCAATGCTGGATGTATCACATAGAATAGTGACATTTGTTAGACGCGAACAATTCCGTAACATATGAGCACTGATAGCAGTTACATTTTCGGGAATCGTAATACTTGTTAGGCTGCTGCATCCACAGAAAGCAAATTCTCCTATATCGGTCACACTCTCAGGAATAATAATGTTTGCTATACTGGTACAGTTGTCAAATGCTTCTCTGGCAATACTGGTTAAACCATTGGGAAGGGAAATGCTTAACAGATTACTGCAGTAACCAAATGCATTTTCACCGATGGATAATACATTATCAGGAATTACAACGCTTGTAAGATTTGCACACTGATAAAAAGCATAGCTATCAATATGCGCCAAACTAGAAGGAAGCGAGACAGCTGTAAGATTATCCCAGTGATGGAATATGTAATTATAAAATGCACCGTGGCCTATACTGGTAACTCCTTCTTCGATTACTATAGTATTAACTGTATCTTGTATTTGCCATTCATCTACATTTGTATTGAATGATTTCATTGCACCAGTGCCCGATATTGTCAGCACCCCATCGCTGTCCAGCGTCCAGATCAGGTTGTCACCGTCTGCGCCGCAAGTGCCGGAGGCAATAATGTCAACCGGTGGCTGAGAATTATAATGAATGTCGGCAGACCCAAGTACAGTGTTCTCATCAGCAATAGTAATTGCTTCCCATTGTGCTTGCGTGCCAGCAAAGTAGATATCAGTCAGGGCAGTACAATCTAAAAATGCAGCGTACCGGATTTCAGACAAGGCTGCTGGCAAATATACTTCTGTTAATGAACTGCATTGTTGAAATGTCCTGATGCCGATCGACTCAACATCAGAAGGAACAATAATACGTAAAAGACTTCTGCAATCCGAAAAAGCCTGACGAACAACTGTATCAAGATTATTAGACAATTTGACTGAACTCAGGTTTGAGCAGTCTTGGAAAACACCTTCGCAGAGCTCTGTAACACTGTCTGGAATTGAAACTTCTGATAAACTGGAGCATTGCCAAAAAGCGAAATCACGTATACTGGTTACTGAATTGGGAATGGTTATTAATCTTAGATTTGAACAAAGGTAAAAAGCCTGTTGGCCAATAGTCGTAACACCTTCATTTATAACAAGTGAATATATGTTATCCCTGACATCAAACCATGGAGCAGTACCCATATTTGGATAATCTGCCATTGTGCCTGTGCCGGAGATGGTCAGTACGCCGCTGTCCAGTGTCCAGGTCAAGTTGTCGCCATCCGCGCCGCATGTGCCGGAAGTATCTGCTGCTGCGACTCCACAGCACAGGGCGGTAATCAGGGTGAGGAGCAGGATGCATTTCCATAGTTTGCTCATGATAGTTTTCCTCTCTTGTGTAAAGATGGGTTATACTGATGGTGGTATAGTTGGTCGGGTTTGGAAGATATACCGGAAGACTATGACAGGCGAATATTATGCTTGTATATTTATAGCACAGATTTGATGTGGAAGCAAGGGAAATCAGGTAGTGCCCGGCAGTCAAGGCAACTGGCAGATCAATCAAACTGGATTCTACCTAAAAGCATTAGGAATGCGGCCGGTTGCTTACCGGAACGGCAGAAAGCCTCGGGCAGTTTCTAAAGAAAGGTCACAGGTAGGGGTGAAGTCATCGGAGGACATATAATCGTAGATGGCTTGCTGGAGGGCGCAGGCTTCGGGGCGGTGAGAGAGGGTGTGAAGGCCGAGGGAGGAGACCAGGAGGCGGCCGCCGTTCAGGCGGCATTCGAAGAGCTTGGCCATGGGGCGGAGGAAGGCACAGGAGTCCATCTCGGTGATGATGGCAGGCATGGGGCGGGGCAGGAGTATGGCGCGCTGCGTCGCGATCGCGTGCCACTGCCAGGTGCTCCAGTTTTCGGTGGGGAAGCGGCGGAAAAGCGGATGAGCCGCATCGATCAGCTGGCCCATGGTGCCGGACTGCTGGGGGAAGGTGCATACAGACCAGAAATCCGGGCTGAACTGGGCCTGGACGGAACGCGGGATGGCCTCGGCGGTGCTGTCCGGCGCGAGGCAGACCCGGCCGCCGTCGGCCAGGACGGAGAGGGCTCTTTCGTCCAGTGCGCGGCATTCGTATACGTTCGGCGGACAGACGGGGCATACGTTTGGATATACCCATAGCGGCCAGGCGTTCGCATGGCCGCAGAAAGATACGGCGAGCGTCAGCTTTGCGGGTTCAAAGAGGCCGGTCAAGGCCGCAGCGATGGTGCCGAGGTCGGTCAGTCCGCCGGCGGGAGCAATGATTTCCGTGCCGTTGCCTGTCGCCGAAAAGCCGCTGCCGGACAGGGTCCAGGACAGGCTGCCGGTCAGGCCGGTCTTGCCGTAATTGGCGAGGCGAACGGGGACGGACAGGGTCTCGCCGGCAGTGTATACATATTTCGGGAGGAGCGCCAGGGGGAGCACGTCGCGGAAAAACGCGGCGAAGCGTTCGGGCCGGGCAAAGGCATAGGGCTTGGGCCGCAGGTGCGCGTCCAGCATACCCACGAGCGCCGTGCCCTGGCCGGGGAAATCCTGCAGGCCGAGCAGGGAAATGCCGCTGAATCCGCCGGTGCGGAGGGCGGCTTCCACTTCCGCGCGGTAGCACCGGAGGGCGAGTTCGCCGGTGGCCTCCGCCATGCGGCTCCAGGAGGCGGCGAGGCCGGCGGAAAGCATCTTCTTTTGCATGTGGATCAGGTTGTCCGGCCGGGTGACGCCCTGATAAGCACCGATTTCGGAAAAGTCCGGAAGGACCTCGTACTGTCCGACTTCGAAGGAAAACACGGGCTGCGCGGAATCCCGGCGCAGGAGCGCCATCTCTGTGTCGTAATCCCGGTCGGCGGAGGGTACGTCCCGGTTCAGCCAGCCCTGCGGGCCAGCTGAGGTGCCCCGGAGCGGGCGGCCGCGGTCGTCGGAAGCGGTAAAGAAATCGCTGGCGGGATCCGGGCCGAGCGCGCCGTACAGGGTATTCGAGCCGTTGGCGTACAGGCGCGTGGGATCCAGGGCGCGGAGGTCGCTGAGCAGGCCGGACGCGAAAGCGCGGCCCGCCTCGTCGAAGTGCAGTTCGTTGCCCAGGGTGAGCATCACGAAAGAGGGGTGGTTGGCCAGATGGCGGAGGATCTGAACGGCTTCCGCCGTGTAATAGGCGCGGGCTTCGTCGGAGGCGAAGGCGTGCTTCGGATCCCAGTGGGACAATTCGGGCTGCATCAGCATGCCCAGCCCGTCCGCGGCGGCAAAGGCGGCCTCCGGGGGGCAGTGGCTGTGAAAGCGCATGCAGTTGACGCCGTAGGCGCGGTATCGGCTGAGAATGTCCCGCCAGGCGTCCACGGTCATGGGGCAATAGCCGGTTTCCGGGAACACGGCGCAGTTGGCTTCGCTGCGCAGGAAAATGCCGCGGCCGTTCAGGGCGAGGCGGCCGCCGAGCGCCTGAAAATCGCGGATGCCGAAGGTGACCATTTTGCTGTCCATACCCTCCGGGGCGACGGTCAGGGAATAGAGACGGCCGTCCTCCAGATCCCAGCGGCGGGCGTCGGGATCCAGCGGAAGATCGTCGAAATGCAGTTCGGAGGGGCCGGATCCGGCGCGTGCCTGGAAGCGAGCCTGGCCATCCCCGGCGAGAGCGGGCGAATAAATCCGCACCTCGCCCTCCCAATCCCGGGAGAGATCGAGATCGACACGGACGCCGACCTTGTTCCCGTGGGGGTACACGCGGACGCCGGAAACGAAATCCGGGTCCTCGGTCCGCAGGCGCAAACAGCCCAGCAGGCCGTTCCAGTTGGTCTGGGTCTCGTCTGACGCGGCGGAAGAATAGACGATCGCGTCCCGGGGCCAGCCGGGATAGCTGTTGTCCGAGAGAAAAACGAACTCGTCCCGGCCTGTGGCGAGGCCGGTGATCTCAAAGATGTAAGGCGCGGACAGGCAGGCAGGCCGTGCGAGCGGCGCTTCCCGCCCGTTGACCAGCAGGCGCAGATGCCGCGCGCGTTCGCATTCGAGGAAGACCCGCTTGCCCGCGGGCAGGGGCCAGTCGATCACGCGGGAGATGCGGGCCCGGCCCTCAAAAGTGTATTTGCGCGTCAGCCGGGTGACGATGGGGTCGCCTTCCCGCCAAAAGCCGATGCGGCGGACCTCGTCCAGCTGCCACTGGTGAAGGGGATCGTCCGGAAAGCCGATGCCGCTCTCGTCCAGGGTGCCCGGAAGGCGGATTTGCCCGCGCTGGCCGGGGATCTCGCAATCCCAAAGGCCTGAAAGATCGAATGTAGGCATGATGGTTCCTCCTCTTGTGTCAGAGAGGATTATAACATAGCCGTGATTCAGTGGCAATGCGGTGTGCTACGGTTCTGATACGAAAATGATACGGATTTGATCGTGTTTTGATACGGATTTGAGCCTTTACAGGGGAAAAGAACGGAGTTATGATTATAGTGCCCCGAAGGAACGGGGACATGAAGCGCAGCGGCTGAGCCGGGCGCTTTTTTCAATGCGGAGTTTAATGCAGTGCGGAGTGATGAGTGCGGAGTGCGGAGTTATCTGTTGTCATGGTGACTGATTGTAAATCAGAACTAAAATAACTCCGAACTCCGCATTCCGCATTCCGCACTAAACGAAAGGGGGTTTTGTATGAACGAAGAAACGGAAAGAGAAGAACGGGTGCGGGGATCTCCCGCGGCGGCGGCCAGGGAGATGGCGATGGCGGCGCTTTCGCGCGTCGGGGAGATGCTCGAGAGCCCGGAGACGGACCCGCGCGTGCTGCTGCAGGCGGCGAAGCTGGTGCTGGCGGTAGCCGGGCAGGAGGACCCGGAAGCGCAGGACGGAAGCGGGTTCGAACTGAGGTTCACGGGAGGCGCGGATGGCGATCTTTAACGTGGACCTGGAAAACATCAACGGGATCTACCGGCCGTATCTGAAGGACGGGCACCGTTATCAGCTGTACTTCGGCGGCAGTTCCTCCGGCAAAAGCTGTTTCCTGGCGACGAGGGCGGTGCTGGACGTACTCGCGGGCCGGAACATCCTGGTGGTGCGCAAAGTGCAGCGCACCCTGCACGCGAGCTGCTGGAACGAGGTGCTGAAAGCCATGCGCCGGCTGCATGCCCTGGGGCTGTTCAAGGTCAGCCGCAGCGACATGACGATGACAGTGCGCCGGACCGGCGCGCAGATCCTGTTCGCGGGGCTGGACGACGTGGAAAAGATCAAGTCCATCACCCCGATGAACGGCGCGCTGACGGATGTCTGGATCGAGGAAGCGACGGAGTGTACGAAGGACGACTTCAAGCAGCTGGACAAACGTCTGCGCGGGCCCAGCGCCTTCCCCAAGCGGGTGACGCTGTCCTTCAACCCGACGTGGCGCGACCACTGGATCTTCCGCGAGTTCTTCGGCGGCTGGCTCGAGGAAGGGCAGGCGGTGGAAAAGAAGCCGGGGGTCACAGTCGTGCCGGGCCGCAGTTACAGCGACCGCAGGATGAGCATCCTGCGCACGACGTACCTGGACAACCGTTTTCTGACCGGGGACGACCGGCGCGCCTTGGAGGAGGAAAGCGCCGGATATTACCATACGGTCTATACCCTGGGCCGGTGGGGAACGCGCGGGGACGCGGTCTTCACCGACTGGGGCACGGCAGACCTGTGCGCGGACCCTCCGCCGGAGGGACTGCGCGTTTTTTATGGGCTGGACTTCGGCTTCGGGCACGATCCCTGCGCCGCGGTTCGCTGCCTGCTGGATCGGGCCCGCAGGCGTGTTTATGTGACCGGGGAACTCTATCAGACCGGGCTGGTCATCTGGAAATTGGCGGAGCAGCTCAAGGATTTTGCCGGACGCGCGATGGTGACCTGCGATTCCGCCGAACCGCGCAGCATTGAGGAGCTGCAGGCACTGGGCGTCAACGCCGTGAAGGCGAGGAAGGGGCCGGACAGCGTGCTGCATGGCATCCAGTGGTTGCAGGGGTATCGGATCATTGTGGACTTGCGGTGTGAGCACATCATCCGTGAGCTGAGCGCGTACTGCTGGAAGGAAGGGAGCCCGCCGGTGCCGAAGGCGGGGGACGACCACCTGATTGACGCGCTCCGGTACGCGCTGGAGAGCGAGCAGCGGCCGCGGAAGGCTGTGCTGCGGCAAAAGAAGGAGGTAGGACTTTGATCACGATCAATCGGGAACTCATCCGCGGCGGGGTAGGGACGGATGTCCTGACAGCATGCCTGAAACGGCACGGCGAAGCGCTGCCGGACATGCAGCGCCTGCGGGCGTATTATGAGGGGAAGAATCCCGGCATCCTGGAGCGCGCGGACGGGGAGCGCGGGCAGACGCGGCTGCCGCATCCCTTCGGGCGGTATATAGCGCTGACCGCGGCGGGATACCTGACCGGAAAGCCGATCGTCTACGAGGCGCCGGGGCAGGAGGCGGCGCTGGATGCGCTGGCGAGAAGCTTCCATGACAATGCCATGGACAGCGTGGACGCGGAGCTGGCGGTGCAGGCCGCCGTGTACGGCAAGGGTGTAGAGCGGATCTACACCGACCGGCAGGGCAAAACGCGCAGCGTGACAGTCAGCCCGGAGGACGGATTCGTGGTATATGACGACACGGTCGCCCATGAGCCGATGTTCGGCCTTTGCCTGTCGCAGCTGACCAGGGCGGACGGCACGCCCGACGGCGCGCAGCTGGAAGTCCTGACCGCGGAGGAAACCATGACCTACCGGCTGAACGATCCGCGGCACGTCGGGGACGCGGACCTCATCCGGCGGGAGCGGCACTATTTCGGGCAGGTGCCGCTGATCGAGTACTGGAACAACTGCGACGAGACGGGCGACTTTGCCGCGGTGCTGCCGCTCATCGACGGGTACGACCTGCTCCAGACTGAGCGCGTCCGCGACAAGGAGGAGTTCGCGGACAGCCTGTTGGTGCTGACGGGCTGCCAGCTGGAGCAGGGCTGGCATACGCGCGTCGTGGAAGGGCCGAACGGTGAGCCGGTGGAGGAACGGGTGCCGGACGAGGACCCGGCGAGAAGGCTCCGGCGGGAGCGCTGCCTCTCCCTGCCGGACAGCGAGGCCGGCGCGCAATACCTTACCCACAGCCTGCACGAGGCGGACACTGAGGTCCTGCGGGCGGCGCTCAAGGAGGATATCCACAAGTTCAGCTTCGTGCCCGACCTTTCCGATAAACAGTTCGCCCAGAACCAGAGCGGCGTCGCCATGAAGTACAAGCTGATGGGCCTGGAACGGATGGCATCGGTGAAAGAACGCTGGTTCAGGGAAGGGCTGCGGACGAGGCTGGCCATCTACGCGAGGATGCTGGCACTGGCGGGCACGGCGGAGATGGATGCGGCGAGGATTGAGTGCAGATTTCAAAGAGGAACAGTAGAGAGTGAGGAGTGAGGAAGTAGGAGTGAGGAGTTGATTTTACTTATTGCGGTGAAAAAGTTGCAATATGATGGGATTTCGTGTATCATAAATTATAATTAATTCCGCATTTCGAATTCCGCATTCCGAATCAGGGAGGAAAAAACGTATGAAAAGGTTATTGATTGTTCTTCTGGTCCTGCTGCTCTGCGCCTTGCCCGCGCTGGCGGAAGATACGTTCAAATCGGCCGCGTATGACGCGACGGACGCAGATACGACGGACGAACAGCTGGCGGGGATGTATGAAGTGGCGTCAAAATACAGCGCGGTGCTGGAAAGCGGCGGCTGGGACGTAGACCTGGATATCGAGGCCGTTGATTCGATCCTGGATACGCTGATCCCCGACGTTACGGACGCCCAGACCGCGGACAGCCTGCCGGAGGAGCTGAAGAACGCCAAATTCATCCCCATCTATGATCAATTCCAGACAACCGGTTACATCGACCGCCGCACTGTTCCGTGGGCCTTCTACCTGCGCCTGCCCGAAGCCAACCGCGCGAAGTCGATCGAGGACGCCGATGCCGTGCTGTACGTAACGGAGACGTTTGATAGACGCGGCGATTATATTGGCACAGCCTATAACCGCGTCTACCAGGTATTCGCCGCCCGGCTGGACGGCGGGCCCGTGTACCGGCTCATCCATACGCTGACTACTCCGCCCCAATCCGGCATGGGCGCCTTAGCGGGTCAGCGGCTATCGCAGGAAGACCTGTGGCGGCGGATTTGCAACCTGTTTTACAATACGCAGCTGGAGCTCCTCTATCCGGAGCAGAACGGTAAGGCCACCTTCCGCCTGACCGGCTCGGGCTGCTGCCTGGTCGGCCTGGACGGCACGTTCCCCCGGTATGAAGTGCCTACGGAGGTGGAGGGCATCCCCGTCACGGGCATTGAAAAACTCCGGAACAGCACCGTCGAGGAGCTGATCCTGCCGGAGGGCATCACCTATATCAGTGGATACCAGGCAATCGACTGCGTCAACCTGACCAGCATCCAATTTCCCTCCACCCTGAAGCGCATCACGGGGGAAGACGTGTTCACCAGCATGGAGCTGACGACCCTCACCTTCAACGAGGGCCTGGAGGAAATCGGCAAGAAATCGATCGATGACGAGAAGAACCTGAGGGAAATCAACCTGCCCTCCACACTGCGCATCCTGGGCAGCGGTTTTCTGAGCTATGGAATATCCGGCACCTGGGTGGCGCTGCCTGAAGGGCTGACCCGCATACCAGACCAATTCCTCACGAGCACGCGCAACGTGGAATGTGTGTTCCTGCCCGCCAGCATCGAAGACATCCGCGGCAACGTGCTGAACAGCGACAACAGCACCCGCGTTTATGCCCCGGAGGGCAGCGCAGCGGCGGCCTGGGCGGCAGAGAAGGGCAAGACTTATATCCCCTGCGAGAGCGCGGAGGACATGCCTCATCCAATTATCGAGACCGAGGGGGATTTCACCTATATCGTGGTCGAAGGGGAGACCATGCTGGTCAGTTATACCGGCGCGGACGAAGAGGTGACGGTGCCGGACGAGCTGGGCGGCTGCCCGGTGACGGTGATCAAACAGGGCTCGTTCAAGAAACTGGATAATCTGAAAAACCTGTACTTTCCTAAGACGATCCGCCAGCTGGAACTGTGGGCCGTTACTTCCTGCAAAAACCTGGAAGGGATCTACGTCCCCTGCTCGCCGGAAAAAGTGCATTTCAGCTTTATGAGCAACAGCAGCTGCGGCGACTGCCGGGTCTACGCGCCGGCGGATTCGACCATCGCCGCGATCCCGGAGGTCTATAAGCTGCCCTGGACGGAGTGGGAGCCGTAAAACGTCCGGAGCGCCAAGTACAAACAAACGAATATCAAATCAACCTTTCGGTTGCCCATGAACCCATGGGCAATCGTTTTTTATGGACAAAGGAGGAAGACTCATGAACGAAAACGATCAGGCCATGAATGAACAGGGAGCAGCGGAAACGGCCGCTCCGGTTGAAAATGAGGCGCAGGCTCCGGAAATCGAAAAGCGGCTCCGCGCCTTGGAAGAGCGCGAGGCGGCGCTGGATCTGCGGGAACGGCAGGCGCGGTGCCGGGCGGAACTGCTCGGGCGTGAGCTGCCGGAGGCGCTGGTGGCGTGCCTGGACCTGTCCAGCGACGAGCGGGCGGACGCCAGCCTGGAAACGCTGGCGTCGGCTTTCAACGACGCGCTCAACGAGCGCGTGCGGGCGAGGCTCGGCGCGGAACCGCCCCCGCGCCGCGGCGGCGCCGCAGGACGCGATGGCAGCGGTGAGAAAAGCGATGGGACTTGACTGAGTGCGGAGTTAGGAAGAGTGCGGAGTGCGGAGTTAAAGTAAGTTATCATGACAATAAATAACTCCGAACTCCGAATTCCGAACTCCGCACTATTTCAAAACAGAATTATTGATGATTTTATCAGGAGGAGATATCTAAATGCCAAGCAATTCTATTACCCTTTTTAAGAAGTATGTGCCGATGCTGGACGAGGTGTACAAGCAGGCGTCGGCGACCAGCGTGCTGGACGGGCCCGCGGAGATGGCGCGCGAAGGCGCGAACGCGTGCGAGATCGTCGTGCCGGACATGGTGCTGCAGGGGCTGGTCGGGTACAGCCGCAACAACGGCTATACTGACGGGACCGTGACCCTGGCGAACACTACCTACCAGTGCAATTACGAGCGCGGCAGGATGTTCACCGTGGACAATATGGACAACCAGGAAACCGCTGACGTCGCCTTCGGGCGGCTGGCGGGCGAGTTCATCCGCGTGCACGTCGCGCCGGAGATCGACGCATTCCGCATCGCGAAATACGCGGGATACACCGGGATCGGCACCGCGTCCGCGGACCTGGCGACCGGCAACCACGTGATCGCGGCGCTGCGCGCGGCAACGAACGCGATGGACAGCGGCGAAGTGCCGATGGACCAGCGCTACCTGTTCATCACGCCGCTGCTTTACGGGCTGATCGAAGACCTGGACACGAACAAGAGCCGCGCGGTGCTCGCGCGATTTGAACAGATCATCCAGGTGCCGCAGGTGCGCATGTACAGCGCGATCTCCCTGTCCACCAGCGGCGCGGGCGGTTACGCGAAGACCAGCGCGGGCAAGAACGTGAACTTCCTGGCGGTGCACAAGAGTGCGGTATTGCAGTACAACAAGCACATCGCGCCGAAGGTGGTCACGCCGGAACAGAACCCGACTGCCGACGCGTGGAAATTCGGCTACCGCGTGAACGGCATCGCCGAGGTGTTCAAGAACAAGAAGGCCGGCGTTTACGCGCACCTGGCAGCATGAGAAATGCGGAGTTTAATCTAATTCGGAGTGATGAGTGCGGAGTTTAATATAATTCGGAGTTATGAGTGCGGAGTGCGGAGTTAGATAATGTCATGATGACAAACTTTAACTCCGAACTCCGAACTCCGAATTCCGCACTCTGAATTCGAACTCCGAGCTTAAAGGAGAAAAGCTATGAACGAGATGCTCAGTACACTACAAACGATCCTGGGCGCGGCGGAGGGGGAGGAAGCGCTGCTGGGGGTGCTCCTTTCACAGGCGGAAGCGACCGTGCTGGCGGTGACGGGGCGGGAAGAACTGCCGGAGGGCCTGCGCGGCGCGGTGATCGACCTGGCGGCCATGCGGTACAACCGGCGCGGCACGGAAGGCGAGTCGGCGCGGACGGAGGGCGGCGTGACTTCGAAAATAGAGGCGCTGCCGGAAGATATCCGCCGGCAGCTGCGGCAGTATACCCTGGCGAGGGCGGGGGTGAGCCGATGCGGGCAAGGATGAGGCGGCAGCGGCTCTTCCTGTGGGCGAGGCCGGAAACGCGGGAAAACGCGGGCGAGATCCTGCGCGAAGCGGAATTTGAAAGGCTCGTGACCGCGGCGGCTTATCCCCTGCCCGAAACGGAACGGGCGACCGCATTCGGGATCATTCCCGAGGGCGGTTTTTTATTGGTGCTCCCGCCGGACAGCGGAGTGCGGGCGGGCGACCTGCTGAAAGAGGCGATCGCGCCGGACACGGTGTACGCGGTCACCGAAAAGCGGGTCTATCCCGCGCACGCTGAAGCCGTGATCCGGCGGATCATTCCTGAGAAGGCAGGGGGTGGCAGCGATGATTGACGACGGGACTCGGGTGCTGACGGCCCTGAGGGCGGCGCTGGACGCCGACGCGGCGGTCAGTGTCGCGTGGCCGGAAACACAGGCGGGCTCTCCCGCTGCGGTGCTGCCGCCGGCGAAGCGGGTGCCCGTATGCTCGGCGGGCGGTGAGACGCTGCTTACGGAAATCACACAGACGGTCTGCCTGTGCGCGAGGAGCTTTGAACGTCTGAACAGGCTCACGGAACAGGCGGAAACGGCAATGCGCGGGCTGGGCTATACGCTCGTGGACATGCGGACGGACAGAAAACTCCCGCGCGCGGTGACACTCGTCTTCCGGAGCGTGACGGACGGAGTATTTTTCTACACAGAGAAGGAGTGAGATTTTGAAGCAAAACACATTAGCGCTGTGCTGGGCACAGTGCCGGGCGGCGGTGACGGCGCTGGGCGGATGGCTCGGATACTTTTTGGGCGGCGCGGACGGGCTGCTGCTTGCGCTCGTCGCGATGGCGGTGCTGGATTACCTGACCGGCGTGCTCTGCGCGGCCGCGGACAAGACGCTGTCCAGCGCGGTGGGCTACAAAGGCATCTGCCGCAAGGCGCTGATCTTTATCCTGGTCGGCGTGGGGCACATCCTGGACACGTACGTGGCGGGCAGCGGGGCGGCGATCCGCACGGCGGTGATCTGCTTTTACCTGTCAAACGAGGGCCTCTCCCTGCTGGAGAACGCGGCGAGGCTCGGGCTGCCGGTGCCGGAGCGGCTGAAAGAAGCGCTCAGGCAGCTGCACGGGACGGAGCAGGAATGAGCGAGAGGATCGAAACGCCGTTCACCAACGAGCACTTCGCGGCCTGGTGCGAAAAGATGGTCGGGCACGGCTACTGGTACGGCACCTGCGGATACCGCGCGACGGAAACGCTGCTCAAGCGCAAGCGGAGCCGGTATCCCAAGTATTATCCCAGGTCCATGGACGCGAAATTCAGGCGGGACATCGCCGCCGGGGAGATCGTGGCGGACTGCATCGGCGGGTGCAAAGGCTATGCCTGGACGGGCGGCGGGGAGGCGATCCTCGCCGCCTTTTCACAGCCTGGCGCGGTCAGCCAGAAGTACCAGGCGAACGGCTGCCCGGACAAAGGCGCGGACGGGATGTTCGAATGGGCGAAGAAGCAAGGCGCAGGCTGGGGCAGCATTGAAACGCTGCCGGACGTGCCGGGCCTGTGCCTGCACAAGAAGGGGCATGTGGGGTACACGGTGGGCGGCGGCATGGCTGTTGAATGGCGGGGAACCCGCTGGGGCTGCGTGAAGACGCGCGTCGCCGACCGGCCGTGGACGGAGTGGTTCGCGCTGCCGTTTCTCGATTACGGGGACGCCCGACTGCCCAGGCCCAAACGGACGCTCAAACGCGGGAGCAAAGGGGCGGAAGTGAAGGAACTGCAGGAAAGGCTGAATCAGCGCGGGGCGGCGCTGGTTGTGGATGGTGTATTTGGAAAGCTGACAGAGGCAGCGGTCAGGAAGTTTCAGAAGGAGAACGGGCTGAAAGCGGATGGCGTGTGCGGGGTGAGGACGTGGGCGATGATTGAAAAGGTGCCCTCATCCGTCACGCCTGCGGCGTGACACCTTCCCCCCGCGGCGGCGTGGGGAAGGCTTCCTGCAGGCTGCTTTGCGTGGTGGTTCCGGTTTCGTCATGAAAAGGCTATCCGGAGTTATGATGACGGACGGCGGGTGCGGGGTGAGGACGTGGGCGGAAATCGAAAAGACGCCCTCATCCGTCACGCCTGCGGCGTGACACCTTCCCCCCGCGGCGGCGTGGGGAAGGCTTCAGCCGGCTGCTTTGGCTGGGGGGTCCCGGTTTCGTCATGAAAAGGATATCCGGAGACTGAAGGCGGATAGTGTGCGGGGCGAGGACGTGGGAAGCGGTCGATATTTCATCGGGATCACTGTAAATTGTGCATGACAAAACGGCGGAACGGTGATATAATTGATTCGAAATCAATGCAACTGCCCGACTGAACTGCGAAAACATGATACAACATCAAAGGAGGCCGCTTTATGATGACAATGAAACGCATTGCCGTCCTTGCGCTGGTTTTGATCCTGGCGCTGGGCGCGCTGCCGACAGCGCTGGCAACCCCGTCCACGGCAGGCTGCCCGAAATCGCAAGATGGAAACCATGGCTGGGTGCCCCGGCCCAGAGATGCCTGGTGCGAATGGTCGGGCGGCATGGTATATGTATGCAGATACTGCGGGAAGGAAGCCTTTGAGGAAACCACACCCGCGCTGGGCCACAACTGGAGCGAATGGACGGTGACCAAGCAAGCCACCTGCTCGGAGCAGGGCAGCAGGACCCACTACTGCAGGCGATGCCAGAAAACAGAAACCCAAAGCATTCCCACCACCGGTCACGCTTACGGCCCGTGGGAGGTGACCACCCCGGCTACCTGTGAACAGGAGGGCGTGCAGACCCATAAGTGCGCCAACTGCGGGCGCACGGAAACCAAGCCCGCTCCTGCCCTGGGTCACGACTGGGACGAAGGAAAGGTGACCAAGGCGCCCACCGCCACCGAAGACGGTGAGATGACCTACACCTGCAAGAACGACCCGTCGCATACGAAGACGGAGGTCATTCCTGCGACGGGCGGGGAGGAAGCGAAACCGTCCCTGACGATAAAGTGGACTAATGACGTTATTTGGCACGATGACAATAAATATCCAACTACAGAACCAGGCTTATTAGGAGAGAAAGATGGAGCATTTGCGCGTTATACCGTTGCTAATTCCGGAAATGTTCCCTTAAAAGTAGTTTCCTATGTAGTCTTTGGCAGTGGCGATACCGCTAAAAAACACATAAATAATGGTTCGACCATTGCTCCGGGCAATTCGGCGTCTGATTCTTGGGGGACTAACCCAATAAGTATACTCATAACACACGGCACAGAGACTGCAGAATTGCTCGGAACCGTGACAGTCAACATCTATTGTGCTGGCTATGACCCGGAGACTTATGTAAGCGCAAACGAACCTGGCGAGGAGCTGTGCCGTACGGAGACCATCACCCGCACCTGGCAAATCGGCAAGGCCGACGGCCCGCACCCGGCGCTGCTTGCGGAGCGTACCTGGGCGGACGATGCGGGCGTGGGCAAGCGGTATGAGGGCGCAAAAGTCAAGATTCACGCAAAAGAAACCAACGTTGGAGATTGCGATTTATTCGCACCTTATCATTCCGACTGGGCTTATACTTCTTATCCGGCACCGCCTGCAGTTTATCCACCTCTCACATATGAAATGATCAAACTTGCGCCCGGTCAGTCGCTTGAATTTGATTATGAAGCAACAGTTAATGCCAAAGAAGTAGAAAAAGGCGTTGTGGAAAGAGAATCCGGTAATTACGCTGTATATATAAAACAGGATAACAAATCAGGGAGTGTTACTTCTAATTATGCTCCGATCTCCATCCCCCTGACCTACCCGGACGGGGAGGAGCCGGAGGAAAAGAAGCCGGGGCTGAAGATAGAATGGCAATATGACCGGATTGAGCATGATGGCAAAAAGGCAGATACTACCGACCCGGGAGTGTTAGCCCCGGGAGATAAGGCCAGTGCTGTTTTTACCGTTACCAATACGGGAAATATTCCTTTGCAATTGGTCACATATAAACATAGCAGCGGCACTGGTGGCAGCGTACCTTGGGGTATAATAAACCCGGGTGGGGTCCGATGGGCAAGTGCGCAGACAGTTGATGTTACATTGGATTTGATTCCCGGCACGGAAACTGACGATTTACTTGGCATCGCGTCTATTGACTTTTATGCTGTCGGCTACGATCCGGAGACATATTCCAAAGTTATACCTACAGAGATGTGCCGCTCGGAAACCCTCAACCGCACCTGGAAGGTGGGCAAGGACAGCCCCTGGCCGATCCCCGAAGAAAGCAAGCTGGCGGGGACGCTGACGGTCGCGCTGGGCTACGAAAGCTCCGATCCCGCGGGCTATGTGCTGGGCGAGGAGATCGAGACTGTGCTGACCGTGAAAAACACGGGCCTCATCGACCTCGACACCTTCGGCGTGAGCGACCCCTGGGACAGCACGAATTTCTCCGACGGGCCCATCGCCGTGAACGGGGAAAAGAGCTACGTCCGCGCCCACGTCACCGTGACGGAAGATGATGTGGAAAAGGGATATATCGAGTTCCCGATCATCACCATCTCCTGGACCGACCCGGACAGCGGGAAGGAGCGCACGGCCTTCGCCGGGCCGCTGCACCTGACGGTGCTCAAAAAGACGGGGCTGCTGCTCAAAAAGGGCGTGGCCTTTGGGCCGGCGGAGGGCGAATACTTCAAAGAGGGCGAGCCCATCCAGTGGAGCCTGACCGTGGCCAACAACTCGAAGGAACCCGTCAAGAACGTCACAGTAGAGGACCAGGGCAAGAACGTGGGCAGCTATGCCGAGATCGCGCCCGCCGATACCAAGAACTGCACCGTACCCGTCCATATCGTGACGGAGTACGATGCCAAGGTCGTGGGGTATGTGCTGAACTCCGCGACGGCCACGGGCACGGATTACCGGGGCGCCACCCATACCTGGCCCAGCAACGTAGCCAAGGCGCTCACCAAGAAAGTCGATCCCGACGGTGACCCGAAGGGCGATATCGACGGCCTGCACCCCGCCGTGACCATCGTGAAGGCGGAGGATCCCCACGGCCCGCTGAACGGCAGCTATTACGAAGCGAACGAGAAGATCGACTACATCATCACCATCAAAAATGTCGGCGATACGGAACTGAAGGACATCCGGATCACCGACAGCCTGGCGGGCTTCGCGCCCATCGGCACGCTTTCAAGCCTCGCCCCGAGCGGGGAAAAGACCTTCAACTACAGCTACACGGTCAAGGAAAGCGACATCGGGTGGGTGACCAACACCGCGGTGATCAATTACACCTTCGGCGATAATGTCAGCGGCACGCCCAAGAGCAGCACGGTGCAGAGCATGGTGGGGGACGGCGATCCGGTCCCGCACCTCGATCCGGAACTGCTGCCGGGGGACGACGACTACTGCAGCCTGACGCTGGTCAGCCTGGGCGAAACCGAAGCCCGCTATACACTGCATGCCTGCGCAGAGCACGCGGAGGCGGCCCGGAGCGCGGAACAGGCGGCCCTGGACGGCGATTGGGCGAAAGCGGCGGAGATCTGGAAAGCGGAAGCCGACAAACTCTATGAAGTGCTTTACACCGCTGCGGACAGCGAGCTCAAGGGCGCTGTCGTCGCGGAGAAAGCGGCGTACGACGATTACGTGAACAGCCTGCAGGCGCTGAGCGCCGAGGCCGCGGCCAATGAGCTGCGCGTCCGGTGCGCCTTCCTGTGCTGCGCGCTGCACACCACGCCGGAAGACCAGCCCGGGAGCCTCGCAGGCGATTATGCCTGGGGCCTGGACATCGAAGACGCGGCCGTGACCGCCCGCGTGTTCGGTCTGCTCGCCGGCAGCGACAGCGAAGTGACGGAGACCTACGCGGGCCCTGCCGCCTACGCGCAGAAGAACGTGAGGGCGCTCATGGACATCGAAAAGAGCTACGACTGGGACCAGGTATTCGCCCGCGGCGCGCAGCTGTGGCAGACCGCGCTGGACAATGATGTCAACGCGGCTTACAAGGCGGCGGATAAGGAGGCCCGGAGGAAGATCGCCTTCTGGCGCATCTCCCTGGACACCCTGAAAGCGGCGGAGGAGCCCTTCCTGAAGCTCCTGTACGAGGGCAACGACAACGCGGTCCGGGAGACGCTGATGAACCTGTACAAGGACGCGGCGATGTACGTGGAGAAGATACGATAATAAACACGGGCCAATGGCCCTTCGATCAAACGGATACTCCATTTGACCGACAAAGACACCTGTAAAGAAGGGGGATGCTGCAGATGCAACATCCCCTATTCATATATCTTTTGTTTACTGTACAAAAAGACGCCCTCATCCGTCACGCCTGCGGCGTGACAGGGGCTGTTGCACAGCCCCTTCGATCAAATGGCTACTCCATTTGATCGACAAAACACCTTTTCCTCTCGCACCTACCTCAATTTGGCATTGTCGCACTTCGTGCTCTGTGCCTCATTGCGGCTTCACCCGCCTTCATCGCCCACTGGGCGCGGCGGCCTCCGCCGCCCGGGCGGAAAAGGTGCAAGGAAAGCATTTTTGCTCTCGCAGGGCAAGCGCTGCTTCGCAAAAATGCTCCTCGCACCGCGCATGTCGCTGCTGCGGATTACACATGGAGGGGCTGCGTTTCCTGGGCCTACCGGCCCGTTGCTCAGTGAAAACAGTCCACCGGACTGTTTTCCGGACCTTCGCAACCCCTCCAAACCACCCGGAGTTTTCAGTTTTCGGGCAATTTCCGTTGCACAATGATTTGTGTTGATAATTTCTATTGTTATAGCAAGGGGATGATGCAGATTTTATTCTACCACATCCCCTGTTTCGTAATGAAAAAGAAATCCGGAGGCTGAAGGCGGATGGCGTATGCGGGGCGAGGACGTGGGCGGAAATCGAAAAGACGCCCTCATCCGTCACGCCTGCGGCGTGACACCTTCCCCCCGCGGCGGCGTGGGGAAGGCTTCCTGCAGGCTGCTTTGCGTG
>JAFRNK010000024.1 GCA_017430225.1 Clostridia bacterium | reverse complement strand
GTGATCTTCTTCAAGGACGTACACCCGGTAAACGTTTCGTTAAATATATATCCATGGTCTGCTCGCACCTTGATGCTCTGTAACCCTTTGCAGTTGGAAAATGCTTGCCAGCCGATGCTAACTACTGTATCCGGTATGACTAACTCCGTGATTCCATCGCAATCGGAAAAAGCATAAGCCGCTATCGTGACATTTGAATTCAGTATGTTCAGCCGCGTGATCCCATCACAATTATAGAATGCGCTCTGCCCTATCGTCGTCATGCTGTCCGGCACATTCAGTTCTTCCGGCCCTATGCATTGACTAAACGCATAGACCCCGATACTGACCAGGTTCTCTGGCAACGCGAATTCTGACAGATTTGTGCAGCATCGGAATGCATAATCCCCTATGCTCTCCAGCGTTGACGGCAATACGATACTCGTCAGCGCTGTCATATAATTACTCTCATCTGAACTGTAATTTGCCGTGCCTCCGATATAAGTCGTAATATGCACTACGCCTTCTTCAAACTCAATTGTCTCCAGGCTCTTTCTCGCGTCATATTCCGGTGGTTTGGAATCAGACTTTCTGTCCGCCATGATCCCACTCTCGCCCGCTGTGTACGTGATCTTCTTCAAGGACGTACACCCGGTAAACGTTTCGCTAAATACATATTTGTGATCCGCTGCTATTTTCAGTTCCTGTAATCCAATGAAGTTTTTGAAAGCATTCGGTGAAAAAAACTTTGATGGATCAGAAATGTCCAATTCAGCCAACCCTTCACAATTGCTGAATGCATCGTTACCAAAGGCCTGTACATTATCCAGTTTCAAAACAAATGTACCAGTAGCACCCGAAAAACACTTTGGTGATATTGTTTTAACACCAATGTCCAAAGTGCCAGTTAAATTTTTCTCACCTTTATAGCCTTCATAACCATAGTAAGTTTTATTCATCCATATCAGGTAATTCCCAATGGCGTGAGCATTCCCGATCTTCTTGAATTCAGATTTGAGCTTTGGAACCATGTTATAGCCAAAGTCGAAAAATAGATTCAGCGTACTTGTAATTGATCCAATATTGCCCGTTGCAACATAGCTTTTCCGAATTAAGGGGATTAACGTTTCAAGTTGTTCGTATGATGTGACTTTCTCGCCGGCAAAATCATCAAATAAGGCAAAGAAATCTTTATTTTCATCCGCTTTGCGATAATTCTCCCAAGCTTGGGTAGTTGTTATAGCCAGCATTTCCTGAGAATGATTATCCCAGAAATCCAGCATTGACAAAAAGTTATTTATTAGGCTATCTGTGATGATACCTGCCCCTTTAAAAAAGATTGACTTATATACGCTTGCATCGTCTACAATTGTACTTAAAAATGTTTCAAAATCAGCGCTTTTTCCGCCTGCCATTCCCCATGAAAACATAGTAAAAATAAGCTGTTGATGCAACGTGCCCATTGATGCTACAGTAAATGCATCGACTATATCATTAATTTCAGATTTCGTATATACGTCACTAACTATATTTTGGGCATTCTTAGATTTATCAATTCCATATCTGCTGAATCCCCATGATGCCGGTGGTACACGGGGGACAAAGTCATTTTCAAAGTTGAAATTATAGATATTACCGTATGATGGCGCTGAGCCGTAATACACATTAGGGCATGCGAAAGTGTATCCAAAGACACGGCCTGCTCCATTTGCAGTCAACAGTCCCGCCATGATGTTAGCCACCGCCGCTCCACGACTGTGACCAGTGATTAAAAAGATGCAGTTGCTTCTACCATATTTATTCATTTCGCTGTTTAGTGCATTCATTACACTAGTTTCAGCTTCATAGAAGCCCCTATGATATCCATTGTCAGAGGTAAAAACAGAATTACTTTCCCATTCGTATGCCGTATGAGTTCCACGTACTGCTACAAAATAAATGTTGTACTCACCGCTCACTTTATGTCCAATTGCATAAGCAACATGGTGAGGATCTGCCATCGAATAAGTTGAATAATCCGTCATGATGTGACTCGATTCACATCCCATTTGACTCAGAGCACTCGTTACAGAGCCTTCACTGTACGCCACGGTAGATAATGCTGCCGATATCTTGGCAAGATCTCCATCCAATTGGTTCGGGCTGGTCATTAGTAATGAATCACTGTATAGAAAATGAGCACTGCCTGCAGATACTTCATGCCATGATGCATCAATCTCTGCTTCCGCCACAAACAGCGGTACCAGGCAAAGCATCAGTATAATGATTCCTTGCAACAGTTTTTTCATAATCAACCCTCCACGAATCTTGCCTTTGATTCTGTTTTTCAGCGTTTCAGAGCAGTTAC
Organism: Clostridia bacterium; assembly: GCA_017430225.1. Lineage (GTDB taxonomy): Bacteria > Bacillota > Clostridia > Christensenellales > Aristaeellaceae > UBA4246. The sequence continues at coordinate 69,881 of JAFRNK010000024.1, read as the reverse complement.
ACGATTATCGTCATACAATAAGAAAGCACAATTCTTTTCAATGCCAAGATTTAGCTTTATATACATATGATAGTTAACCGTCCGACAATTGTCAACTTCCTAATACTATTTCAGCCCCGCTTCCAGCACCTTCAGCGCTTCCCCGAAATACTGATCCACTTCAGCCTGGGTCAGCTTCATGGCGGTTTTCAGGAGGCCGGGGATCTTGGTCGGGCGGAGGCGGGCATAGTGGCGGGCGGCGTTCACGTTTGCCGTCCATTTGTCCATGGTCAGGTTCTTCCAGCGGGAAATATGTCTGGGCAGGATAGGCTTCAGGGCGTCCTCCCAGTACTCGAACTTTTCCCGGACGTCAGGCCAGGTGAAGCGCGTTTCGAGCAGTTCGGCGACGCGGGTCAGGAACTTCGCCTTCATTTCGGGAACGTCGAGCAGGGCGTTCAGCGGCTCGTGCCGGAAGCCCTGGATCTTGCCTTTGACCGGCTTAATGTAATACTCCAGCGGCGTCTTGTCCAGCGATTTGAAGGACGCTTCCACGTCAAAGAGCAGGTACTTCCACTTCCCGCCCGGCACGCGGTAGAGACGCACATTGGTGAAGTCCGTGTTGCCGAGGATGATCTCATAGGCGGCATGCGTGAACAGGCTGTCGATATCCAGCCGTTCCTCGACGTAGTGCAGATTTTCCGCGTCGTTAAGATCATGCGTCTTGCAGAAGTCCGCGAGCGCGACCCAATCCTCGCCGCTGCCGCTGGCGGTAAAGCGCGGCGTGCCGGTCCGGGAGATCAGGTCGATCATATCAATGTCCTCTTCGTCGGTCACGCCCTCGTACTGCGCGACCATATACTTGTTGATCTTCTCGCGCAGGTTGTAATGGCCCCAGTATTTACCGTTGATGTATACCTGGATGCACAGCGCGTCCTGGTACAGGATATTCTCACCTTCCGCCAGGGAGGAGTAGACCACGTCCCTCAGGCGGCAGAAAAACGCGTCCGAGTTTGTCGAGCGCAGGAGCAGGGACTTGTAATCCGAATAATCCCTGTGCGGGAAGGGATTGAAGACGAAACGCTCCGGCCCGTAAGCGGAACGGGCATACAGCGCGATAGATTTCTGTGTGTTCTGGCGCGCGGAATGCCCCGCGGGAGTGAAGGTGCCCATCTGGTTGATCAGGGCCCGGCCGTCCATATCGTAGTATTCGATATTGATGGGGTACTCCCAGTCCTGCTCGTAATTCGGGATCGAACCGTTATTGCCCTTGACCAGCGAGCCGGTCTTGCTGTTGAACAGATATTTGTCGTCCGTCGTCAGGCAGACCACCGGCGTCAACTGTTCGTCGTTGATGAGATAAGTGGCGCTGACCGTTTCGGAGGGCACTTCGTGGTCCCGGAAAGCCCGGACCCTGAGCGGCACCGTTTTCGTCAGCGTAAGCCCTTCCGCCGGAAAGACCTTGGACTTGGCGGTCGGCGTTTCACCGTCCACGGTATAGCGCAGGACGGACCCGGCAGGAGCCTGAGCGGTCACGGTGACCTGTTTTGCGTAAAAACCGCCCGCGGTCAGCAGCGCGGGGCGTTCCGTCCTGTCTGCACAGGCTTCTGAGGCGTTCTTTTTGCCCGGCGTGGATTCAGCCAGGTAGCCCAGCGCACCGTCGCTCAGCGCGCGCCCGTAGGATACGCAACCGTACTCCTGCGGCAGTTCCATACGGTCGGTCACAGTACCCTCGGTATCGCTCAGCACCAGGGTCTCCCCTTTCGCCGAGATTTTGAAATCTGCGTAGAAGGTCTTGTTTTTGCCGGGATCCAGGCTGCTGTCCCCCGTACAGTAAATCAGGACATACCCGCCGCCCGCGATTTTCGCGCCGGCCGGGAATGTCCATTTCATCGGGTTTTTCTCGCGGTCGCTCAGGTGCCACCCACTCAGATCGACAGCCTTTTTCCCGTCGTTATACAGTTCGATCCAGTCATAGGCGTGCCCGTTCAGATAAGTGCCGTTCTGCGCCATGACTTCGTTGATTCGCACCTCGGCGTGCGCCGCGGCAAGCAGGCAAAGCAGCAGGCAGACAGCGCCGCACAGCCGCCGGAGCGCGCTACAGATACCGTTCATTGACCTTGCTCCTCGCCTCCGGATCAATATATTCGACCTCCATGCGGTCGAAGGAAACGCTCTCCACAAAATGCTCAGGCAAAAACCGCATCTGGCGGAAGCGCTCGTAATCCCGCAGATGGCGCGGCAGAATCACCGGTTTCGGCGCGTCCAGCTGCCGGCACGCTTCGGTCAGCGCGTCTTCCCATTCGTCCGCTTCACAGGGCTGGACATTGGATTCTGCGATTTTGCCATGTTTGATCAGCCGCACCCAAATCCCCTGCGCCATGCTTACGGCTCCTTTCTGCGCAGCAGGCGCAGATTCTGATCATGCCTGCGGATAGACAGGGGCTCGTTGAGGCTGCCCAGCGGAACGCCGTCCGCGAGGACATCCGCCGAATCCCGGCCTGTATCGGTGATGCTGACCATATACGTATCCCCGTCGGGCACGACGATCGGCGCGGTGCCGGGGGTGTGCGCGCAGATCGGGGTCAGAGAAAAACAGCCCGAATCCGGGGTCAGCACAGGGCCGCCGGCAGAACGGCTGTAAGCCGTCGAACCTGTCGGCGTAGCGACGATCATGCCGTCGCCGCGGAACTTGAGGAGCTGCTCGCCGCCGCGGGTGACCGCCGCGCTAAGCGTGCCTGCCAGGCGACTCCGGGCGATGACGACGTCGTTCAGCGCGAGACGCGTCTGGCCGTTGAAGCGGATGCTCAGCATCGTCCGCTCCTCGACAGGCATCGCCTGCAGCTTTTCGGCAGTCAGGGCGGAAAGCTCGCTCACCTCAAGGGCACAAAGGAAACCCAGCCTTCCGCTGTTGATGCCCAGCAGGGGCAGGCCCGCCTGCACGGCGATTTTGGACGCCCTCAGCACAGTGCCGTCGCCGCCGACGCTGACGATCAGGCTGGCAGAATCGGCTTCTCCGGCATGGGATTCGTTGCCGAACAGGCACAGGCTGTTTTCGGCGGCCATGCATACGCCGGTGTCCAGGTTCTTTTCAAAATGCGCGACGACCCGGAGCGCAGCTGCAACGCGCTCCGGGGTCGAAAGATTCGGATACAGGTAAATCATTTCTGCTCCAGTTTCAATCAGTTTTTGCCGTTCAACGCTTTATCGATGGCCACCGCCGCCGTCTTGCCCGCGCCCATGGCGGAAATGACGGTCGCCGCGCCGGTGACCGCGTCACCGCCGGCATAGACGTTTTCACGCGAAGTCAGGCCTTCCTCGTTGATCACGATACCGCCGCGGCGGTTGACCTCGAGGCCTTCGGTGGTGGACTTGATCAGCGGGTTCGGGCTCGTGCCGATCGCGATGACCACGGTATCCACGTCCAGCGTGAATTCACTGCCGGGGATTTCCACGGGGCGCCGGCGCCCGGAAGCGTCCGGCTCGCCGAGTTCCATCTTGATGCAGCGCATCGCCTTGACGAAGCCGTTCTTCGGATCCCGGGGATCGTCAGGATTGTTCCAGCCGATGATTTCGGTCGGATTGCAGAGCAGGCGGAAATCGATGCCTTCCTCCTCCGCGTGCTCGACTTCCTCGCGGCGGGCAGGCAGTTCTTCCATCGAGCGGCGGTACACGATGTATACGCGCTCGGCGCCGAGACGCAGGGCGGTGCGCGCAGCGTCCATCGCCACGTTGCCGCCGCCGACCACGGCGACCTCGCCGCCCTTCATGATGGGCGTATCGGAATCGTTCAGGTAAGCCTTCATCAGGTTGGAGCGGGTCAGGTATTCGTTCGCGGAATAGACGCCCTTCAGCGATTCTCCGGGAATGCCCATGAAATTCGGCAGGCCCGCGCCGGAACCGATGAACACGGCCTCATAGCCCTGTTCGAACAGCTCGTCGACCGTCAGCGTCTTGCCGATGACGACGTTCGTCTCGATCTGCACACCCAGCGCTTTCAGCGTTTCCACCTCGCGGGCGACGATCGCCTTGGGAAGACGGAATTCGGGAATGCCGTACACCAACACGCCGCCTGCCATATGCAAAGCCTCAAACACGGTGACCGCATAGCCCTTTTTGGCCAGGTCGCCCGCGCAGGTCAGGCCGCTGGGGCCCGAGCCGACGATCGCGACACGGTGGCCGTTGCTTTCCGGGCGCTTCGGCGCTTCGGTGCTGTGCTCGTTGTGCCAGTCCGCCACGAAACGCTCGAGGCGGCCGATGCCCACCGGCTCGAAGCGCACGCCCAGCGTGCAGTTGCTCTCGCACTGGGTTTCCTGCGGGCAGACGCGGCCGCAGACCGCCGGCAGGGAGCTGGTCAGGGAGATGATCTGGTACGCTTCCTCGATATCGCCTTTGCGCAGCGACTGAATGAACTGCGGGATATGGATGCCCACCGGGCAGCCTTTCACACAGGGCTGGTTCTTGCAGTTCAGGCAGCGGGACGCTTCCTCCCGCGCGACTTCCATCGTGTAACCGAGCGCAACCTCGCGGAAATTGTGCGCGCGCTCCTCAGGGGTCTGAGTCGGCATCGGATGCTTGTTCGGATCGATCGCCATTACTGATTCCCCCCTTCAGTGGCACGGAACAGGTTGCAGGCCGCGTCATAGGCACGGCGTTCGAAGTACTGGTACATGCGTCCGCGCGACATCGCCTCGTCAAAGTCGATCAGGTGGCCGTCGAATTCGGGGCCGTCGACGCAGGCGAACTTCGTCTCGCCGCCCACCGTCAGGCGGCAGCCGCCGCACATGCCCGTACCGTCGATCATGATGGGGTTCATGCTGGCCACAGTTTTGATGCCGTACTGTTTGGTGAGCGCGCAGACGAACTTCATCATGATCAGCGGACCGATGGTGATGACCTCGTCATACTGGTTCCCGGCCTCGATCAGCGCCTTCAGCGCGTCGGTGACCAGGCCCTTTTCGCCCCAGCTCCCGTCGTCGCTCATGCGCTTGAACAGGGTCGAGTGCGAGGCAAATTCATCCTCCAGGATGACCAGGCCCTTCGTACGGAAGCCCGCCACGGCGTGTACCTCGGCACCCTGCTCGAACAGCTTCTTGGTGACCGGATACGCGATCGCGCAGCCCACGCCGCCGCCGACCACCGCGACCTTTTTGAGGCCCTCGGTATGCGTCGACCGGCCGAGCGGACCGACCATGTCCTGCAGGCTGTCGCCTTCACGGAGGTGATTGAGTTTCTCCGTCGTCGCGCCGACGACCTGGAAGATGATCGTCACCGTTCCCGCCTCGCGGTCGAAATCAGCGATCGTCAAAGGAATGCGCTCGCCCTCCGCGTCCGCGCGGACGATCACGAACTGTCCCGGTTCGCCCTTGCGCGCGATCAGCGGCGCTTCCACAGTCAGCAAAGTGACCGTGGGGTTCAGCGCTTTTCGAACGATAATCTTGTTCACTGCCTGCTCCTTATCTGCGATTGAGTTTGGTAAACGGATATTCCTTGCCGAAGGTTTCCACGCGGATGGACTTGATCCGCTGGTCCTGCAGGGGCCTGTCGTTGTAGTCGCGCTTGACGTTCACGATTTCATAAGCCGTTTCGATGCCTTCCGTGACCTTGCCGAAAGCCGCGTAGGCGCCGTCCAGGTGCGGGGAAGTGCTGGTCATGATAAAGAACTGGCTGCCCGCCGAATTCGGCATCATGCTGCGCGCCATCGAGAGCACGCCTTCGGTGTGCTTGAGGAAATTGTCCACACCGTTCTGGCGGAACTCGCCCTTGATGCAGTAGCCCGGGCCGCCCATGCCGGTGCCCTGGGGATCGCCGCCCTGGATCATAAAGCCCGGGATCACGCGGTGGAAGATCAGCCCGTCATAAAAGCCGCTGTTGGCCAGGGCGATAAAGTTGCCGACGGATTCGGGCGCGATGTCCGGATAGAGCTCGCCGCTCATTTTACCGCCGTTTTCCATTTCAATCACAAAAGTCGGATTCATAGTCGTCTCCTTTTCAGCTGTTTGTTGTGTATCGGCAGCCGGCGCAGTACCGTTCTCCGCGTTCGCGGGTGCGGATACCCCGAAAATCATCACGCCGGCAGTCAGAACGATCAGGAGGAGCATCAGTACAGTGATCTTCTTCACGGTTCGTCTCCTTATTCTTTGACTTCATTCTGAAAAGAGCCGCCCGTGGGCGGCTCTCACTGTTCTTACGCTACCGTGAAGGCGTCTTTCCCCAGGCCGCATACCGGACAAACCCAGTCTTCCGGGATGTCCTCAAACGCGGTGCCGGGCGCGATGCCGCCCTCGGGATCTCCAACCTCGGGATCATACACATAACCGCAGGGGCACTCATACTTTTCCATGGATGTCGCTCCTTTCCGAACGGCCGTCTACCGGCCGTCTGATGGGATTATACATGAAAGAGTATAAAAAAGCAATGAGATGACTGTATTTAATTGGCATTTCAGACGCATGGTGCCACTCTTTTGCCCGATTCAGGATCACAGTCTTTGCTTGACATGAAAAGATGAGGTGTTATAATCAAATTTGTCTGATACCCGCCCCAGTTCTGCGTACCGCGCCGGCCGGGCGGCTCGGCTGCGGCAATGCGGCCGGTTTTTTGTAAAAGCTCAAGGAGGGGGAAGTTTGAGAAAACTCTTTCGTTACGCGGGCAAGTACAAGATATACTTGTTTCTGGCCCCGATCCTGATCATCGGCGAAGTGGTGATGGAGACCTTCATCCCCCAGCTCATCGCGCAATTGATCAATATGATCTCCAAGGCGGAAGAGACCGCCATCGACATGGGCGAGATGCTGAAACTGGGCGGACTGATGGTGCTCATGGCGTTTCTGTCCCTCGGCTTCGGCGCCGGCTCCGCCCGGGCGGCGTCCGTCGGCGCGATGGGCTTTTCACGCAACCTGCGCCACGCGCTGTTTGAGAAGGTCCAGCATTTCTCGTTCAAAAACATCGACAAGTTCAGCACCGCCTCGCTGGTGACGCGCCTGACCACAGACGTGAACCAGACGCAGAACACGCTGATGATGCTGGTACGCATGGCGTTCCGCTCGCCGGTCATGTTCATCATGGCCTTCTACTGGGCCTGGCGGCTGAACCCGAGCCTGATCACCATCCTGCTGGTGGCCGTGCCGATCCTCATCATCGGCCTGGTGACGATCACGCGGCTCGCCTATCCGCGCTTCCGGGTGCTGATGTCCAAGTACGACACCATGAACGGCTCCGTACAGGAAAACCTGACAGGCATCCGCGTGGTCAAGGCCTTCGTGCGCGAGACCTTTGAAAAGAGCAAGTTCGCCAGGTCCGCGGACGACCTGATGGACGCCCAGCGCCGGGCTGAAAAGATCGTCATCCTCAACGGCCCGCTCATGCAGATCCTGATGAACGGCTGCATCGTGGCCGTGCTCTGGTTCGGCGGCAGGCAGATCGTGGGCGGCACCATGGAACTGGGCGACCTGACCGCCTTCATCACCTATATCACCCAGATCCTGATGAGCCTGATGATCCTTTCCTTCCTGTTCGTCTCCTTCGTGATGTCCAGGGCCTCCGTCGCCCGCATCCTCGAGGTGCTCGAAGAGGTGCCCGATATCGAAACCCCCGAAAACGCGAAGACGGAAGTGGCGGACGGTAGCATCGTTTTCGAACATGTTGACTTCAGCTATACCGGCACCGAGGAACGCGCCGTACTCAGGGATATCAGCCTGAATATCCGCTCCGGCGAGACCGTCGGTCTGATCGGCGCGACCGGTTCCGGCAAGACCACCCTCATCTCCCTGATCCCGCGCCTTTATGACGCCACCGCGGGAAGGGTGCTGGTGGGCGGCGCGGATGTGCGCGAGTACGACACAGCCGTCCTCAGGGACGCCGTCTCGGTCGTACTGCAGAAGAACGTACTCTTCTCCGGCTCCATTATCGACAACCTGCGCTGGGGCAACGAACACGCCACGGAAGAGGAGATCACCGCCGCCTGCAAGGTGGCGCAGGCGGACGACTTCGTCCGCTCCTTCCCCGACGGCTATGAGACCGACCTGGGCCAGGGCGGCGTAAACGTGTCCGGCGGCCAGAAACAGCGTCTGTGCATTGCCCGCGCGCTGCTGAAATCGCCGAAGGTCATGATCCTGGACGACGCCACGAGCGCCGTGGATACCGCCACGGACGCCCGCATTCGCGAGGCGCTCCGCACCCAGATGCCTGAAACCACCAAGATCATCATCGCGCAGCGCATCGCCTCCGTCATGGACGCCGACCGCATCATCGTGCTGGACGAAGGCCGGATCGTAGACGTCGGCACCCATGAAGAGCTCATGCAGCGCTCGGATATCTACCGCGACGTCTACCATTCCCAGCAGAAGGGAGGCGATGAGTAATGCCGCCAGGACGCAATATGAGACCCATGGCCAAGCCCAAGGACCTGAAGGGCACCATCCGGCGCATGTTCTCCTATGTCGGAAAGGATAAGTACAGGCTGATCGCGGTCTTCATCTGCATCGCCGTCAGCGCTGTCATTTCCGCCGTGGGCACCTATATGCTCAAGGACATCATCGACGGCTACATCCGTCCGCTCATCGGCCTGGAGAACCCTGATTTCGGCGGACTGCTGTACATCCTGTCCGTTCTCGCGCTCATGTACCTGGTCAGCGCGATCGCCGCCTACATCAACAGCCGGCTGATGATGAAGATCTCCACCGGCACCATGAACCGCATCCGCAAGGATCTGTTCGACCACATGCAGTCCCTGCCGCTGAGATTCTTCGACACGCATACCCACGGCGAGCTCATGAGCCGCTTTTCCAACGACACCGATACCCTGCGCGAGTTTCTCTCCCAGAGCCTGCCGCAGACTGTATCCAGCGTCATCACCCTGACTTCCACCCTGGTGGGCATGCTGCGGCTCTCCTGGCTGCTCACGATCATCCTGTTCGCTTTGCTGCCCATCAACCTGGTGGTCATCAGTGCCATCGGCAAGCGCTCCGGCCGCTACTTTGCGGCCCAGCAGAAGGCCGTTGGCGATGTGAACGGCTATATCGAGGAGATGATGGCCGGCCAGCGCGTGGTCAAGGTTTTCAACCACGAACAGAAGGCGCAGGAAGAATTCGACGAGCGCAACGAGCGCCTGCGTGAAGCCGGCACCCAGGCCAATACCCTGGCCAGCATCCTGATGCCCATCATGGCCAACCTGGGCAATATCCAGTACGTCGTCATCGCCATCGTCGGCGCGGCGCTGCTCACGCACTCCAACCTGATCGCCTCCGTGGGCTCGCTGGTCGCCTTCATGCAGTACGCGCGCAACTTCTCAATGCCGATCACCCAGCTGTCCCAGCAGTTCAACGCCATCCTGCTGGCCATGGCCGGTGCGGAACGCGTGTTCGAGATCATGGATCTGCCCCCGGAAATCGACAACGGCTATGTGCAGCTGGTCAACGCGAAGCGCGGGGCGGACGGAAGCCTGACCGAGAGCGAAACGCGCACCGGCCTCTGGGCCTGGAAACACCCGCACAGTGCGGACGGATCCATCACGTACACCGAGCTCAAGGGCGACGTCGTGTTCGAGGACGTGACCTTCGGCTACGTGCCCGAAAAGACCGTCCTGCACAACATCTCGCTGTACGCGCGGCCCGGCCAGAAGATCGCCTTCGTCGGTTCCACCGGCGCGGGCAAGACCACCATTACCAACCTGATCAACCGCTTCTACGAGATCCAGGGCGGCAAGATCCGCTACGACGGCATCAACATCGGCAAGATCAAGAAAGACGACCTGCGCCGCTCCCTGGGCATGGTGCTCCAGGATACGCACCTCTTCACCGGCACCGTGCGGGAAAACATCCGCTACGGCAAGCTGGACGCCACAGACGAAGAGATCGAGCGCGCCGCGAAGATCGCCAACGCCGATTTCTTTATCCGGCACCTGCCCGAGGGCTACGACACCATGCTGACCAACGACGGTGCCAACCTCAGCCAGGGCCAGCGCCAGCTGCTGGCCATCGCCCGCGCAGCGGTCGCGGATCCGCCGGTACTGATTCTGGACGAAGCCACGAGCAGCATCGACACCCGTACCGAGGCGCTGATCGAAAAGGGCATGGACGGCCTGATGAAGGGCCGCACCGTGTTCGTCATCGCGCACCGGCTCTCCACCGTCCGCAACTCCCAGGCCATCATGGTGCTCGAAAACGGCCGCATTATCGAGCGCGGCGACCACGAAGCCCTCATCGAGCAGAAAGGCCGGTATTATCAGTTGTATACGGGAATGTTTGAACTGTCGTAACGAGTTCGGAGTGAGGAGTGCGGAATGCAGAGTTAATTATACTCATGATATTCTGATCCATATCATATGATGCATTCATTAACTCCGCACTCCGAATTCCGCACTCCGCACTGATTTTTAAGGAGTCTTATGCTGCGTTATCCCTGCCTGGTCCTCGACCACGACGACACTGTCACCGATTCCACCGCGCATATCCACTATCCGGCGTTTCTGGACGAGATGTCGCAGATGCGCCCTGGCGTCTGGATGTCGCTGCAGGATTACTTCCGGATCAATTTCGATCCGGGTTTTCTGCCCTACATGACCGATGTCCTGCACTTTACCGAAGAGGAGTTTAAGCAGGAATACGACATCTGGCAGTCCTGGGTGCAGCGGATCGTGCCGACCGTCTATCCGGGCATGGCGAACATCATCCGCCGCCAGAAAGCCGAAGGCGGCTATGTGTGCGTCGTGTCTCATTCCGTGGATTTCAACATCCGCCGGGATTACCGCGAAAACGGTCTGCCGGAGCCGGACCTCGTGTTTGGCTGGGAGCAGCCCGACGGCCGCCGCAAACCCAATCCCTGGCCGCTGCAGGAGATCATGCGCCGGCTTTCCCTGAAGCCGGAGGAAATGCTGATGGTGGACGACCTGAAGCCCGGCTACGACATGGCTCAGGCCGCGGGCGTCCCCTTCGCCGCCGCCTGCTGGGCCTACGACGTGCCCGAGATCAAGGCTTTCATGGCGAAGTACAGCAAGCTGTGCTTCGATACCCCGGAGGCTCTGGGAAAATACCTGTTTGGCTGATCCGGCCCCTCCTATTCAAAACCGGCTCCCCGATGAAGGGAGCCGGTTTTTCCGAGCCTTGATACAGCGAGCTTTCCAGCCGGCAGAGCGCCTCTGAATCGCCTTTCCGTTATTATTCATCCTCAGATTCCCTGACCTCGATCTGTCGTGCAACGGGCATGCCCTGATACACGGTGCCATCGGAGCAGTAATACTCGCATCCGATCGTTCCGTTCTGCGTTCCGCCTTCAATTCTTATGACCTGTCCTTCTGTGATTTTCATGGGAAATTGGGAAAACGGCACCAGAGCTTCTTGCCCATCGTACAGTACGGACGGGCAGGAACGGAAATCATCGTAAGCGTTCTCCACTCTCCAAAAATCCAGGTATTGGATGCTGTCCGGGAATATGACATTGGAACTGTCGTCTTGCGGTCGTATTCTTCCGAAGTAGGTCGTCTCGTATTCCTTTCCGCAGATCACGATCCGATCCGTCCGAATGGGATCGGCATAACGCAGGTCCTTTACATGCAGCGCCTCTCCATAACAGGCGGCAAGCTGCTTTGCCATGGAATCGACTCTGCCGCTATGATCCAAACTGTACGGATCCGTATGCGCCGCGCCGTAGATCGCCATCACATCTTTATCGCCGAGCTTGTCGAACTCCCAAATAAAGTTTGCTGCCATACAGTTTTCCCGGTAGTCCGGCTGCAGCGCTTTATAGTACCGTTTGCCCTGTTCTATGATCTCTGCCGCACGCGCATATTCTGCCGATCCTTCCTTGCCGGCCGCCTTCAACGCGTCAAGATAACGTTTGCCCGTCGTCTTATACTGATGTCCAACGTCCGTTCCGTGAAAGACGGTCTCCGGATAATCCTTCTTGATCTGCCGGAGAAACTGCAAATAATCTGTTGAGTATGCCTGTGTTCCGTTCCAGTCCCAGTAAATGTCGTTCAGGATCTGGTTCGAGTCCGCATGCATCCACTCGTTCAGCAGCTCCGCCGTATAGAAGGGAAATTCGATAAACAGATCCCGCATTCCTTCAGCATAAAACGTGTCCCAGATCTCCAGTTCCTTTTTCAGGCATTTCGGGTCGGAATGGTTTTTCCCGTACAGCCAGATCTGTCCCTTTGAATGTACCGGCATCGGCTCAGGCGACGATCCTTCCGTCAGCTCTCCTGCCGCGTCTGACGTTTTTGGCAGGAACTCCGTGTCCGCCAGCGTTTCGGACGACTGCGCCGTTTTACAGAACGTGCATCCGGTAAAAAGCAAACAAAGTGCAAGCAGACAGATAATCGTTTTATTCATCAGAAGCTTCCTTTCGATGATTCAGTTATACTTGCGATTTCCATATGCATTGTAAAACCATCGGAAGAATCTGTCAACCGCGTTCCCGGAAGCCGCACTGTTGCCGGCGCTTTATTCCGCCTGTTTCCGGCCATTGATCCTGTCCAGGAGGGCCAGGTACAGCCAGCCGACGCCGATCAGGAACAGGAAAATGGCAAGGATCCACCAGACACAGCCCATGAACGGCAGTTCATTCGTAAACCCGAACGCACCGGCGGGGCTGCCCCAGTTCAGGAAAAAATAAGGATAGTTGGCGCCGTCGGAAAACTCCCAGCCGTCGATATACCCGATCCCGGCATAGACGGCATAAGCCGCCGGCGGTATCGTGACCAGGAAGACGCTGCGCCGGGGAATGGCGCCGTCCACCCCGGTCACAAAGAAATCAATGATTGCCGCAAGCGGCACCACCACGTGCGTGAGCACGTTGTTCAGGCGCCACGCGAAATCGCCGAGCAGCGGCGCGAGCATGGTGCAGTACACCACACCCGTCAGCGTGATCGCCACCGTACCGACGAACTTGACCGTATACCACCAGTTCGGGACCGGCTGCCTGCGCAGCATCAGGCCGGCGCCGATCAGGCAAATGACCGCGATAGCGATATTCGACTGGATCGTATAGTACATGAACACCCGGCTGCCGCCCATAAAGGCCCTTCTCCCCGCGCCCAGGCTCATGAGAGTGCCGACCGCCGCCGAAATGATCACAACAGCCTTCAGGATATATGAGACCACTTTACTGTTTACGGACAATCCCGGATTCTCTGCTTTTTTCATTTCCGCCTCCGGTATCAGGACGATCATCAAGAAACAACAATACTATACCACGAAAAACATAATACAGGAAGAGGCGGAGTACAATAAATACAATACCTTGACAGTCCGGACCAAATCGGCTAAACTACCCGTGAAATAAACGGATGGGAAGGGAGGTAAGCGCTTGCTTTTTTCAAGCCTGACCTTCCTTTTTTATTTCCTGCCTGCAGTCATACTGATCCACTGGTTCCTGCCGGAGAAATGGCAGAATCCCTTTCTGTTCGCCGCGAGCCTGGTCTTTTACGCCTGGGGCGAGATCCGGTACGTGCCGCTGTTTTTCGCACTGCTGGCGCTGGACTATGCGCTGGAGCGCCTGATCGGGCAAGCGCAGCACCAGGCCGCGAGGCGTTGGCTGCTCGCCGCCGGCATCGCCGCGGACATCGGCGCCCTCCTGTACTATAAATACAGCGGATTCCTGCTGGGGGCGCTCGGCCTCGGCGGACATTTCAATACACCGGGCACGCTGCCGCTGGGCATCAGCTTTTTCACGTTTCAGGCAGTCGGCTATCTGGTGGACGTCTATCGCCGGAAGACCGAATCTGAGAAGAACATCTTCGCTTTCGGCACATTCCTGTTTCTCTTTCCGCAGCTGATCGCGGGGCCGATCGTCCGCTACGGCGATCTGAAGACAGCACTTCATACTCACCGCAAGCCGCCCGCTGACACATTGGACAAGGGCATGGCGCTCTTCATCGCAGGCCTGGCCTCCAAAGTGCTGCTGGCCAATCCTTTAGGCGCGCTCTCCACTGAGCTGCACGCCGCGGCAGGCGACAGCGCCTGCCAGTGGATGCACCTGGTCGCTTATACGCTGCACATTTACTTTGATTTCTGGGGCTATTCGGTCATGGCGCTGGGCATGGGCAGGATGCTGGGCTTCACCTTTCCGAAGAACTTCGACCACCCTTATGCGTCGGCCTCGATTTCGGAGTTCTGGCGCCGCTGGCACATCACCCTGGGCGGCTGGTTCCGCGATTACGTCTACATTCCTCTGGGCGGCAGCCGGAAAAGCACGGCACGCACCCTGCTGAATACCCTGATCGTCTGGTTTCTGTCGGGTTTCTGGCACGGCGCGGGATGGAACTTCATCCTCTGGGGACTGTGGTTTTTCGTTGCGCTGATCATCGACAGGCATATCCTGAAAGCATTGCGTCTGCCCAGCATCGTCCGCCGTCTGTTCATGATCCTATGCGTCGTGACGGGCTACGCTTTGTTCAGCGCCGAGAGCCTGCAGGAAGCAGGAACGACCTTCGCCGCCCTGTTCAGCTTCCGCTCGGGCGGAACCGTGCTGTTCTGGCTGCGCGAGAACATTCTGCTGCTGGCTGTATCCCTGGCCTGCTGCGTACCCGCGGTCATTGAAGGGGGGAAGCGGCTGCTCAGCCGCCACACCATCCTGCGCTGCATCACTATGACGGCGGTACTGCTGCTCTGCCTGGCAGCCCTGGCCAAATCTTCTTACAATCCGTTTATTTATTTCCGTTTCTGAAGGGAGTTATGCGATGCGCAAAGCGCCGTTGTTTCTGATCGCCGTGACGCTGCTGCTGGCGCTCCCGTTCGCGCAAGCCGTCCTGCCCGACAGGACGTTCAGCGAAATGGAAAACAGGGTGCTCTCCCAGCGTCCCGCGCTGACGCTCAGCGCCATTTCCGCCGGGCGGTGGTCGGATACCTTTGAAACCTACTGCGCCGACCAGCTGCCTCTTCGGGACGCGTTCGTCTCCCTGTACACAGGCTGGGAGGCCGCTGCGGGGCACAGGGTGGTCGAAGGCGTGATCCTGGGCAAAGACGGCCGCCTCTTCGACCGGACAGACAGCTGGAAACCGCGCAACGTCACGATGAACGCCTCAGCGCTCGGCTACCTGGTCGAGGAAACCGGGCTCCCGCTGTACATGCTGGCCATCCCGACCGCAAACACCGTCTATGCAGACTGCGTTCCAAAAGGCGCGCCTGTTTCCGATGAGGAAGCGCTGATCAAGCTCGCCGGGAAGTACGTGAACGTCATCCCCCTCCTGGAACCGCTGCGCGAGCAGGCCGGCACCGAGCCGCTCTTTTACCGGACAGACCACCACTGGACAGCCGCCGGAGCGCGCATCGGTTATCTGCAAGTGTGTGAAGCACTCGGGCTCGATCCCCTGCCGGAACTCAAACTGACAGAGCAGTCGCCGTTTTACGGCAGCCTGTACGCCCGCTGTCCCCTGCCCTGGCAGCAAGCGGACGCCTTCGATTATCCGGAAGCTTCTTCTATCCGCCTGACTGTGAATGGCGAAGAGAAGGACGGCCTGATCGAACGGGAAAAATTGACAGAGCGCGACCTCTATGCCGCGCTGCTCTATGGCAACCATGACCGGATGGAACTCATCAACGACAGCGTTGCGGACGGCACGTGGTTCGTGATCAAGGATTCGTACGCCAATGCCCTGCTGCCCGCCCTGGCACGGCACTGCCACCATATCGTGGCCATCGACGCCCGGTACTTCGCGGGAAATGTCATTGAAGAGGTACAGAACACCAAAGGAGACCTGATCTTATGCATACATGGGATTTCGTCACTCGCCTCAGGCCGCACACTCGCGCTCTTGGAAGGCTTGTGATCCTGCTGCTCGTCCTCGCATGCGCCGCGGCGTCCGCCGAGGATGTGCGAAAAGCTTACTGCAATCCGGGCAACCCGCCGCCCTTTCCCAACGAGCATGCTCCCGCGGACGACAGTTACTTTGAAGACGCTGTCTTTATCGGCGATTCCACCATGGACGACGTAGAGATGTATGATCTTTTCCCGACCGCCAATTTCGTCACCAAGGTCGGCATCAGCCCGCTGTCTGTCAACCGGCGCGAATTCCGCTACAAGGGCTCTCACGAACTCGAGAATATGTTTGACGTCGTGGCTAAATATCCGCACAGGAAAATATACATCCTGCTCGGAGTAAACAGCCTGGACAATAAAAACTCCGACCAGTCCTACCTCGATTACGTGAAAATGATGGAGACCTTCCTCGAACGTTTTCCCAACTCCTTTTTCTATCTGATCACGCCGACAGCGCTGACCGAAACCCAGCTGGCCAAGCAAAAAATTCCGGCTAAACGCTTTGGGAATTTCCGTAACATGCTGGTGGAATACGCCCGGGAACGGCAGTGCTACATCATTGATTTTTATTCCAGCCTGATCAACGCGAAAGGCTGCCTGCCCGGCAAGTATGACTGCGGCGACGGCATACATCCGAATTATGACGGCCTGAAAGTCCTCGAAAAACTGATCCGTACACACACTGTCAACCGCCCGGTGAAATTTACGTTTGCAAAGTGAAAGAGGTAGCGTTTATGAAGCGATTGATTGCTCTTCTGATGCTCATGATACTCCCGCTGGCTGTGTGCAGTTTCGCGGCAGCCGCTGATGAAGAAGAAATGACCTGCAAAAGCCTGGCTGAAGCAGTTCTCGCCTCAGCGGAATTTCGTGAACTGACCGACATGACGGAGCGGTATCTGGAAAAGTACCTGATCCTCAGCGCAGAAGACCTGCAAGAATGGGTCTTCAAGCGCGACGCCAGCCGCGCCACGCCGGAAATGATCCTCATCATGAAGGTACGGGAAAGCGCGGACCCGGCCCTGATCAAACAGACCGCGCAGGAGCTGCGCGACGAGCAGCTGCTTCTGTACCGCGACTACCAGCCCGCCGAGGTATTCAAGCTGGAGAACGCACAGGTGCTCGAAAACGGCCCCTTCATCGCCTTGGTCGTTTCCCCCGATCCCCAGGCCTCGATCGCGGCGCTGGGAGAAGGGTGGAAATAAAGTGATCAGGCATAAGTCAGAATTGCTTATGACAAATCAGCAAATCACTTGTGCCCTATGCCTTCACCCTTATTCCTTGGGATTTAACACCATGTTTTATAGTTATTGATGGACAGGAGGTAACCTTATGAGTGACCGTTTTGAACTCGAAGCCTGGAACACTCCGGAAGAAGCCGGCATTTCCAGCGCGGGACTCTGCCGTTTTCTGGAAGAGACGGAAAAGCAGAAGGAACTGGTGCAGTTCCACAGCATGGTGCTGCTGCGCCACGGCAAGGTCGTACAGCGCTGGAACTGGGCGCCTTATGACGACCAGACGCCCCACACCCTGTATTCCCTGAGCAAATCCTTCTGCTCCGCCGCTGCGGGCTTCGCGGTGCAGGAAGGCCTGCTCACTTGGGATACGAGCGTCGTGGACGTGCTGCCGGAGGAAGTGCCCGAAGGACGCGAAGACGAACTGCGCCCGATCACCCTGGAGAACCTGCTGTGCATGGGCTCGGGGCTGGACCCCAAGTCCGATACAGAACCGGACGGCGACGATATCACCTGGGCAAGACACGTGCTGTCCTTCCCGGTGGTGCATCCGCCGATGACCTGGTTCCACTACAACACGCACGGTACCTATCTGGTCGCCTGCATGGTGCAGAAAGTGACCGGAGAGGACCTCGTCAGCTACCTGAAACCCCGGCTGTTTGATCCGCTGGGCATCCCGACACCGGTCTGGGATAAGTCCCCGCAGGGCGTCTGCAAGGGCGGATACGGGCTGTACCTGAGTTCTGACAGCATCGCGCGCTTCGGGCAGTGCCTGCTCCAGCACGGCAAATGGGACGGCAACCAGATCCTGCCGCCCGGCTGGGTCGAACGCGCGACCGCGAAACATATCGACAACAGCAACGGCAATCCCGATCCTGACAACGAGTGGCACCAGGGCTACGGCTACCAATTCTGGCGCTGCACCGAGGGCCGTTATCGCGGCGACGGCATGTACGGCCAGCTCTGCGTGGTGGACGAAAAGCACGATGCGGTCGCCGCTGTCACCTGCGCCACCTGGAATATCGCCGCGGAATTGCGCATGATGCGGCGTTACCTCTTCCCCGCATTCGACGCAGATCCCGGCACTGTGGCCGATCAGGAGAAGCTCGAAGGTAAAGCGCAGGAACTCGCTTACACCTGCCCGGCGGACGACGGCACAGCGCAGCCGCTTCCCGAAGGCGAATACGAATTCGAGAACCCGGAAGCTGGTCAGATCTGCCTGAGCTTCCAGATGGACGGCAAAGCCCTGCTGATGAAAGTCGACCGTATATTCACAATCGAGTTAGGTCATGGCAGGTGGGCAGAGACCCCGTCCCGCACCGGACGCTGGCTCGGCGCGTACGGCTGGAAGGACAGAAAGCTGCTGATCGACCTGCGCACTCCTGACGGCCCCGGAACCATGTTCGGTACTTTCACGTGGGATGCTGACAGCCTGACCTTCAACGGCACCGGAATGGAATTCCTGAACGGTGAAGCCGTTTTCAAGCGCATCACAGAATAAACGACAAGAATATAATGAGAGACGGAGAACGGTCATCAACCACTCTCCGTCCTTTTTATTCGTTTTTTTGTTTCAGCCCTGCACCGGGCGTGGGGTCTGCCTGACGTCCTGACCCAGCAGCTGCACCACCTGGCACAAGGACCGGTCAAACAGTCTCGAGGCCAGGCGTTCGTTGTAGCGGTGCTTGATTTCCTCCGTGTTCAGGTTGGTGCTGAATACCATGGGCAGGCCGCGGCTGCGGCGCGTATTGACAAGCTGGAAGAGCTGTTCGATGGTGATGTTTTCCATCATCGGCTCCATGCCGAGGTCGTCGATCAGGAGCAGATCCGCTTCGTACAGGCGCGCCGTATCATCCTCCCGGCCGAAATAGGCGTCCCGCATGACACGGATGACATCATAAGCGCTGACCAGTTCCGCCCGAAACCCGCGCTCCTGCAGGCGCCGTGCGATGCAATGAAGCAGGTAAGTCTTGCCCAGGCCGCTCTTGCCGTACAGGAGCAGGTCGCACGGTTTCTGGACGGGGAAGGCATCGGCATAATCCTCACAGAACTTTCTCAGTCTGCGCATCGCTGCGCGCTGGGTAATCGGCAGTCCTTCCGGCACGGTTTCCGGGAAAACACGCTCGTCAAACGCTTCGAAACTCTCACCCGCGCTCCCGATCGTACTGGACAGTTCAAACGCGCGCTGGCGGTAGCAATCGCATTCCCGGCGTTCGTCCCCGCCTGTCAACCCTGTGTCGCCGCACTTTGGGCAGCGGACGACCGGTTCCAGATAATCCGCGGGGTAACCGGCTGCCTGCAGGGCAATGCGGACATCGTTATTGAGTCTGCCAAGCTCGTCCGCCGGCGTGGTAAAGTCCGCGTCAGTCAGCGCCAGGCGGCAGAAGCGCTCGATCATGGCCTGCCGCTTCTCCATCAGTGCCCACACCTGTGGGGCACGCTCCCGGATTTCCTCACGCCTCCGGGCTTCCTCGGCAGCGTTTTTTTCACGCTGCAGGCGGTATTCTTCCGCCAGCGCCTCACGAATCCGTCTGTCCATCGGGTTCCTCCTTGAACAAGTCCCTGACGCCTAAAATTTCCTGCATTTCGCTTTCCTTATACTCGCGCTGCTCATACTGCTGTGCGAGCACGCGCTTGCCGGACGGAGCCGCTGGTGCGCGGCCGGCCTGCTTTTCCGCCTGTGCCAGGGTCGTGACGCCGTTCTGCTGCCAGTTTTTGAGCACCGTGTTCATGTACTTCATTTTCTGACTGGACGCGCCACTGGCCTGTTTGGCCGCAAGCAGAAGCACGCCTTCTTCGAAGCCCATGCCCTGCCAGCGTTCCAGCAGTTCACGGTCCGTCTTGCTGGCGCGCCCGCGATAGCCGCAGGCCTCATAGATCCGATACAGCACCGTGTCCAGTTCACGCACGTGGCGGACATAATTCTCGGCATCCTCAGCGGTGTTCAGGCCGCGTTTGTTCCAGCTTTCAAGCAGACGCGCCAGGTCCTCCAGCGTTCCCTTGCCGTTGCGGGCACATTCTTTCGCGGCGTATACGATCAGGTCATGGGGGCTGTCCGCAGCGAGCTCGCGATAGATCGCCAGGGCCGCCTCCGGCCGCAGCCGCGCGCCGAGGGCATTCAGCATTTCGGAGGTCAGGCGCAATTCCTCACGGCCCTTGTCCAGCGTCTCAGCCACTGCCGGCGCATCCGCCGGACCGCCCTCGCCCTGTCTGAGCCTCGCCAGAATGCCGTCCAGGTACTTGAATGTCGGTTCGCCGGCAGCGGTCGTCGCCTGGCAGGCTTCCAGGATCCCCTCCTGCGTATAGCCCCATTCGCTGATCCATTTGCGATACAGCTTCAGTTCGTCCTCAGACGGCAGCCGGCGCCTGCCGAGACGGCGCAGAACTGCCTGCGCGCCTTTGTGCACAGTTTCTTCAAAACCGAGATAGCTCTCCGCGTCGGCAGCGTCCCTGACGCCGTTTTCACGGAGCTTGACCGCCAGCTGACCGGCCGCCTGGAAATTGAACTGCGCGCCGCGCAGTGTCCACATATGGCGCAGCAGCGCCAGCACCGTATCGGGGCTCAGGCCCTCTTCCTCCACCCATTCGTAGGCCATGGAAATTTCTGACGGACGCACCTTCCGACTCTCACCGAAAAGCTCGTATACGCGCTCGCTGAACTGTACAAACGCGTTGTCCGCGCTCAAAGGTTCTCCGCTCAGGGCACGCTGGATGGCCGACCGCATCTGGTAACGCGGTGCTTCGCCGCCGATCACCACCATCAAGCCTCTTCTCTCCCAATAACGGACAGCGTTTTCCACCACAGAGGAATCCAAGCCGAGTTCTCTCGATACATCTTCCACTTTCGTATCGTCATTCGGCATCCGGCTGTGGTAGAGGCACGTCAGGTATACCTTGACGTAATCGCCCCGCGCCGCCGGCATATACTCCGTCAGGAAGATGTGCTCGACCGGCATGGATCCGAAATACAGCGCCTGGAGATCCTGTTCAAATACGCTCACGGTGATCCTCCGAAAACAATTGTGACAAATCTGTGAACAATTTAAAACAACTGCAACAAAATGCCCCCTGCCTCCGTCTGTATAAGCGGAGGTGATAATCCATGAGCAGTCTGTTAATGTGTCAACCGGCCAACGAAACGGCCAAACAGCTCTACCTGGATGATCGCGACCGTTCCATTTATCTGGACGGGATGCGCAGCACGCTGACTGAGCAGGAATACCTGCTTCTGAGCGAATTGGCGCAGCACGCAGGCGAAGCCGTCTCACGCCAGGAACTGCTGCGCTCGGCCTGGGGCTATCTGTCTCCCGGCGACACGCGCACGGTCGACGTACATATCCAGCGTCTGCGCAAGAAAATCGGATTCAGGGCGATCGATACGGTATACCGCATAGGTTACAGGCTCCGCGCGCACAGGGTATGACGCGCAGGAGACGCTCCCCTATTGACATCCGGCCCGTTTTCATGGACAATAGGGCCGACAGAAAGGAGTGATCCCCATGCAGCTGAATGCAGATACCCGCCTGCAGGACCTGGCGGACACTTATCCCTGGCTGATCGACCAGGTCGCTTCCATGGATGAGCGTCTCAAAATCGCGAAGACGTTTATCGGAAGGCAGATGATCAAACGTTCTACCATCGGCGACGCCAGCCGGATGAGCGGCTACCCGACCGATAAGATCATTGAAGAGCTGAAAAAACTGATCGAGAAGCACGAAAACGCCTGAGTAAACGATCCGGGAACGCAAAGACAGTTCACCGGACCGGCTCCCCCCGCTGAATCAAGCGGGGGTTTTCATTTTCAGTCCTGCTTCAGGTGCACGTCAAGCTGCGGGTAAGGAATGGAAATGCCGGCGCTGTCGAGCGCTTTCTTGCCTTCCTCGAGCAGGAATAGATTTGTGCTCCTGAAGTTCATTCCCTGCGTCCATACCCGGATAACGAACTTGAGCGAGCTATCGCCGCATTCGTTCAGCAGGACTGCCGGAGCTGGCTCAGGCATGACGGTTTCGCACCGGTTCACAACCTCGGTCAGCACTGCTTTGACCTGCTCGATATCCGCCTGATAGCTGACAGAGAAGGTAATGTCCACGCGCCGGGTTCCCAGACGGGAATTGTTATAGATCGCGGTGTTCGTCAGCATGGAGTTCGGCACGGTGATAAACCGGTTGTCCGGGGTCGAAAGCTCCGTATAAAAAGCGCCGATGCGCTTGACGATGCCTTCGATATCGCCTGCTTTGATGAACTCACCCACCTTGATGGGCTTGAGCAAAAGCAACATCACACCGCCGACCAGGTTGGTCAGCGCTCCCTGTACCGCCAGTGAAACAGCGACGCCTGCGCTCGCGACCAGCGTAATCACCGAAGTCATGGGGATGCCCATGATGCTGACAGCGGTCAGGATCACGATGATATACAGACCGATGCGGATCAGGTTGTCCAGGAATCCCCTGATCGTCGGGTCGATGCGAGTATATTTCTGGCTGCGGTCAAGCAGCTTGAAGACCCAATGGACGATAACGAAGCCGATAACCAGAACCATGATTCCCCGCAGCAGGTTGATACCCTGAGTTGCCAGGAAAAGGCGGATTTCCTCCAAATTGATCATAGTCTACTCCTTTCAGGCTCTTCCGGTCCCTGACCGGATTATTTCCCGTCCCCTTACTTGATCGGGCTCCACCGTTTATTCCGATAATAGAGAATAAACAAGCCACCGGTCAGCACCCAGGTGACAGGGTAGCTCCACAGAATGACATCCACGCCCTCAAAATGCGGCGCGACAAACATGATCCAGACCACGCGGAAAAGACAGATGAAAACGAGCGTCAGCAGCGTGGGCACCAGTGTATCCCCAGCGCCGCGCAGCGCGCCGGACAGGATCTCGATGGGAATGTAGGCGATATAGAACGGCACCAGCAAGTGGAGCATATGCACTCCTTCACGGATGACCGCAGGATCGTCCGTGAACAGCTTATACAGCTCGCCGCCGAAGAAATAGAGCAGTCCCGCCAGCACGACTGTCGCGCCAACAGTCATAGTCATGCAGACCCGTACGCTCTTTTTGACGCGGGGCATCAGGCCGGCTCCGTAGTTCTGTCCCACAAAAGTCGTGACGCTGATGCCGAAAGCGCCGACGACCATCCAGAACATTCCGTCCAGCTTGCCATAAGCCGTCCAGCCTGCCAGGACGTCCGTATCGAAACCGTTCACCGCTCGCTGGATGATCACGTTGGAAATGGAATACATGACCGACTGTAAGCCTGCCGGGAGTCCGATCTGGACAATGCGCCTGAGCTGCTGTCGGTCGAGCCTGATCCTCCGCAGAACGAGGCGGCTGGAGTCTTCACGCCGGCAAAGGCTGCGCACCACCAGCACCGCTGAAAGCGTCTGGCTCAGCACCGTCGCCCAGCCCGCGCCGGCCACACCCATGCGCAGTACCAGCACCAGCAGCACATCCAGAGCGATGTTGGTCAAGCTGGCAGCGATCAGGTAATACAGCGGCCGCCGCGAGTCGCCGAGCGCGCGCAGGACACCGGTGCCCACGTTATAGATGACCGAAGGAACCATGCCCGCGAAGATAATACGGAGATAGGTCCCCGCATAGGGCAGCACGTCTTCCGGGGTGCTCATCGCACGCAGCATCCAGTCCGTCAGGAACAGCCCGATCCCTGTCAGGAGCAGCCCGAACAGCAGGGCCATCGCCGCGGCGGTATGGACGCTCTTTTCAACGTTCTCGCTGTCTTCCGCACCGTAATGCTGGCTGATGACCACGGTCGCGCCGGAGGCGAGGCCTACGAAAAAGCCCACCAGCAGGTTGATCAGCGAACCCGTCGTGCCCCCTACCGCAGCCAGTGCGGCTTTTCCGACGCCCTTGCCGACGATCGAAGCATCTGCCGCGTTATACAGCTGCTGGAAAAAAGTACCCAGCAGGATCGGGAAGAAGAAGACCAGCAGCTGTTTCCAGATCACGCCATGGGTGATCTCGTTCTGCTTCAACGGTCGGCGCTCACTCATGCGAGGCGTTCCGTCAGCTCGTCCAGATAGTCGTCCAGCGTTTCCAGGCTTTCCTGCCACAGCTGGTAGGCCTCAGAATCTTCGTCCTCAGGCTCCTCGGCTTCGAGGATCGGATAGGTCAGGCGTACACGTTCGTACAGGCATTTGAGTTCCGCTTCGTCCAGACGGTCGAGATCAAGCTCGTCCAGCGCGTCGATTTCGTCCGCAGTCAGCGGCGTCATGGCAGTATTCTCCATCTTCTGTACACCTCACTCCAGGGAAATCCGTGTGCACGGCGCGCTGCCGTCCAGCAGTTCGCCCAGCCGGTATTTCTTGGCGCTGCCGATGATCACGGTCACGCCCTGCAAAGCGGAGCGCAGGGCAAACGCCAGCTTTGCGCCTGCGCCGTTGGCACCCGCCCTGGACGCACCGACGCAATGGGACTGCAGTTCCCGGATCCGGGCGGTCAGCAAATCCGCGTCCGGCGCGGTCACGTCCGTCACCAGGGTGGACGGATCGTGCGGGTCGCGGTAAATGCCGTCTGCGCTGGTCAGCAGCACCATGGTCTTCGCGTGGATCAGCTCGCTCACCACGGCCGCTGTTTCGTCGTTGTCCACACACTCCACCACGTTCTCGTCCGGATGGTCCGTGTGCAAGCGCTGCAGTTCGAGCTTGCGGTTTTCCTCGTCACTCACAG
The DNA here is from genome assembly GCA_017430225.1 of Clostridia bacterium. Classification (GTDB taxonomy): domain Bacteria; phylum Bacillota; class Clostridia; order Christensenellales; family Aristaeellaceae; genus UBA4246. The sequence goes on along the minus strand of JAFRNK010000024.1, from coordinate 45,230 downwards.
CGTCGTTGTAGTTGATGATCGGGATCGCCGCCTGGTCCGCGCAGCGCAGGAGCATCCGCCGCAGATGCTCGCGCTTCTGCGGGTCGTTGAAATGATTGTGCTCCACCAGCACTTGCCGGACCTGATAATCCGGATGGATGAACTGGCGCCAGGTCGCCATCAGGATCGCCTGGCCCTGGGCTGCGTAGTCGGTCTTGTTATCCTCGGGATCTCCGGTCAGTTCGCAGCCGTGACGCTTCATATAATCGAGGCGCCCAATCTCCGTCGCGCCGGAGGAGACGACGGCCATCCCGGGCTTCAGTTCCCCCGAAAGCCGGGAAAAGAGATTATAATCAATATCGTTGTCTTCGCGCCGGATCAGCGCCATCGAACCGATCTTGACGACCAGTTCCAGTTTCCGTGAATCCATATACAGTCCTTCCGGATCGTCGATTATTGTTTTGCTTCGATCGCCATGATCATGTCCACGCGGCGCTGGTGGCGTCCTCCCTCGAAGGAGGCGGTCAGCCAGGCATCCACAATCATCTTGGCGAGTTCGATGCCGACGACGCGCGCGCCAAACGCGAGCATATTGCTGTTGTTGTGGCGGCGGGACAGTTGGGCCGAATACGGCTCACTGCACACCGCGCAGCGGATGCCGTGCACCTTATTGGCCGCCAGGGAGATGCCGATGCCCGTACCGCAGATGACGATACCCAGATCCACCTCGCCCTTTGCCACAGCGTTGGCGACAGTCTCGCCCGCGATGGGATAGTCGTAACTTTCCGGCTGGTCCGTGCCGTAATTCACGACCTCGTAACCGTACGTGTCACGGATATGCTGCGTAATGGCCTGCTTGTACTCTACCGCTGTATGGTCATTTCCGATACCGATGCGCATGTGCTTTGCCTCCCCAGTTGTTTTTCATTTGACTGGTTTATTGTATCACGGGATTCGTTCATCAGCAAGTGTCATTTCCGGACACATTAACGGGTGAATTGGGGGCTGTAAAAATGAAATGGGGAATTTCCAAGCAGGAAGGAGAAAGCAGGAGGCAGGAAGTAAAAGTGTTTCTGAGCATTATCGGATCCGGAAGAAGAATAACCTCCTGCTTCCTTCTTCTCTAATTCATACTTTTTTATCTTCCAAACTCTATTAGATTCTCTCCCACAAACAAAAGTCCCGCTGTCTTGCTGACAGCGGGTTTCGCGAGGCGCCACCCGGATTCGGACCGGGGCATAAAGGTTTTGCAGACCTTCGCCTTACCACTTGGCTATGGCGCCTTAGAAAAATGGAGCGGTAGACGAGGCTCGGACTCGCGACCTCCACCTTGGCAAGGTGGCGCTCTACCAACTGAGCTACTACCGCAAAGTGCCTTGGGGCGGAATCGAACCACCGACACATAGATTTTCAGTCTATTGCTCTACCAACTGAGCTACCAAGGCAAGTATGGCGACCCGAATGGGGCTCGAACCCATGACCTCCAGCGTGACAGGCTGGCGTTCTAACCAGCTGAACTACCGGGCCGTTTATGGCCTTCATGGAAAAGTGGGAACAACAGGGCTCGAACCTGTGACCCTCTGCTTGTAAGGCAGATGCTCTCCCAGCTGAGCTATGCTCCCGCGTTTTCACGTGGCACGCTGTATATAATACGCGAACTTGGAATGTTTGTCAAGAAAAAATTTATCACTTCGAATGTCCAAGTGGTTTCATGCTTTTTCATCGTTTCTCAAGATGATCCGCCATATGAAAAAACGGGTTTTACAGGCCGACAGCACCAAAAAACTCTCAGGCGCGGAATAAAAAAGGCCCTCTGCCCCGTCTTATATTGTGGCGGTACATGGTGTACGCCGATTGCTTCAAATTGGAGGTACAGATGAATGAAAAAGCATGCATACACGATCATCATCACGCTCCTGCTGGCCATTGCCTGTCTGGCGACGTGCTCTTACGCGGAAGGCTGGAGCGAACAGGCAAACGCTTACGAACCCGTGATCGCCCTGTACAAGGCCGCTCTTTCCGGCGACGAAAAAAGCCAGGAGAACGAGGACTTCAACGCTTCCGCTCTCATGTGCGCCGTAACGGCCGGAGTCGACCCCATGGCGGCTGTCGGCTGCAACTATGTCGATCTGGATCTGGACGGCACCCCCGAACTGATCATCGGTGAGACGGAAGCGCTGGAAGCGGAGGGTTTCCTCTTCGATATCTGGGCGCTGAAAGGCGGAAAACCGGTCCTGGCAGCCCGCGGATGGGAGCGGAACCTCCTCTACCTGACTGTCGACCAGGCAACCGGCGCTTTCGGCCTGTATCAGGAAGGATCGGACAGTGCGTCCGAGTCCACCTACAGCCAGGGCATCTTCCGAAACGGACAGGCGGAATGGCAGCACAAGCTGCTCTACAACGACGAATCCACCGCTGTCTGGACGCTGGACGGCGAGGCGGTGACAGAAGACCGCGCGAACGAACTGCTGAAAGGTTGGCAGTCGGGCACCGTCCACATGTATCTGTTCCCGATGGATGCGCCGATGTAACGCTGATTTCAGGGGATAAAACCACTACAATGAATCCTGCCTGATACCGGATTTTGAACTGTTCAACAGCTGCCGTTCGCCTGAGCGGCAGCTCTTTTGTTAAATATCTGAGTTTCAGAACATATCCAGGGCACAGAAACAGGAAAATCATGAAATGGAATAAACCGGAAAACCCTGATTTTTCAGCGTCTCCAGCCGGTTGTTAATATTTCTGAAATTTTCACTTAATATTTTCGTAACTCTTGCAGGGACGTATCAACCTATGATATAATATATTGATACGGAGCCTGAAAAAGGCGCATCCGTATCGAAAGGGTATCGGAGGGAACACGCATGCTGAGTATGACCGGCTACGGGCAAGCCAGACGCGAGACAGACGGACGGATCATGACGGCTGAAGTACGCTGTGTGAATCACCGTTTTCTGGACCTCGGGCTACGGCTGCCACGAACACTGACCGCACTGGAAAGCCTGACGCGCCAGCTGGCGGGCGAAAAGCTGGTCAGGGGACATGCAGACATCACCGTGACCTACCAGAACACCCGTGAGGACGCTGTCACCGTCCAGCTGGACGAGGGGCTCGCCAAGGCTTATCAGGCGGCAATCGCGCGACTTCAGTCGTCTCTTGCCCTGTCTGACGCAAACCCACCGGCGACCTATTACGCCTCGCTACCCGGTGTGCTCCGGGAACAGCCTGCCGACGAGGATATGGACGCGCTGACCGAACTGCTGACAGAAACTCTGACCGAAGCCTTCGACCAGGTCACCGCCGCACGTGCGCGGGAAGGCGAGCGTCTGAAGGCCGATCTCGCATCGCACCTCGACATCCTGAACGGGCTCACCGGACAGTTGACACAGCTCGCGCCGACGCTGCCCAACGAGTATCAGGCGCGCCTGAACGAGCGTCTGGCAAAACTGGACGTCTCTGTAGATCCCCAGCGCTTGGCCCAGGAGGTCGCGATCTTCGCGGACCGCTGCGCCATCGACGAAGAACTCTCCCGCCTGAGCGCGCACATCGCCGAGATGAAACGCCTGTTGGATACGCCGGGTTCGCTGGGCAAGCAGATCGACTTCCTGCTGCAGGAAATGAACCGCGAAGCGAATACCACCGCTTCCAAATCCGTCTCCCTCGAGGTCACGAGCCTCGCCGTACAATGCAAGAACGAGATCGAAAAACTGCGCGAGCAGGCGCAGAACGTGTTATAACGGAGGCTCTTTTCAATGAAAGAACATCTGACAGGCATGCTGCTGGTGATTTCCGGTCCGTCCGGCGTCGGAAAGGGCACGATGGTCAAGCGCCTGATGGACAGCGACCCGTCCATCGTGTTCTCAGTGAGTGCGACGACCCGCGCGCCGCGGGAGGGTGAAGTCAATCATCAGCACTACCACTTCGTCACCGAAGCGGAGTATGACCAGCTGCTTGAAAAAGACGCGTTCCTGGAACACGCGGAAGTGCACGCCCACCGCTACGGCACGCTGAAGAGCGAAGTCGAAGAGCGGATCGCCCGCGGGCAGAACGTTCTCCTGGACATCGACACGCAGGGCGCGCTGCAGGTGATGGAAAAAGCGCCTGAAGCCGTGAGCATCTTTATTCTCCCGCCCAGTTTTCAGGAACTGGAGCGCCGCCTGCGCGGGCGCCAGACCGAGACAGAGGCGGACATCCAGCGCCGCCTCGCCAACGCACGGCACGAGGTGAAGCAGTTGCCGCGATACACCTACGCCCTGGTCAACGACGACCTCGACCGCGCCTGCGAAGCCCTCGAATGCATCGTCAAAGCCGAAAAGCAGAAGACGACGAGGCTTTCCATCGAGTTAGAAGAAAAGTAAAGGATCAATGCCAGAGAGCAAGGCATAAAGCATCAGTGAATCTTCCGAATGATATCCGCCTCAGGCCCGGCGTCTTCACTGACTAAACCAACTTATGCCGTTTCTTTAACCCCTCTGCCTTCGCTTTTCTCTCCCCTATTATTTTCTCGCTTACTTAAAAACTGGAGGTTTTACACTAGGGCCATGAACAAGCCCCCCATCGACACCATTTGCCAGAAGGTCGACAGCCGCTACACGCTGGTGGTCGAATCCGCCAAGCGCGCGCGTCAGCTCATCGACGGCGCACTGCCCATGATCGACCGCAAGGACCGCAAGCCGCTGTCCTGCGCCGTAGAAGAGATCAACCGCGGCCTGCTCATCTATCACCGCAATCTCGAAGACGAGGAAGCCTGATGAAAGAAAACAACCGCAAGTGTGTCGTCCTGGGCGTCACAGGCGGCATCGCCTGCTACAAGAGCTGCGAACTCGTATCCCGCCTCACCAAGGCGGGCGTGGATGTATACGTCATTATGACTGAGCACGCCACGAAACTGGTTCAGCCGCTCACCTTCCAGACGCTCAGCAAGCACCCTGTCGCGGTGGATACCTTTCAGCCGGTCAACGCTTTTGAGGTGGAGCACATCGCCCTCGCGCAGCGCGCCGACCTGTTCGTGATCGCGCCCGCGACCGCGAACATCCTGGCCAAGCTGGCCTGCGGGATCGCGGACGACATGCTTTCCACCACCGCGCTGGCCACGAAAGCGCCGATGTTGGTCGCCCCGGCCATGAACACGGGCATGTGGGAGAATCCCGCGACCCAGGCGAACGTCCGCACCCTTCAGGCGCGCGGCGTGCAGCTTTGCGGCCCGGCGGGCGGCCTGCTGGCCTGCGGCGACACCGGCATCGGGCGGATGTCCGAGCCTGCGGAGATCGCTGAAGCTGCGCTGGCTCTGCTCGGGAAGCAGGACGTGATGCGCGGGCTCAAGGTGCTCGTGACGGCCGGTCCGACGCGGGAGCCGATCGATCCCGTGCGCTTCATCACCAACCGCTCAAGCGGCAAAATGGGTTACGCGCTGGCGGAAGCGGCATGCAGCATGGGAGCGGAAGTGACACTGGTCAGCGGACCCGTCAGCCTGACGCCGCCGGCCGGGACGCGCGTGCTGTCCGTGGAGACCACGGAGGACCTGCTTGCCGTCATGCAGGCGGAAGCGCCTGCGCAGGACATCATCATCCAGGCCGCGGCGCCTGCGGACTATAAGCCCACAGAGGTTGCCGAACAGAAGATCAAAAAGAAAGCCGGCGATCCCCTGACCCTGGTCATGATTGAGACGCCTGACGTCGCGAAAGCCGTCGGCGCCCTGCGCCGCGAAGGACAGTTTATCGCAGGCTTTGCCGCCGAAACCGAGAAAGTTACCGAACACGCGCTCGAAAAGCTTGACCGCAAAAACCTGAACATGATCGTCGCCAACGACGTGACACGTCCGGGCGCGGGCTTTGACGTGGATACCAACATCATCACCGTCATCACCCGAGGAGGTATGAAGGAATTCCCCCTGATGAGCAAAGCGGACGCGGCGAAGGCGATCCTGGAAGAAATCCTCGCCGCCCGGAAAACGGGAGGCGCCGCTTGTACGCGCAGGTAATCATAGACATCGCAGTCAGCGAAGTCGACCGCCTGTTTACCTACCGGATCCCTGACAGAATGAACGTCGGCCCCGGTTGGCGCGTGCGCGTGCCTTTCGGCCCGACGCACAAGGAAGCATGGGTGCTTTCCTTAAGCGAGACGGCCGACCTGCCGGACAAGCGTATCCGGGATATCGAAAGCCCGCTCGAGGACTATCCCGCCCTTCCCCCGGCGCTCGTCGCGCTGGCCAGGCACATCGCTGATAAGTTCGGCTGCCCGATGAGCGCGGCGCTCAGGCTGATGATTCCCGCGGAGATGCGGCGCGACCGCGTAAAAGTCAAAACGGAGACAGTGGCCATGGCCGCCGTGCCGGAGGAGACGCTCGCCGCTTACCGCGACGGCCTCTCCAAACGCCACATCCGCAAGCGGATGGTCCTGACCCTGCTGATGGACGGCGAAGCGCACCCGATGTCAGAGATCCGCGAACTGGTGAGCGACCCGAAAGAAGTCATTGACAAACTGTGCTCCGAGGGCCTTGTCCGGACCTGCGAGCGCGAGACGCTCCGCACGCCCCATCCCCAGCCGCGGAACGAAACCGCCGCGCCGACGCCGACCGACGACCAGCGCGACGCCATGGAAGAACTCGACCTGGCCTTTGCCAGGTGCAGACGCTTGGGAGCGGTGACCCGTTCCTCCGACCGCTGTTTTCTCCTGTACGGCGTGACCGGTTCCGGCAAGACGGAAGTGTATATGCACGCGGCGGAAGCCTGCCTGAACGCAGGTCGCGGCGTGATCCCGCTGGTGCCGGAAATCGCGCTGACGGGCCAGATGGTCGATTGGTTCCGCGCCCGTTTCGGCGGGCAGACCGCTATCCTGCACTCGCGCCTGAGCGCGGGTGAACGCTACGACGAGTGGCGGCGCATCCGCCGCGGCGACGCGCGGCTGGTGATCGGCGCAAGGTCGGCTGTCTTCGCACCGGTGGAAAACCTCGGCGCGATCCTGATCGACGAAGAGCACGAACCCAGCTACCTGAACGAGCATTCGCCCCAGTATGACGCGCGCGACATCGCCGCGTGGCGCGCCGAAAAAGAGAACGCCGTGTGCGTGATGGGCAGCGCGACGCCCAGCATCTACGCCTTCGCCATGGCGCGGCGCGGGGATTATACCCTGCTGGAACTGCGCACCCGTGCCAACGGCCTGCCCCTGCCCGAGATCAGCGTGATTGACATGCGCCAGGAGCTCAGGATGGGCAACCGCGGCATCTTCTCCAACGCCCTGCGGGACAAGCTGGCGGAGACTGTCAACAGCGGCCAGCAGGCCATCCTGTTCATCAACCGCCGGGGCTACGCGCCGGGGCTCACCTGCCGCGCCTGCGGCATGACCGTGCGCTGCCGCGCCTGCGACGTAGCGATGACCTATCACCGCTCGGACAACACCCTGCGCTGTCACTACTGCGGGCAGATCTTGCCCGCGCCGCGCACCTGCCCGGACTGCGGCTCGGAGAGTATCCGCCCGGTCGGTATCGGCACCGAGCGCGTCGAAGAGGAAGTCCGACGGCTTCTCCCCCGTGCCGGGATCATCCGTATGGACCTCGATACGACAAGGGGCAAGGACGCGCATTACGAACTGATCAACGCATTCCGTGCGCGTCAGGCGCAGGTGCTGATCGGCACGCAGATGATCGCCAAGGGCCTCGACTTCCCCAACGTGACGCTGGTCGGGGCGGTTCTGGCCGACCTCTCGCTGAACCTGCCGGACTACCGCAGCGCCGAGCGCACCTTCCAGCTGCTGGTGCAGGTCGCCGGGCGCGCCGGACGCGCCGGGCTGCCGGGTCAGGTGATCATCCAGACCTACAAGCCGGAACATTACGCCTTGAGGGCCGCAGCAACCCAGGATTACCGGCTCTATTTCGAGGATGAGTTCCAGCGACGGCGCACGCAGCTGTACCCGCCCTTCACCATTCTCGCGCGTTTCCTGGTCGAAGGCAAAGACCAGCAGCAGACGCTGGCGGTCGCGAACGAACTCAAAGCGAGCACCCAGGCGCTCGTTAAGGCAGAAGGCGCGGTGCGCAGACTGCTGACGATCCGCGCGGACGCCGCGCCGATCCAGTACATCGACGGGCAGTACCGTGCCCAGACCTTCATGAAATGGCTGGCGCACCCGGACAGCGAGCGGCTGCTCTCACTTCTGCAGCCGGTGACCGCGGAAGCCCCGAAGGGATGCCGCGTCACGCTGGAAATCAATCCCGCCACCTTAGCATAAATGACCGGAGGAAGCAATACGATACCATGGAAAGAAAGATTGTCAAAGTAGGCGACGAAGCCCTGCGCAAGGTCTGCAAGCCCATGCAGAAATTCGACCTTCGCCTGTGGCTGCTGCTCAGGGATATGGCTGATACCATGTACAAGGCGGACGGTGTCGGACTGGCCGCGCCGCAGGTCGGCATCCTGCGCAGGGTCGTCGTCATCGACGTGGGCGACGGACTGGTCGAACTGGTCAATCCCGAGATCGTCGCGAGCGAAGGCGAACAGGGCGGCAGCGAAGGCTGCCTCTCCGTGCCCGGAAAGCGCGGCTATGTGGTGCGTCCCGAGAAAGTTACCGTCAAGGCGCAGGACAGGAAGGGCAAGCCCTTCGAGGTCAACGCCGAAGGCCTGTACGCGCGTGCCCTGTGCCATGAGATCGACCACCTGGACGGACGGCTGTACATAGACATCATGGATCACGAGATCACCGACGAAGAGCAAGAGGAAGAGGAGCAGAACTGATGCGCGTCGTCTTTATGGGCACACCCGATTTCGCGGTGCCGTCCCTGCAAACGCTGTACGACATGGGCCAGGACGTGGTCGGCGTATTCTGCCAGCCCGACCGGCCCAAGGGCCGCGGCAATAAGGTGGAATTCTGCCCCGTCAAGCAGCTGGCGGTCGCCCACGGCACACCCGTGTTCCAGCCCCAGCGCATCCGGAAGGACGGCGCGGAAGATCTGGCGGCCCTGAAGCCTGACCTCTGCGTGACCGCGGCCTTCGGTCAGATCCTCTCCCAGGAAAACTTGGACGTGCCGAAGATCGGCACTGTCAACGTGCACGCTTCGCTGCTGCCGCGCTACCGCGGCTCTGCTCCCATCAACTGGGCCATCATCCACGGTGAAACCGAAACCGGCGTCACCACCATGATGACTGACAAGGGCATGGACACCGGCGACATCCTGCTGCAGCGCGCAGTGCCGATCCCCCCGGAAGCGACTGCGGGCGATATGACCGACGTGCTGAAGACGACCGGCGCGGAACTGCTCCGCGAAACGCTAACCTTGATCGAACAGGGTACCTGCCCGCGCATCCCCCAAGATCCAGATAAGGCCACCTACGACCCGATGCTGACCAAGGAACTCGGCGCGCTCGACCTGAACTGGGACGCGCAGCGCCTCGACTGCCTGATCCGCGGCGTCAATCCCTGGCCTGGCGCGTACATCACCCTGCCGGACGGACAGATCCTCAAGATCTGGACAGCCAAACCGCTGACCGGCGTCACTGAAGGCCAGCCCGGCGATTTTCTCAAAGCCGACAGCAAAGACGGCCTGGTCATCCGCACAGGCAGCGATACCGCTCTCGAAGTCCTGCAGATGCAGATGCCCGGCGGAAAGCGGATGAACCCAAAAGACTATCTGAGGGGACACAAACTCTAAAAAGTGAGGAGTTCAGACAGAAACGCCTCCGGCGTTGCGTTTCCCAGCAATGACTGAGCATGCCTATATCCTTAACTCTTCACTCATCACTCCTCATTCCCAACTTCTACTTATTGATCCCCCAACAAATTCCCGAATCATCTGCGACATTCTAAGCGGCGGTATACTGTGTCACGAAACCTCGCCGTACCTTCGGGTACGCCTTCGGTTCCGTTCCTTGTCTCCCACCACTTATAACGCCGCATCTTGATTCACGAATTCATTGGCGGACCAATAATCCTATCGCCTTTTATAAAGGAGTACCCATGCCTGACACTTCCAACCGCAAGCCCGAAAGCCGCCGTCCCCAGGGGGGCAGCCACCGCTTTGACGACAGAGGCGCACGCGCAAAGAACAGTTCCCGTGAAGGCCGTCCCGCCCGTCCGGCAGGCGAAAACCGCGGTTTTTCCGGCGGCAGGCCGCAGGGTGACCGCCCGCGCGGCGATCGTCCGCAAGGGAACCGGTCCTTCGGCGACAGGCCGCACAGCGACCGTCCCCGTTCCGACCGCCCGGCACGGTCCACGCCGGCCCGGCGACCGGACGCTGTATCGCCCGCGCGCGCCGCGGCTTTCAAGGCCATCCAGGACGTGCTGTACAACGAGGCCTATACCGCCATGGCGGTCGACCGGCAGCTGTCCCAGACCAACATGACTGGCCTGGACCGCGCCCTCTGCACGGCCCTGACCTATGGCACGCTCGAGAACCTGCTGGCCATCGACCACATCCTGTCCTTCTATATGGAGGACCTGAATACCGTGGAACCCAGGGTCAAATGCATCCTGCGCATGGCAGTCTGCCAGAAGCGGTATATGGACAAGATCCCTGACAACGCCATTGCTGACGAAGCGGTGCGCCTGACGCGCTCCATCGGGCTCGAAGACCTGACTGGTTTCGTGAACGGCGTGGTCCGCTCGTACCTGCGCGGCGACCGCCAGGTGACCTGGCCGGAAGACCCACTGGAACGCCTGGCGCTGGAAAACTCCATGCCGCTGTGGCTGGCCAAGAAGCTGGCTGAACACTACGGTGAGGACACCGCGAAAGCGATGCTGACCTACCGGCCGTCGCACCGGGGCATGGTGCTCAGGCCCAACATGACCCAGCTCACCGACGAGCAGTTTAAGCAGCTGCTGGAAAAGAAAGTCTGGGAAGTCACGCCCGGCCGCGTCCCGCACGCCTGGTACGCCTCCGGCGTCATGCAGCTCTCCCGCGACCGGGATTATCTGGCCGGCGCGTTCAGTGTTCAGGGTGAGGCCAGCATGGTCTGCGCCGCATTGACCCAGGTCCGTTCCGGCATGCAGGTGCTGGACTGCTGCGCCGCCCCCGGCGGCAAGACCGCCTACATGGCGGAAATGATGCAGGGCACAGGCCGCGTTTACGCCCTCGACGTGCATCAGCACCGCGTCGCCCTGCTGGAAGCGGCCGTACGCCGCCTGAAGCTGGACAACGTGCGCCCGCAGCTGTACGACGCCACCCGCTATAAGGAAGACTGGGAAGAACGCTTCGACGTCTGTCTGCTCGACGCGCCGTGCACCGGCCTCGGCGAATGGCACGAAAAGCCCGACATCCGCTACGGCATCACCGAAGAAAGCCTCGCGTCCCTGATGGAGACCCAGAAAACACTGATGGACAACTGCGCAAAGTATGTCAAACGCGGCGGCGCGCTCGTGTACGCCACCTGCTCCATCCTGCCGGAGGAAAACGAAGCGCAGCTCCGCGCCTTCCTGGAACGCCACCCCGATTATGCACTCGAACCGCTGCCCGAAGACATCGCGGCGCTGTATCCCAACGCGCGCCGGGAGTGCGGCCTGCAGCTGCTGCCCGGTCCGGACGGGGACGAGGGCTTCTTTATGGCCAGGCTCAGGCGCCAGAGGTAACCAATGGAAGCGCTGTGGGGGATGCTCCCCGAAGAGTTGAAAACGCTGATGCAGTCCTGGGGCGAGCCGGGTTACCGCGGAGGCCAGCTGTTCAAGGACCTGCAGAAAGGCCTTGATTTCGACGGTATGACGGTGCTTTCCAAGCCGCTGCGCGAACGCCTGCGTACGGAAATGCCCGTCCCGCCCGTCACCATCCTGGAACAGCATGAGTCGCAGGAAGACGGCACCGTCAAACTGCTGTACGGCCTTAACGACCGCAACTGCGTGGAAGGCGTCCTGATGCGCTACCACTACGGCGTGACGCTCTGCGTATCCACCCAGGTGGGCTGCGCCATGGGCTGCCTGTTCTGCGCGAGCACGCTCGACGGCTGCGTGCGCAATCTGACCGCCGCAGAGATGGTCGGCCAAGTGCTGTGCGCGAACCGGCTCCTAAAGGATTCGGGCGAGCGCGTGAGCCGCCTGGTGCTGATGGGCAGCGGCGAGCCGCTGAACAACTACGACGAGGTGCTCCGCTTCATCCGCGTGGTCACGCATCCCGACGGCATGAACCTGAGCACAAGGCGGATCAGCTTAAGCACATGCGGCCTGCCCGACGGCATCCGCCGGCTGGCGAAAGAGGGGCTGGAGCTGACGCTCTCACTGTCCCTGCATGCCCCGGACGACGAGACGCGGAAGAAGATCATGCCCGTCGCCCACCGTTATACGATCGCGGCGACCCTGGACGCCTGCCGCGCTTATTACGAGGCGACCGGCCGGCGCTTCATCCTCGAATACGCGCTGATCGACCGCGTGAACGCGAGCCCGGAGGACGCGCAGAAACTGAGCAAATTGCTCAAGGGCTACAACTGCCATGTGAACCTGATCGCGCTCAACACGGTCAAAGAGCGCAATCTGTACGGCGCGAGCGAGCGCCAGATCGCACGTTTTATCGACATCCTGACTGCGAACGGCATCTCCGCCACCCGCCGCCGCACGATGGGCGACGACATTGAAGGCGCCTGCGGCCAGCTGCGCAAAAAACGCTTGGAGGAAAACGGTCAATGAAATGGGTATCCCGCACGCACGTGGGCAATGTGCGTCCTACCAACCAGGATACGGTCATCCTCGGACAGAACCTGTACGGGGTCGCCGACGGCATGGGCGGCCACCTGGCCGGCGACATCGCCAGCCGGATGACCGGCGAGCTGCTCACCGAAGCACTGAAAGGACTGCAGCCGCGCACAGACACGCTCACGCAGTGCATCAGTGATATCAACGCGCAGGTCTTTTCCCGCCAGCTGACGGACGAAACCCTGCGCGGCATGGGAACGACCCTGACCGTCATGTGGGAAGGGCCCGAATCCGTTTTCCTCGCGCACATCGGCGACAGCCGCGCCTATCTGCTCCGCAACGGCGATTTCAGACAGATCACCAGGGACCATTCGATGGTCGCAGAGCTCGTCCGCGAAGGCCTGCTGACCGAAGAGGAAGCCGCCGTGCATCCCTACCGGCACATGATCACCCGTGCGGTCGGCACGGACCCGGCAGTCGAAGCCGATGTTGAGGCCGTGGATAAGGTGCCCGGCGACCGCTGGCTGCTCTGCTCCGACGGCCTGAGCGGCTGCGTCCCGAACGCCGAGATGGCTGAGATTCTGGCACAGTACAGCCTGCAGGAGGCGGCCGACCGGCTGCTCCAGCTCGCGCTCACGCGCGGCGGGCAGGACAATATCACCCTCGTGCTCACGGAGGTAGAGGCGTGATAGGACTCGTACTGGACAACCGATACAAGCTGACCGATTTTATCGGGCAGGGCGGCATGGCATTGGTGTACAAGGCGCTGGATATGCGCACGCACCATGCCGTGGCCATCAAGATCCTGAAGCCCGAGTACAAAAACGACGAGGAATTCCTGCGCCGTTTTGAACGCGAGGCCCAGGCCGCCAGCAAGGTCAGCCACCACAATATCGTCAACCTGCTCGACGTCGGCGCGCAGGACAATTACCGCTATCTGGTGCTGGAATACGTGGAAGGGCGCACCCTCAAGGAAATCATCGACGAGAAAGGCGCGCTGCCGCCGGTCACCGCCGTGCAGATCGCCATCCGCCTGCTTTCCGCGCTCCAGCACATGCACAAAAACGGTATCATCCACCGGGACATCAAACCGCAGAACATCCTGATCCACGCGGACGGGCATGTGAAGGTATCCGACTTCGGCATCGCTCGCCTGGCGGGCAGCGGCACCATCAGCAAGAGCGACATGGTCATGGGCTCCGTGCACTACTTCTCGCCGGAGCAGGCGCAGGGCCAGGAGGTCACCGAGGCCAGCGACATTTATTCCGCCGGCGTGGTCCTTTACGAAATGCTGACAGGCAGTGTGCCCTTCGACGGCGATTCGCCGGTCGCGATCGCCATGCAGCACATCAAGGTCCCGCCCAGGCCGGTCAACATCCTGAACCCGGCAGTCTCCCCCGCCATCAACGCCGTCGTGCAGAAGGCCATGGCGAAGGACCCCAAGAACCGCTACCAGCAGGCCGAGGACATGGCGAGGGACCTGCAGAAAGCGCTCTCCGAGCCCAACCGCCAGCCTCCGGAAGTCGTGATTGACCCGCAGCCCGAAGAGGCCCCCCCTCCCAGGCGCACCAGGCGCCCGTTCGAGCATTTTGACTGGCACCAGGCCGTCAAACCGGTGCTGATGGCAGCAGCAGCCCTCATACTGACCGGCATTCTCGGACTGCTGGCGGTGCGCATGTACCGCAGCATCGCCAATTCCGCCACGGCACCGTACGTCATTGACCAGACCGAAACGAATGCCCTCGGCCTGATCGCCCGTGCCGGCCTCACCGCCGAAATCTCCCGCGTCAGCAACGCGGATAAGCCCGCGGGCACGGTCATCCAGCAAGCGCCCGAATTCGGCACCACCATGCGCCAGGGCAGCAAGATCCTGATTACTGTCAGCACTGGCCCGCAGCAACAGGAAGTGCCCAGCCTGTACGGGCTGAGCGTGTCCAAAGCCACCGCCGAGCTGGAAAAATACGGCTTTACCCTGCTCGTGCTCCCTGACCGTGAGGTTTCCGAAAAACCGTGGGATACGGTGCTCAGGCAGACGCCTGAAGCGAACACCCTGATGGGCGCAGGCGGCATCGTGCAGGTGACCCTGTCCGGCGGCAGCGTGACCATCCCCAACCTGGTCGGGAAAAGCCGCGCCGAAGCGCTCCAGCTCGCTGAAAGCATCGGCCTGCGCATCACGGAAGTGCTCGAAGAACCGGTCGAGGAGGTCGACAAGGACCAGCTTGTCGCCGCGCAGTTCTTCACTGACGCGAACAACCAGCCGGTCCAGCCCGGGGAACGCGTCATCAACGGCACGATGGGCCGCATCGTCGTGTATGTATTGACGACGTCAGCCGGAGAGGAACCCTGACGATGGAAGGATGGCTTATCCGCGGTCAGGGCGGCGTCTATACGGCAGAGGATGAAAGCGGCGAACAGTACGTACTGCGCGCCAAGAACCGCTTCCGCCGCCAGCGCATCTCTCCCCTGGTCGGTGACCGCATCCGTTTTACTCCCGGCACGATCAGCGACGAGCACGGCTGGATCGACGAGATCCTCCCGCGCAGCAGCGCTTTCGTGCGCCCCGCCGTCGCCAACGTGACGCTGATGGCGATCGTCGTCGCGCCCGAACCGGCGCCTGATCTGCTGCTGGTGGACCGGCTGCTCGTGCAATGCCGCCGGCAGGACATCCGCGCGGTGCTCGTCATCAACAAGAAAGACCTTGATCCCGCGCTCGCCCCCGCGCTGGAGCGCGCTTATGCCGGTGCAGACGTCCATGTCTGCGCAGTCAGCGCACTGTCCGGGGAAGGCGCTGACGCGCTGGAAGAGTGCCTGAGCGGGGAGACGATCTGCCTGAGCGGACAGTCCGGCGTGGGCAAGAGCACCCTGGTGAACTGCCTCATGAACGTATCCGCCGAGACCGGTGAGATCAGCAGGCGCATCCTGCGCGGGCGGAACACCACCCGGCACGTGGAGCTGTTCCGCTCCCCGCGTTTCAACCTGATGGACACGCCGGGGTTCAGCCTGATCACGCTCTCGGAAGAGCAGCTGGAGCCGGTCCTGCTCCAGGATTCCTATCCCGAGTTTGACGACCTCAGGCACGAATGCCGCTTTATGCCCTGCTGGCACCAGGGCGAACCCGGCTGCCGCGTGAGGGAAGCCGTCAACAACGGCCGCATCGACCCGGGCCGCTACAACCGGTATCTCACTTTACTCCGGGAGCTCGACGAAGCATGGAGGAACCGCTATGTATGAATCCATCCGTATCGCGCCGTCTATCCTGGCGGCCGACCTTCTCCATCTGCGTGACGAAGTGGAACTGGCGTTAAAGTGCGGCGCGGACGAGCTGCACGTTGATGTGATGGACGGGCATTTCGTGCCGAACCTGAGCAACGGCCCGGATGTGGTCAAAGCCCTGCGCAGGGGCTTCCCCGACGCCTGGCTGGACGTGCATCTGATGCTCAGCGAGCCTGAACGCTATCTGGAGACCTTTGCCAAGGCAGGTTCTTCCAGCCTGACAGTCCATGCCGAGGCTGTCCGCTCCCCCGACACCCTGATGAAGATCCGGGAGCTGGGTATCCAGCCCGGTATCTCCCTGAAGCCCGCCACCCCCGTATCGGCGCTCAAGCCCTTCCTGCCCCTGGCGGAACGCGTACTCATCATGACCGTGGAACCGGGGTTCGGCGGACAGAAGCTGATGCGCTCCTGTGCCGAAAAGGCCTTGGAACTGCGCAAGCTGGGCTTTGGCGGTCATATTGCCTGCGATGGCGGCGTGACTTTTGAAAACGCCCCCGAACTGGCGGCCCTGGGCATCGATACCCTGGTCATGGGCACAGCCTTTTTCCGCGCGGAGAATCCGCAGGCAGTGGCCGACATGGTGCACGCCCTATGAGGACCGGCGCGAAACTGACCGGTCCCGCACTGAAGCACAGTCTCGGCCAGAACTTCATTCTCGATCCGGACCTGCAGCGGGAACTCGCCCGGCTGACCGGACTCGGTGAAAACGACACCGTGCTTGAAATTGGTGCCGGATCCGGCATGCTGACGCAGGCCCTGGCGGAACAGGTGCGCGCTGTGACCGCCGTGGAGCTCGACCGGGAGATGATCCCGTACCTCAAGGCGGCGGTGCTCTCCCATCCCAACGTGACCGTCGTGCAGGCGGACATTCTCCGCTTCGACTGGCAGGCTTTCGCGGAAACCCACGGCAATTTCCATATCGCCGCCAACCTTCCCTACCATGTGACCACTGCCCTGCTGACGCAGCTGACCAGGCTGGACCTGCCGATCCTGTCCATGCATCTGATGCTGCAGAAGGAGAGCGCGGAAAAGCTCTGCGCCAGGGCGGGCGAGCCCGGCTACGGGCCGCTGACGCTGGCGCTTTCGTGGCGGTATGAGCCGGAGATCCGCAAATACCTTCCCCGTGAAGCATTTACCCCACCGCCGCGCGTGGACAGCGCGTTCATCTCCCTGACCTGCAGGGAGGAGCCGCCCACGGCCGTCCGTGACGAACAGATGATGTTCGACATCATTCACGCCGGTTTCGCGCTGCGGCGCAAGACGCTCCTCAACAACCTGATGAACCGTTACGGACTGTCGCGCGAGCAGACGCTCGCCTGGCTGGACTCGTCCGGCCTCTCCCCGACCGTCCGCGCTGAACAGATCGACATTCCGGGGTTTGCGGCACTGGCCGACAACGCTCCTTCAGCCATTATCCGATAGAAGGTGAATCATGCAGAGTTTGCTCAGCAACATTGAGATGTTCTTCTGGAACATCACGCATCAGCCAAACCTGGCGGATGTGATCGACATCGCGATCATGGCGGTGCTACTGTATCAGTTGGTCATGCTGACCAAACAGACCCGGGCCATACAGGTTCTGAAGGGTCTTGCCGTGCTGCTGATCGTCAGTTACGTCAGCGAGCTGCTCGGCCTGACCTCCCTGAACTGGCTGATGCGTTCCGTGCTGAATAATGGCGCTCTGCTCCTGTTCATCCTTTTCCAGCCGGAGCTGCGCAAAGCACTCGAACAGCTGGGCCGCGGCGCGGGCTTTGAGCACAGCGTCTCCTCCCACAGCGAAAACGAGCGCATCATCGCGGAAATCACGCAATGCTGCCTGCGCCTGAGCAAACGGCGCGTCGGCGCGCTGATCGTATTCGAGCAGAAGACCGGCCTCAAGGACGTCATCGAAACGGGCACCGCTCTGGACGCGACCATCTCCGCGCCGCTGCTCGAGAACATCTTCGAACCGAACACGCCGCTGCATGACGGCGCTGTCATCATCCGCGGCCAGCGAATCGTCGCCGCGGCCTGCGTGCTGACCCTGAGCGAATCGAACGCTCTGAGCCGCGACCTCGGCACACGCCACCGCGCGGCACTGGGCATCAGCGAGGCCTCGGACGCGGTCACGCTGATCGTATCGGAGGAAACCGGCATCATATCCCTGACGAAAAACGGCGTGATGACGCGCCGTCTGGAAGCCGATGGCATTACCCGCGCGCTCAGCGAGCTGTACCACGAGGAGCCTTCCGGCCTGAAAGCCCTGAAACGCCGTATCCTGCGGAAAGGAGGAGATCCGGATGTCGATTCCTGAAAAGCCCGAACAAGCTCCGCAGCGTGAAAAAACACCTGTTTTTCAGCATCTTCTCGCTGTCATCACCCACAACTGGGGCTGGAAGCTGGGCTGCCTGATCGCCGCCATCTTCCTCTGGGGCGGCCTGATCATGCAGGACGGGACCCTGATGCGCAGCAAGGTTTTCAACGACGTCACGATCAACGTCATCAACGAGGACGTTTTGATGCGCAACGGCTATACCGTCGTGTCCGGCCTGAGCCCTGAGAATCTCTCCGGGGTCAGGATGCGGGTGGACGTGCCCCAGCGCGTGTATGAAAACGTACAAGCTTCCACCTACAACGCCCGCGTCGACCTGAGCCGCATCCAGGGCACGGGGCGTCAGACACTGCAGGTGCTGACGACCAGCTCCTCCACATACGGGACTGTTCTCGATCTGACGGTCACATCGATCGAGGTCGAGGTCGAGGAATATGTGATCCGCAGCCGGATCCCCGTCAGGGTCGCCACCACGGGCAAACTGCACGAAGGCCTCTATGCGGCTGCTGCGACGCCGGACCCCATCTATGTGGCGATCGCCGGGCCCAAATCCCGGGTCGATAACGTGGCGCGCTGCGTTGTGCCCTACGACCTTTCCACGCTCCCCTATACCGTGGGCACCGAACGCACCGCCCTGCCCTTCCGCCTGGAAGACCGACTGGAAAACGAGATCCCTCAGGACAGAATCACCGTATCGCCCCTGAACACCGGCATCCGCATCGACTCGATCACGGTCGAGCAGACGTTCTACGAGCTGTCCAGCCTGCCGGTGGACGTCGATTCCCTGCTGACCGGCACGCCTGCCGAAGGCTATGAGGTCGTCAGCATCAGCGTCGACCCGTCCCAGGTCCGCGTCGCGTTCAGCGACCAGGCCGACGTGACCTCGATCGAAGCCCTGTACGCATCGACACCGGCAGACATCAACGGCCTGACCGCGTCCAAATCCATGACCGTGCCGCTGCTGCGCCCCACCGACGCCAAGTATATCGGCGTCTCCGCCGTGACCGTTACCGTTGAAATCGCGCCGGCCGCAGGCGAAGAAGCCGAAGCCGCGCCGGCTGAGCAGGAGAGCGGCACATGAATTCCTTCGCGAAATACCTGTTCCAGGCGATGTTTTCCTGGGTCAGGGAGGCGGTAAGGCAGCTGAGCGATCCCGCGCTGATCGACAGCTGGCTGGCCAGAAACTGGCTGACCGCGCTGATTCCGATCCTGCTGATCGGGACCGCCGTCGACTTTATCGTCTGGGTGGTCCGCTGGCAGCCACAGCTGGTCTGGCGAAGCATGTTTGACAGGAGATCCGCGCTGCTGGATCCGGAAGAGCGGGAACTGCGCCGTTTCCGCAAGGGTTTCAAAGGCGAAAACGCCGAGATCAGCGCCGTGGCGCAGCCGCTCAAAGACGCGCCTGTGCCGGAGAACGTCATGGCTTACGCCTCGGAAACGGCAAAACAGCAGCCGGAAGACGACGCGTACTATGACTGGCAGTTTGCCGAACCCGCGCCTGCCGCCAAAGAGGATCAGAAACCCGCGCGGCACCGCAGGAGCGACCGTTATCTGAGGCCCGGCCGCCGCAGCGACGCTCCGCGCCGGACGCCGCTGATCATGGCGGACGATGAACCGATCGACGGCCTGCCGCCTATCGTCAGCAAGGAAGAAGCCTTCCGTGCTCCCGTCTATCCTCTGGAAACCGATCAGGAAGGCAGCAAATGATTCCCGCGGCATTTGAAGAAAACATGCGCGCGTTCCTGGGCCGGGATGCCAATGAATTCCTGGCGGCGCTGCGGGAAGAACCGGTGCGCGGTATCCGCCTGACCCCGGGCAAAGCCGCCCCACTGCCTCCCGGGACCGGAGAGCCTGTTGTCTGGTTTCCCGGAATGTATTACCTGAGCGCCGACTCGGCAGCGGGCAAACTCCCCCTGCACGAAGCGGGCGCCTACTACCTGCAGGAGCCCAGCGCCGCAGCGCCGCCCGCCGTCCTGCATCCCCGCTCCGGCGAGCGAGTCCTGGACCTCTGCGCCGCCCCGGGGGGCAAAGCGACCGCGCTCGCCGCGCTCGCGCCGAACGCGCTGGTCGTCGCCAACGAAATCATGCCGGACCGTGCCCGGATTCTGTCCTCCAACGTGGAACGCCTCGGCTGCGCCAACATGATCGTGGTCAACGAAAGCCCAGAACGCCTCGCCGGACAATGGCCCGGGGAGTTCGACGCAGTTCTCGTGGACGCACCGTGTTCGGGCGAAGGCATGTTCCGGCGGCATCCGGAGACTGTCGAAGAATGGACGCCTGATTCCCCCCGGACCTGCGCGCGCAGGCAGAAAGCGATCCTCGACAGCGCCGCCCGCCTCGTAAAGCCAGGCGGTAGGCTGTGCTACAGCACCTGTACTTTCAACCGCTTTGAGAACGAGGAACAGATCGCGGACTTCCTGGACGCGCATCCTGACTTCGAACCCGCAGACTTCGTCCTGCCGGGCGTCGGCGCGTCGGAGCAGGGCTGTCTCCGGCTGTGGCCGCACCGCTGCGCCGGGGAGGGGCATTTCGTCGCCCTGATGCACCGAAAGCCAGGGGATACCACTCCCAAAGCGCAGCATCCGCCGCTCGGCGGCCTGCCCGCTCCCGACCGCGAAACACGGAAGGCAGCGGACACACTGCTCGCCGGACTGCTGAACAGCCCCGTCCGCGCTGACGCTGAGTTCAACGGCGGGCTGTGGCAGCTCCCGCCGATGACGCCCGACCTGCGGGGTCTGCGCCTGCTGCGTCCCGGGCTGCGGCTTCTGCACCGCCAGCAGCGCCTGCTGCTGCCCGACCACGCGCTTTCCCACGCGGCTGAAGCGCGGCGTAAAGTGTCGCTCGACGACGAACAGGTCCTGCGTTACCTGCACGGAGAAACGATCAGCCTGGACAACTGTGAAGACGGCTGGTGCCAGGTCTGCGTCCAAGGCGTACCCCTGGGCTGGGGCAAAATGACCCAGGGCACCCTCAAAAACCATTACCCGAAAGGCTTGCGAAAATGAAGCGTGTTTACTGCCTGATCGGCTGTCTGCTCATCCTCCTGACAGCGGCACACTGCGCCGCGGATGAGAAGCTCCCGACCGCCGAAGAATTATTCGCCCAGAACCCGGCTCCTGACGTGCCGCTCACCTGCGACCCGCGCATGGATCCCCTGCTCGTGCTCGTCAACAAGGAAGTCGGCCTGCCCAGCGCCTATATCCCGGAGCTGACAGACCTGAACCTGCCGCACAAGCCCGGCGTCGCCACCCAGCAGATGCGGCCCGTAACCGCTGAAGCCCTGGGCCGGCTCTTCAAGGCCGCCGAAGCGGACGGCATCAAGCTCGGCGTCGTGTCCGGCTACCGTTCATACGGCACCCAGAAATCGATCCACGCCAAAAAGGTCGCCCAGCGCGGGAAAGCCACCGCCGAGCTCACCAGCGCACCGCCGGGAAAATCCGAGCACCAGCTGGGCCTGGCGGTCGACGTCTCTTGCGCGTCCATCAACTACCGCCTGAACGCGATCTTCAGCAAGACGGAAGAGGGCCAGTGGGTGGAAGAACACTGCGCCGAGTACGGCTTCATCATCCGCTACCGCGCGGAATGGCAGCGCGTCACCGGCTATAAGGTGGAACCCTGGCATATCCGCTACGTCGGGCCGGAACACGCCCGGCTCGTCACAAGCCTCAATATACCCTACGAGATTTACATGGATTATCTGAAACTCTGCTGGGACAGCAGACCCCATCTGCCGGTATCCGGCAGCACGGCTCAGCCGTGAACGAGCGAGAATCTTTCAGGAAGGAAGCCTTTACCGTGCGCGATTTGCTGTTGATACTGGATTATGACCGTGCCGTCTCGCGGATGGCGGTGCGCAAGCTGCGCTCCGAACGCATCTGCTGCCGTATCGTACCCTGGGATATTGACGGGGAAACACTGCTTCAGGATGATCCCAGCGGCCTGGTACTCTGTGCCGCGACGGATACGCAGGATATCACGATCCCTGCGCATGTGCTCAACTATCCCGGGCCTGTTCTCGCGCTGGGCGCTGCCGCGGCCGCGCTGAACACTGCCCTCGGCGGTGAAAACGGCGCTTATTCGCCCATGTCCGGGCTCACTGAAGTCGATTATTCCGAATGCCCGCTGCTGAACGGCCTGACGTCCGGCCAGCGTTTGCTCAGAGGGCTCACGCCCATGCGCCCGCCGGAAGGCGCTCAGATGATCGCTACGATCGGCGCTGAGCGCACAGTGGTCGGGTTTTCCCTGGGCGAAGCCCGCCGCTTCGCCATGCAGCTCGAGCTCGAAGCGCACGATCCGGACAGTACGCGCCTTCTGACCAATTACGCGCTCAACATCTGCGGCTGCACACCGTGGTGGGACGACGTGGCCTTTGTCAGGCAGGCGATGGACGAAATCCGCCAGGCGACCGGCGACGGCAACGCCGTCTGCATGATGACGGGCGGCATCTATTCCAACGTCGCCGCTCTGCTCGCCGCCAAGGCGCTGGGTGACAAGCTGACCTGTGTCTTTGTGGACACGGGCCTCCTGCAGGACGGCCGGGAGAGCGATTTCTTCCGGTTCTTCAGCGAACGCACCGGCATCGAAATCATCCACGAGGATCACCGCGACCGTTTCCTCCAGGCGCTGAAGGGCATGAAGACGCCCATGGAAAAGCGGCGCACGATCGAGTCCATGCTCACGGACATCCGCAGGGACGCGCAGCGTTCCGTACCGCGACTGAACGCGGTCATACGCGGCCGGAGCTATATGGAACGCCTGACGCAGGGCGAAGAGACTGCCGGCGTCAAAGCAGGCGTACTGTGCGTGGAACCGCTGCGGGATCTGTTTACCGAGGAAGTCCGCCAGATCGGACGTTACCTGGGCATGCCGGAAGACATTCTCTCCGGTCAGGTGACCCTCGCGACCGGCCTGGCCATGAACATCGCCGGAGAAGTGACCGCGGAGCGTCTGGAGATCCTGCGCACGGCGGACCGCATATTCCGCAGGCTGATGACAGAGAACAACCAGAACCGCAAGCTGAACGCCTTTTTCGCCACCCTCCAGCACTACGGCGTCGGCTATACCGTCAGCCTGCAGACAGTGATCTCGTCGGATACCGGACTGCCGCGCGCAGCGCGCATCCCATACGACCTTCTTGAGTCCGCCATGGAAGAGATCAAGGCGGCCTGTCCCAAAGTTAACCGCGTCGTGTATGATCTGACGCCGTACCCCACCCTTTGACAGAAGGAAAGCTTATGCGTATCACACACCCTCAGTCAGCTTATCGCGGAGTCCCCGCGGAAGATACGTTCTTCGTCACGGACGACCGCCAGGTGCAGCTGGGAAGCGGCTACCTGATCCCCTTCGTGCAGCGCGAACTGTATCCGTCACAGCCGCTGAACATATATATGGAGATCAGTTCGCAGCCATCCGCGCGGTACCTGCTTTTCGGCGCGCTCGAAGCGCGGGCGGAAGTCATCAAGCAGCGTTACCCGGGGATGAAAGCACGGCTCTACACCCAGCTGGACGCCACTGATGCGGAATCGCAGGCGTTTTACCAGCGCTGCGGCTTTCAGATGGACGATGCGGAAGACCTGTTTTATTTCGCGCTGCCCTATACCATCCCGGCCCAGATCCCCATGGGCGTACAGTACGCATCCGTACCCCTGGATACGGAGCGCCAGCAGGACGCGTTCCTGCAGCGCCTCAACGAGATGCGCATCACGCCGATCACCCGGGACCAGCTGACGCTGTGGCGCGAGCAGCCGGGCTTCCTCGCGCTGGGCTTTTACCGGGAAGGCCGCCCCGTCACAGAACTGATGACGGCGGGGGCAGGCATGAACGCTTCCTTGCTGCAGGTATACACGTGCTCGGAATTCCGGCACCAGGGAATGGCACGCCAGCTCATCATGCAGTCTGCCGCCATCCTGCGCGAGCGCGGCATGAGCGGCATGTACGCGCACATTTTCCGCCGCAACGCCCCGCAGGTAGGCCTGATGCAGGCCCTCGGCGCGAATTTCGCGCGCACGATCGCGCTGCTGCCGGGACTGGAACTGTAAGTGACTAGCTGTCTGATATATATGGTTTTATGATACAGAATACATGATCCGACTGGAGTACCCATGAAGCTTCTTCACAGAATCAAAGCCAACGAACCGCTCTTTGCCTGGCTCAACATCATTTTCGGCTGTTTCGTCGCCGCTGCTGCCTACCCGATGTTCCTGACGCCCCACAATATCGCGCCCGGCGGCCTGACCGGCGTGGCCGTCATCCTCAACTACCTGTTCCACGTACCGGTCGGCACCACCAGCCTCCTGCTCGGCGTGCCGCTGCTCATTATCGGCTGGCGCACCGTCAGTGCGCAGTTCGCCCTGCGCACCCTCGGCGCGACGGCGATTTTCTCCGTTCTGATCGACATCCTGCCCTTCCCGAACATCACTGACGACTACCTGATGGCGACGATCTTCGGCGCCATACTGCTGGGAGCCGGCCTGGCCATCATCATGACCGGGAACGCGACGACCGGCGGCACGGACATGCTCGCGGAGATGCTGCACCGCCGTTTCCCGTCCATCCGTGTCGGCGTCATCCTGGCCACACTGGACGGCTGCGTCGTACTGGGCGCATGGTTCAGCATGGGCGCGAAGGCCGCGCTCTACGCGCTCTGCAACATCTACATCTGCACCCGCGTCATCGACAAGATGCTTTCCGGCTGGGGCAGCGCCAAGGCCTGCTATATCACGACCGATTATACGGATGCCATCACTCAGCGCATCATGAGCGAGCTGAACCGCGGCGTGACCCACCTGGAGGCGACAGGAGCCTATTCCGGCCAGCGCCGCAGGATGATCCTCTGTGTCGCAAGCGGACGGGAGATCCCCCGGCTCAAGCGCATCATCAAGGAAGAGGACCCCAAGGCTTTCATTTTTATTACGGACACGCACGAGACGCTCGGCGAAGGTTTTGCACAGCTCAAATAGGAGAGACTATGACTGTACGCGAAGAAACAGAGCAATGGGAGCGCGAGCACCTGTCCCCCTTCGCGTCCAAGAGCGCGGATAGCGCCGGACGCGAACATCCGATCAGCCCAGACGACCTGCGCACCGAATACCAGCGCGACCGTGACCGCATCCTCCATTCCAAGAGCTTCCGCCGCCTGAAGTTCAAAACGCAGGTCTTCATCGCGCCGGAGGGCGACCATTACCGCACGCGGCTCACCCACACGCTGGAAGTCCAGCAGGTAGCCCGCACCATCGCCCGCGCTTTGCGCCTGAACGAAGACCTGACGGAGGCAATCGCCCTCGGCCACGACCTGGGCCATACGCCCTTCGGGCACATCGGCGAACGGACGCTCGACCATCTCTGCCGGGACGGCTTCCGGCACTATGAGCAGAGCCTCCGCGTCGTGGAAAAGCTCGAGAACGGCACAGGCCTCAACCTGACGGAAGAAGTACGCGACGGGATCGCGCACCACAGCGGCGCCGTCGCCCCGAAAACCCTGGAAGGCGCGTGCGTCGCCCGCGCTGACCGTGTCGCGTACATCAACCATGATATCGACGACGCCTTACGAGCCGGGATCCTCCGCCCGGAAGACCTGCCCAGGAGCATCCTGCAGACACTCGGCGAGACCCACGGCGAGCGCATCGAAACCATGATCCGCGATATTGTTTCCGAAAGCCGCGGAAAAGCCGAAATCCGGATGAGCCCGGCCATTCAGGACGCTACGGACGAGTTGCGCGCATTTATGTTCGAGCGCGTCTACCGCGACAGCTGGCGCAGCCAGGAAGAGGAAAAGTGCGACCGCCTGCTCACACACCTCTTCGAGTATTACACCCGCAACGTCGGCCAGATGCCGCTTGAGTACATCGAGATTGCGTATCTGGAGGGCCAGGAGCGCGCCGTGGCGGATTTTATCTCCGGCATGACTGACCGCTATGCCGTGCGTCTTTTCCGGCAGCTTTTCATGCCGTCAGCCTATCCATCAGCACTTGAATAATAAAACGGCGCTTTCAGACACTGAAAAGTGAAAGAGAGCGCCTTTTTTGTGTTTTTTATAGCAATGATTATAGACTCAACAGTAGATATTATCTGATCTGAATAATATGATTCATTTCCTGCCAATTTTTATCCATTTCCTCAACAAGTTTCAATTGTGTTCGGCAGCGTATTAGGTTCTGGGTCGGATATGCGGTTCTGAAATAGATATCACCATTGAGATGATCAGTTAAGAAGCGTACGCCACATTCTAGTGTCATGGTTTTTGCGCCTAATGGCAGCGTTTCTATTTCTACTGTAGTCAGATTAGAATAGCATTCTGAAAGAAAACCAGCAGAATAAACCTGAAACAATTCTATTGACAGCCGGACTTTTTCAAGATCTTGTTCGTCTTCGGCAGCAGTGGAAGCGCCAAAGCGTATAGAATCGCCGAAGTCATATGCGACCAATCCCGGCATAACCGTATCGAGATCAATGACGCATAATGGTTTTCTGTTTACGTCATCAAGCATTACATTATTCAGTTTAGTGTCATTATGCGTCACCCTGAGTGGTAGTTCACCTTTTTGCAACAAGCCAGCTAGTATGGCACCTTCCTGCTCCCTGGCAAAAAAAGCGTCAATTTCCCGTCTGGATGTTTTCACTCTTCCTGCGCGATCTTCAGAGACCGCACATTTCAATTGCTCAAACCGACTTGGAGTATCATGAAATCGCGATATCGTTTCATTAAGTGTTTCAGCAGGAAAATCGGCAAGAGCATTCTGGAATTGTCCGTATGCTATGGCGCTTTGCCGGAAATCATCCGGACTTTCTGGAGAATCGAGACAAATACTATTATTCACAAACTCATAGAGCCGCCAGAAGTCGCCAGTTTCTGTCACATAATATAAATCTCCGTTTCTTGTCGGTACCAGAGTTAATGTCTGCTTAATGATATTGCTCTTTTTTTTCAAATGACTTGTGACTGCAATGATATTGTCCATGACGCATTCACAGTCGGGAAATACGTTTTTATTCAGCTTTTGAAGGATATAGAGATGCGAATGATTGGTTGACAACAAATAGGTCTCATTAATGTGTCCATTGCCATATCTGGCACAATTGATCACTTGCCCATCCGTGTAAAATACCCGTATTATATTTTCCATATGATTATTTATTCTACCTCCTGCAGATTATATGTTTTAGAGTCCAACTTGTTCCAGATACCTACAGCATTGGTCAGCCCAATCAGTCTGTATTATATCAAATCCTCTCTGCGCTAACCATCCCCATCCAATCTCTGGTGCTTCTATCATTGAAGCATCGTCGCTATGTCCTGCTGCCAATGGAATCCTTTCGTTATACAGAACTGCATTGCCCCAGAGCAATAGTCCATAATTCTTCATCTTATATATATAATCACTTTGAATCACTGGAGAATTCTCGCTTTCAAATACCAATTCAGCGCCGACTAATTGGATATTCATTTGCCGAATTTTCTCTGTTGCCGTATCACTTTCCATATATATAGGCATATACATATAATTCGGTGCATATGTCTGAATGATACTCAGCATTCTATCTGTCGGAGCGGTTTTCAATAATATCTGTTCTCGCATACCATGCGCTTCAACGCGATCTACAACATCAGATAAGAATTCTCCACAGCGATCAAGGTTAAGTATACAATCTCGATTCTTGAAATGTTCCAGAATCTCATCGAAACTATTTATTGCATGTTTGGTTGGATTAAAATCGACATTTACAAGACGTAATTTATGAATCTCAGAAGAATCCATAGTAGTTAAATCGATTTGCTTTCCCAATTGATATGGCTCTTTCCCTGTATGAAAGATAAATATTTTACCATCAATCGACTTAAACAAATCCATTTCTATTATATCAGCACCACAGCGGACAGCAATATCAAAAGCGGCTATCGTATTACAGGGAATATTCGCGCCTGAAACTCCTCTGTGAGCTGCAACAAGTACTCCTCTTTTTTTCCGCATTTCTTGTAATCTATTCATAATTAGCCCCCTGTTTTCTGATGTAGCAGCACTTCACCGGTAATGGGATCATATTTTATAAGCTCCGCCCATCTCTCCGAATCATTATGCTTACACTTAACTGTTAGGACACCAGTAATAGTATCATTGTTTACACATATGTTCTCTATTAATTCCGATTCCCGATAAACATACACACCTTTATCGGTCAATGCACTTAATGTATATAACGGCTGATCATCTTTGGTTATAGTCATACCGCCTTCTTCATCGATGCGACACCGCAGAATACTTCGCCCATACATATCCACCAGTTCCCACCATTCATTTCTTTCGTAATTATACCTAACTTTAGGAATACAATCAACACACATCAGGTTATTCATCATTTTGCCTTGATCATCCAAATATATATGTGGTGCTTGTGAACCGCAGAATGTAGGCCAGCGGTAGATTAAGTGCCAGTGTGGCGGATAATCACCATGTTTTTCATTATTTGTTTCAAAACCCAGAAGCAAGATATAACCCAATCCTGATTTTGATAAATATTCAGGGATTCTCAGGAGATGAAGAATTTCCCGTACCGCAAATATATAGTGTTGAGCTGCAATTATTTGTTTATAAGGATATGGATTCGAACGATATGCGCCTGCAACACGTCTGGCATCATTTTGTTCAATTCTTAATGTCAGACCAGCTTCTTTGATCAATGTGTGAATATAAAGTGTTCGTGTTTTTCCAGATAATCCACTTATCTCAAATGTAAACTCAACCAATAAACCAAATCTTGAAAAGTTTATATGTTTCCCTTCACAGATAATATCCTTTACATGCCATGATGCATCCTCGTTCAGTTCAACAGTAATAAGGCATGCGTCTGTCAATTCCATATGTTCAACATAAAACACATATTCAAGTTCTGTTTCATACTGATGTGATTCCTCTGTCAGAAGTCGACAGTAAAAATCTGCATCAATGATTAAAGGTGGTATTCCATAAATTCCTGGAATATCTTTTATAATTCGGATAGCTGTTTTACGCAGAAGTCGTTCATCACTAGGTTTGAATTCCTGGTTGATCATAAAATTCTCCACTTATATTTTGTTATAGCCAAGGAATACATCTATCTTTGATTCTGGCAGTAGGCATTGGTTTGATACGCATTGTTTTAGGTCCAGGTTGAACGAATCGGCTTTTTGTCCCTTTTATCATTATTCCCTTATCATTTAGTGTTATGATGGCAAATAATGGATCTCGATATGGCAGCGTATACCGAAGGTTAGGATAATCACATTCTGTGATTTCACTGAAACGTTTAGTATTATAGAGTTCACCTGCCCAGTAATTCGACATACTATTTAAGGAATAATATATGATGTGATTATCGCATACCAAAAGATCACGGTGAAGATGTCCATTCATACAGAGTTTCACATGTTTTCCGTGTTTATATGCAGAATTAATAATACTCATGAGTTTAGATCGATCTTTGAGACCGCGTTCACACTCCCACAAAGGCTGATGGCAAAAAAGAACAACAGGATTATTATTACGATTCATTTCTACTGCTAACCAGTCAAGTTGAGTATCCCCCAAATACGGCAAATCATCACTGCTGAAATAATCACCATATGAATAATCGACAATTTTTCCTTTGTAATTTCTATAATGGTTGCCGTCGAGTACAATGAAATGCCAGCTTTTAAACTCAAAGCTATAGAAAGGTGAAGGTATACCATCAAAGTCTATGACAGAAGACTTTGAACTGAAATCCATTTCATGGTTTCCGAGAACATGGTATATGGGAATTGACAATGATTTTAGCTGATTGGTCAGCATATTCTCTATATGTTTGTAGGGTTGAGTCATTGCAACTGAAAGGTTTATTGGTCGCCGTCTATCTTGACAATCGCATCGAACTGCAGGCTCCGGATATCCTAGATCACCTAGTTGAATGATAAAGTCAACGTTTTCCTTTTCCGCGTAACAAATGAATTTTTGTAGTCTCTGTGGAGCATCATGCATAATTTCAGAATGAAGATCAGTAAATGCAGCAAATTTGACATTGGTCATTATTATTCTCCATTTGAATCAATATCCGAATGAGCAACGCTAAAACCTTTTTGAATAATATGACTTTCATAATCGCCGCCTAAATGCATGCACATTATTCGGTTTCGTAAAACGGACGGTACTGTTTTGCAGAGTTGTTCAAGCGATGTATGACCGGCATGCGTACCGTACTGATAAGTTACTTCCTGATATGCCCTAGTAATACTACCATCTGCTATACCATTAAGAATATTGGATGGAATACCTTCACTATCGCCTCCATAATAATACTTATTAATACCATCTGACAGTATATAACCATAACATTTCATACTTTTATCGTGAACAACAATTTGAGGTTCTATTTGCAGATCTCCAGGAAAAACACAATTGAAATCATTCCAGAACGTATATTGTGCAGGCGCCAATCCGGTGAATCGTAATATCTCAACAATAGTATCATCCATTGTTAGGATTGTTATATCCTTTTTCAAAATGTTTCTAGTATAGGAAATAAATGAGCCCAGGCTTCCTATATGGTCTGAGTGTAAATGTGTGACTAATACGTATACATCATGACAGGCTTTTAAAATATTGTGATTCCAGATTTTTGAGAATACAGTTTCACCACAGTCTATCAAGTATAAATGTTCCTGAAGCATCAAATAAGCACTTGTGCTTCCAAGTTTCGGATAATACGCCGCTCCTGTGCCTATAAAATGAAGCTCCATTGCTTTTTATCCTTTCACACCACCAGCAGTAACACCTGATACAATCTTATCTGACAGGAAGATATAGATAATGACTGTTGGTACAAACACGATAACAACCGAAGCAAACATTCCGGCCCAGTCGCCCGAATTCATCATTGATGTTACTGTTTGGTACAAACCCACACCAATAGGACGAAGTTCAGAACGATTAGCAAAGATAAGCGCCATAAAATACTCATTCCATTTACCAATGAAATTGAATATTGTTACAGTAACAACCGCTGGTTGTACTAATGGAAACATAATCTCCCAAAAACACCTAATAGGTCCACATCCGTCAATCGCCGCTGCTTCTTCATAGGTGGTTGAAATTCCTCTGAAGAAAGTCATCAGAAAAAAGGTCGTATATGGAACCGAACATGCAGTATATAAGAAAATAAGCGTTCCGCGTGAACCTGAAATGTTGAGTACATTAACAACAGAAAACAATGGCATTACGATCATAATGTTAGGTATTGCCAAACCAATAATGATTAGTTTTTCGAATATCTGATTCATTCTGAATCTGACACGCGACAGACAATATGCTGCTGGCGCACAAACAAGAATGATCAAAATACATGATGGCACAGTATAGATTACTGAGTTACCTAAGTTTAGGAGTGCTTTATTCTTAGTGAATGCTTTGACAAAATTATCGAGATTTATTCCGCTCGCAAGTAACTTGCCAGTAAAAATCTCTTTAGTGGTTGAAAACGAAGCAAGAATAATCCATCCAATCATAAAAAATGTAAAGGTTACCCATATAGTAACAACAAGATATCCTGGAAGCCGGGTTAATTCTTTACGAAGTTTAAATGGCTCGCGATATTTCTCTTTTGTTGTCATGTTCGTCACCTCAAAGTTCATAGCCTTCATCTTTTACAGTATGCTTAGAAATCATGGAAACTACCATTACGACAATCGTCATCACCACAGCAGAAGAAGCTGCTATACCAGCATTTACACTGTCCGCACTGATTTCGCTACCAAATAGTGTCTGATAAGTATATACCATGGGTGTTATAGTGCTTACATTGCTGAATACTTGCGATAATGCAAAGAATCCCATTGTTTTTGTAGTCCAAAGCACTAAGCTTGTACCAAGAACACCAGAAATTAATGGTAAAGTAATATGTGTAAATTTCTGAAATACATTCGCGCCTTCAATAGTTGCCGCTTCATAATAATCCAATGAAATTTTTTCTATACCGGCAATGTACATCAGCATAAAATATCCGGTATTACTGAAAACATATGCGATACACATGGATAAAAACATATGCTCAGCTGATAACCACTGGTAATTCGCCATGCTCGTAATACCGAGACCACTGAATAGCGATTTCATTAATCCAAAGCGATTATTAAAGACATATAGAAGCCACATATAACCAACGGCTACTGCAGCAATAACATTAGGCAGATAAATCGCTGCACGGAAAAATTTCTGTCCTCTAAGACCTTGAGTAAGTATAATGGCCAGGATAAGACCGAGTCCTAAAGTGGCTATACCGCAGAATAACCAGATTTTTCCTATATTTCCCAAAGAGATTAAGAACAAACGAGTACTAAAAAGTTTTGTATAATTACCAAGCCCGGCAAATGACCATGTCGAAACTGCGCTATTAACACTTTGAACATTAAACAGGCTCATTAGTGTTGTTCGGACTACAGGATAGGCAAATACCAGCAGAAAGAGAATCATTGCTGGTGCCATAAAAACAAAAATGGAGGTTTTAGTTTGTTTCATAAATCGATCCCCCTATCAAAATCGGGGCTGGGGCAAGAATCCCCAACCCCGAAAAGGTTGCTTTATAACGTACTCTTAGAAGTTACTTGCCAATTCAACGAATTCCTCAGCTGTAATCTGTCCACTCATCAGCTTAAGGCAAGCATCAGCAATAATCTGTTTGCTGTCACTATTTGTTGTGAGAGAAGTCTGAGAAGGATAACGAATTGTGTAATTACTCAGTGCATCTTTGGCTGCAGCAAGATCTTCCGGCCATGTAGCGTCATTTCCCATCGGAATAGCACTAGCAACATCAGCAAATTTCTGGTCATATTCACTTGTTGTCAGATATACAATGAAATCAACAGCGGCATCAGCAATTTCCACAGAAGCATCTTTATTCACTGCAATAGCATAGGTGCTGTAACAGCCGGCTTCAGTACCTTCTACACCATTGGGGACAGCCGGGAATGCAAAAGCGCCCCATTTAAAGTTGTCTGGAGTTGTTGCTGCAACTTCGTTTGGCAGCCAAGTACCGTTGATATACATAGCGATATTTTCACCGATTACCATGTCCTGCTGTGCGACAGGATAGACATTAGATGCAATATTGGCGTCAAAATATCCTAATTTCGCAAGATTTTCTATTGCTTTGGCCGCTTCCAAAACCTGCGGATCACTCCACATGGACTTGTCACGTACCAACTGAGCAACTTTGTCATTGCCCATCAAACGGCTCAGATAATAGCCCATCCAGCTTGTAATATATGCTGTATCACTGGTGATCGGAGTATAGCCCGCATTTTTGATCTTTTCACAAGCAGTCAGGAATTCATCCCAAGTGGCAGGATATTCAGTAATCCCAACTTCATCAAAGATATTCTGATTGCAGAAAATCATATATGCCTGAGGAATATAAGGAATGCACATGGTTTTTCCATCAAAAAGAGAAGCGGCTAAAGACGTCATACTTGGCATAACAGAGTCAACATACGCTTTTCCATTTGTAGTATCATAGGTCTTTGTCATATATTCTGACAAATCTTTGATGTTATTCGCCCAAAGCTTTTGAATGTTGTCTATATTGGCGTCCATAACATCAATTTGGGTACCAGCTTCAATGGCAGAAACTACTAGATTACGGTTGTCACGACCATTGAAGGTAAAATTGATTTTGATTCCGGGATGAGTAGCTTCATAAGCTTTTGCTGCCTCTTGAAGTACTAGTGCCTGGTTCTCGGTTTCACTCCAGCTGGACCAATACTCTATTGTAGTATCTGCTAATGATGCAGAGACACCTAACAACAGGGCAATAGATAGGAATAGAGCGATAATCTTTTTCATAAAGCACCTCCACATTAATGCCAAATATGGCATATTTTCATCCGAATTATATCACGATAGTACTCTGCATTAAATATGTTAATGTTTCAAAAAACATGATAAATGTTGCATATACTCCTATAATCGTGTATAATAGTGCTATGATATTTGGGAGGAATACTCATGGCAAAAATCAAAGAAAAGTTGACAAGCATCCAAAACAGAATTAATCGAGATTATATTCAATACAATGCTTATATAACCCGAGATGCTTCACATGAAGCACTTGCAGTTTATCAGAGCGGCGTTAAGTCCGCCAATCGTGCCGGATATCTGTCAGGTCCTGCGATTTATGATCATTATATTATCCATTATATTACACACGGACGCGGACAATACTATGTCGGAAATAAAACCATTCCCTTGGAAAAAGGGGACGCCTTTTTAATTAAGCCTTATGAAAGAATCTGTTATCAAGCGGATGTTGATGATCCTTATCTATATTATTGGGTAGGCTTTAATGGTACTGAAGCTGAAAACTTATTATTAAAAAGTGGTTTTGATAGTCATCACTTAACGATACATTACGACAAAGATGATAGAGTGAAAAGTATAATGAAACAGATTTCTGAAACAAAACTGTTACTGCCATCTCAAGAATACTCACTGATCGGGCTACTATACCAGTTTTTTGCTTTATTAATTGAGAATAATAGTGCATATGATCATACTCACATCGACGAAAACCACTTATATGCAGCAATTTGTTATATACGAACACAAATTGCAAATCCGTCACTATCTGTTCAGCAGATTGCTGATACTATAGGTGTTCATCGTTCCCACCTTTATCGTGTTTTCCAAAGCACCACAAATCAGTCAGTGCAGGAATACATACTATCACTTCGATTTGATAAAGCTAAGCAGTTACTATTGCATACAAGCTACCCTATCATCGATATATCCGCAACTTGCGGTTTTACGGATCCTTCACATTTTTCAGTTCTATTTAAGAAAAAGGTAGGCATGTCACCAAGAAAATACCGCATGCAATATACAAACACATAAAGTAGAAACACCCTTGCGGCCCAGACCGCAAGGGTGTTTCTGATAGTCGTATGTGTCAGCTGTTCCTGACCGTCAGGATCTCGACGCCGGGCAGCAACGCCTCCAGCCGCTCGGCCATGGGCATACTGCCGTCACGGGGCGATGGGCCGATGACCACGCCGGTCACCTGCTGGCTGCGTACATAATCGGCGATCGTCTTTTCGACCTCCGCAGACGAGATGATTTCCATTTCCGCGTCGGCAGCGCGCGCGTCCGCATAGAGCTGATTGAGCGCCGCGCCGATGTCAGGATTGCCCATCATGGTTTTCTGGCGGGTGCGCACGTGCAGCACCTGCAGGCGCGCGCCTTTTTGGTTTGCCCATTCCCTGCCCTGATGGATCAGGCGGCTGCACTGCGGCTGGTCTGTGACGCAGACCAGGATTCTCTCTTCTGCCATATCAACCTCCGTACTGCGCGGACGCCGCCGTGCCGACCGGCCCGGAAACGACCTGCCAGGAAGCAACGAATTTATCGTAACTGATAATGCGCAGCCTGCAGCCGGACTGCCAGTCGGGCAGCGGCTTCAGCGCGTCATAATAGAACAGGCGGTCGTCCTCGGGATCCTTCTTTTCGCCGACGTTGAGATAGAAAGCGTAAAACATGACGTCGTCGCGCTCGACAGGCGTCGCCTCCATACGCAGGTAATAGCCCTCGGTATCCTTGCGGGCGGCGCGCAGCGCTTTGCGGACGTGCTCGCAATAGCCCTTTTTCGGGAGCATGATATTCTGATGTACAAAGATGATCCAGCAGCCGGCCAGCGCGCTGAGGAGAATCGTCGCCCATTTGATCCTGACCACAAACGACCAGATCGCGCCGCCGAAAAACAGCACCGCGGGCACCAGCATCAGCGTCATCGCGCGTTTGACCGCCGCCTGGGCGTCGATAAGGTCTTTCTCTTCGTACATAAACAGTCCTCCGGTGATTCTTGTTACCTGGATTATAGCCGAGAAAGCGTGCAAAAATGGGGCATCAGGTTGTCAGATGATATGCCGCTTCGAGCGCAAGGAGTGCACAATCTTTTCACTTGATTTTTTAGTCGATTTGGCATAGAATATATCAGAGAAAAACCTGTTGGTTCACCCAACTTCAAAGATTGGAGTCATGCGTATGGAATATGTCATCGGCGTAGACCTCGGCACATCAGGCACAAAAACAGTGCTGTTTGACCGCAACGGCCAGACCGTCGCAGCCAGCACCGTGGAGTACCCGCTGTATCAGCCTTTCAACGGCTGGGCGGAACAGGAACCCGAAGACTGGGTCAATGCGGCCTTTACGACCATCCGCGACGTACTGGAGAAAAGCCAGGTCAATCCCGCGGACATCGCCGGCCTGTCCCTGTCCGGCCAGATGCACGGCCTGGTCCTCGTGGACGACCAGGGCAAGGCGCTGGGCCGCTCCATCATCTGGTGCGACAACCGCACCATTGAAAGCTGCGAAGAGTTCACCCGCCTGGTGGGCGGCCGCGAAGAGCTGATCCGCATCAGCGCGAACCCTGCGCTGACCGGCTTCACCGCCGGCAAAGTGCTGTGGACCCGCGAGCATCTGCCTGAAGTCTGGGCGAAAGCACGGCGCATCCAGTTGCCCAAG
The DNA here is from genome assembly GCA_017430225.1 of Clostridia bacterium. Classification (GTDB taxonomy): domain Bacteria; phylum Bacillota; class Clostridia; order Christensenellales; family Aristaeellaceae; genus UBA4246. Next base: position 8,546 of record JAFRNK010000024.1, on the reverse strand, counting down.
GACTATGTACGCCTGCGCCTGACCGGCGAGTATTTCATGGAAATGAGCGACGCCTCCGGCACGAACCTGCTGGATGTGCCGCACCGCTGCTGGTCCAAGGAGATCGCCGAGCGTACAGGCATTCCCATGAGCCTGCTGCCGCCGCTGCTGGAAAGCTGTGATGTGGCGGGGACCATCTCCGCCGAAGCGGCGAAGCTGACGGGGCTGTGCGAAGGCATGCCCGTCATCGCCGGCGCGGGCGACAACATGGCCGCGGCCATCGGCACCGGTGTGGTGGAAAAAGGCAAGGCCTTCACCACCATCGGCACCAGCGGCGTGGTCTTCGCGCATTCCGATACCGTCCAGATCGATCCCCAGGGCCGCGTGCACACCTTCTGCGCCGCGGTGCCGGGCTGCTATACTGTCATGAGCGCTTCGCTGGCGGCCGGCCTAAGCCTCAAATGGTGCCGCGACCGCTTCTTCCAGGCCGAAATCCAGGTGGCGGAAGAGATGGGCACCGACTCCTACGTACTGATGAACAAAGAGGCCGACAAGAGCCCCATCGGCGCGAACCGGCTGATCTACCTGCCCTACCTGATGGGCGAGCGTTCTCCGCTGCTGGATCCCGAAGCCCGCGGCGCGTTCATCGGCCTCTCCGCCATGCACACCCGCCAGGACATCGTGCGCAGCGTGATGGAAGGCGTCATGTACTCCCAGTGGCAGAACCTGAACGTCCTGCGCGGCATGCATGTCGCGCCGGAAACCATGCTGGCCTGCGGCGGCGGCGCGAAGAGCCCCTTCTGGCGCCAGATGATGGCAGATATGTACAATATGCCCGTCGCGACGCTGCAGAACACCGAAGGCCCGGCCCTCGGCGCGGCGATCCTGGCCGGCGTCGGCGCGAAGCTGTACCCGGATATCCCGACCGCCTGCCATCAGCTGCTGAAGGTCAGCGAGCCGGTGCTGCCGAACGCGGAACGCCACGCGAAGTATGAGAAATTCTTCGATCTGTATCAGAAACTCTATCCGGCTCTGAAGGATTCCTATCACGAGCTGGCCAATATCGATTAAGGAGGAGATTTCACCATGAAAATCATTCCCGTAACCGATCCCGCGTTCGCGCCATACGGCCGCGTTGTGGAAGGCTATCCGGTCGCCGGACTGCTGAAAGCACTGGAAGAGAAGACCCCCTGCCCGGAAGGCACGGTGTACTTCCCGAAGGTGGACGCCCTGCATGAAGCGGAAGACGCCGCTCAGATCGGCGACGACCTGTTCGGCGGCATGCCGTTCCAGTTCGGCTGCTGCAACGGGCACAACACGAAGCTCAACTGCCTGGAGTATCACCGCGACAGCGAGTTCAATATGGGCACCGAAGACTTCATCCTGCTGCTCGCGAAGATGGACGACATCGTGGACGACGTGCTGGACACCGCGAAAGTAAAAGCTTTCTGGTGCCCGAAGGGCGTGCTGATCGAGGTATATGCCACGACCCTGCACTACGCTCCCTGCCACAACGACCCCGAGAAGGGCTTCCGCGTGCTGGTCGGCCTGCCCGCCGGCACTAATACCGATTACCGCCCCGGCACCGGCAAGAATACGCTGGATAAATCGCTCTGGGCACGCAACAAATGGCTGCTGGCCCATCCGGACAGCAGTGAAGCCGCGCAGGGCGCTTACGTTGGATTGAAGGGGATCAACCTGGATATTCAGGCGGATGTACCTTTCTCTCAGAGATAAAGGAGGAGATTATCATGCTTACCAACATCCCGGAAGTCAAATTAGGCATCATCGCTGTATCCCGTGACTGTTTCCCCATCGCGCTGAGCGAAAAACGCCGCGCGGCCATCAAGGCTGCCTACAAGGGCGAGCTCTACGAATGCCCCGTAACGGTTGAAAACGAGCTGGACATGTGCAAGGCTGTCAAGGATGTGAATGACGCCGGCTGCAACGCGCTGGTGGTCTTCCTGGGCAACTTCGGTCCGGAAACGCCCGAAACCCTGATCGCGAAGAACTTCGACGGCCCCTGCATGTTCGTAGCAGCTGCCGAAGGCGACGGCGATATGATCAATGGCCGCGGCGACGCGTACTGCGGCATGCTCAACTGCTCCTACAACCTGGGCATGCGCCATCTGAAGGGCTATATCCCCGAGTATCCGGTGGGCACCGCTGATGATATCGCGAAAATGATCTGTGATTTCGTTCCTGTTGCCCGCGCTGTAATCGGTGTCAAAAACCTGAAGATCATCACCTTCGGCCCGCGCCCGCAGGACTTCTTCGCCTGCAACGCCCCCATCAAGGGCCTGTATGAGATCGGTGTCGAAATCGAGGAGAACAGCGAGCTGGACCTGCTGGTATCCTACAAAGCCCACGCCGGCGACAAGCGTATCTCTGATGTCGCGGCGGATATGGCCAAGGAAATGGGCGAAGGCAAGTACTATCCCGAAATGCTCGAACGCATGGCTCAGTTCGAACTGACCTTGCTCGACTGGGCTGAAGCACACAAAGGCGCCCGGAAGTACGTGGCGTTTGCCGACAAGTGCTGGCCGGCTTTCCCGGAGCAGTTCGGCTTCGAACCCTGTTATGTCAACAGCCGTCTGGCCAGCCGGGGCATCCCGGTATCCTGCGAGGTTGATATCTACGGCGCGCTGAGCGAATACATCGGCGCCTGCGTCTCCGGTGATGCGGTGACCCTGCTGGACATCAACAACAGCGTACCCCAGTACATCTATGATGAAGACATCAAGGGCAAGTATGACTGCAAGCTGACGGATACCTTCATGGGCTTCCACTGCGGCAACACTCCGTCCTGCAAGATGTGCTCCAACCGCGCTATCAAGTACCAGCTGATCCAGCACCGTCTGCTGGAGCCGGCAGGCAGTGAGCCGGACTTCACCCGCGGCACCCTCGAGGGCGATATCGCGGCCAGCCCCATCACCTTCTATCGCCTGCAGTGCGACAGCGAGGGCGTGCTCCGCTCCTATATCGCCGAAGGCGAGGTACTGGACGTGGCGACCCGCTCCTTCGGCGGCATCGGCGTGTTCTGCATCCCGGAAATGGGCCGCTTCTATCGCCATGTGCTGATCCAGAAGCGCTATCCGCATCACGGCGCTGTGGCCTTCGACCATGTGGGCAAGTATCTGTTCGAGACCTTCAAATTCCTGGGCGTGCAGGATATCGCCTACAACCAGCCCAAGAACCTGCCCTATCCGACGGAGAACCCGTTCGCCTGAATACAGGAAGATTGCAAGGAGGCTGCTGAATCATTCAGTGGTTTGATGTGATCATTAAGTAGGAATTAGGAGTTAGGAAGTAGGAAGTTATTCTGCTTGCGCATCGCACAGCATTGCTGCAAGAAATACACTTCCTACTTTCTCCTTTCTACTTCCTACTTTTCTTCATTCTGTCTTTTCGACCAAGGATGTGAGTATGAAGACATCATTGATCCTTGAGGGCGGCGCGATGCGCGGCATGTTCACCTGCGGGGTGATCGACGTGCTGATGGAGCACGGGATCACTTTTGACTCCGCGGCGGGGATCTCCGCCGGCGCGGTGTTCGGGTGCAATTTCAAGTCGCGCCAGATCGGGCGCCCGATCCGCTACAATAAACAATACTGCGCCGACCCGCGTTACTGCAGCCTGAGGTCCCTGATTTTGACCGGGGACCTGTACGGCGCTGATTTTTGCTATCGGGAGCTGCCGGACGAGTTGGACGTGTTCAACCGGCAGGCGTTCCGGGAAAACCCGATGGGCTTTTACGTTGGCGCGACAGATATCGAAACCGGCGAATGTGTATTCCGCAACTGTGTGGACGGCAGCGACGCGGACATGACCTGGTTTCGGGCATCCGCGTCCATGCCTCTGGTCTCCAGGCCGGTGGCGTTTGAGGGACGGCTGCTGCTGGACGGCGGGATCACGGACGCGGTCCCTTACCGGTATATGGAAGGACTCGGCTATGACCGCAATGTGATCGTGCTGACGCAGCCGAAGGGATATCGGAAACGGCCCACCTCCGGGATGGTGCTGATACGGCTGGCCTGCCGGCGCTATCCGCGCCTGGCGGAGGCCATGACCCGCCGGCATGAAATGTACAACCGGCAGATGGAGGAACTCGATGCGCGGGAGGCTTCCGGACAGTCCCTGGTTCTGCGCCCGCCCGAAGCGCTGGGCATCGGGCATACGGAAAAGGACCCGGAGGAATTGGAGCGCGTTTATCAGGTCGGACGCACAGTAGCGGAGAAGCGCCTCCAGGATATTCAGAAATTTTTGCAGCAATAATCAGGCAATATTAATAACGGCAGACAACGCTCTGCCTTGAATGAGATATAAATCTACGTTTACGAGGAAGCAGCCCATGTATGTCATCGACTTAAATGAAGAACAGGTTGAGGATATCGAAACCCGGTTAAGTGCATTTGATGAGAAATATATTTCTTACAAAATGGACGGCAGTATCCGGCTGGGCGTTGAAGAGGACGGAAGGCTGATTGCCGGTCTGGACGCCTGCGTCACGGCATTCAAAATTCTTTATGTCTCCACTGTATTCGTTGATGAAAAATACAGAAGGAAGGGCATCGGAACAAAACTGATCCGTGAGATGGAAAAACGGGCAGCAGTCCTCGGTGTCAATACGATCAGGCTTGATACTTTCAACTGGCAGGGAAAAGACTTTTACGAAGCGCTTGGCTACAAATGCGTCGGGCATTACAGCAACGATGAAGACGGCTATTCCGAATACTTTTTTCTGAAAAGGATCGGCTGACAAATTCATGGTGATCGGGGAAGTGATGAATAACATGCGTCTGACGACGCTGTGCTATATCGAGAAGGACGGGTGCTGGCTGATGCTGCACCGTATCAAAAAGGCGCAGGACGAGAACGCAGGCAAGTGGATCGGCATCGGCGGGCACCTGGAGGAGAACGAAGCCCCGGAGGAATGCGTGCTGCGCGAAATCCGGGAAGAAACCGGATTGGAAGTGACGGACCTGAAACTGCGCGGGCTGATCACCTTCATCCTGCCGGACTGGGGCAACGAGCTGACCTTCCTGTATACCGCCCGGACCGACGGAGACGTCCCCGCGGATCGTCTGGACGGGCCGGAAGGCATTCTGCACTGGGTGCCCATCGCCGAAGTGGAAAGCCTCTCACTCTGGGAAGGCGATCGCGTGTTCCTGCCGCTGCTGAACCAGCGCCAGGATTGCTTTTCGCTGAAGCTGACCTACCTTTCCGGCGGAGCTCTGGAGCAAGCCGCGCTGGATGGAGAGGAGATTGAGTATGCGCATTGAAACCGAACGCCTGATTATCACAGACCTGACCCACGACATGGCAGAAGCGGTGCACCTGAACTCGCTGGACGAGGACGTGAGGCGCTTCGTGCCTGACGAGGTGTTTGAGACCCTGGAAACAGCCCGGGAAGTCGTCAGTGACCTGATTGAGTGCTATGACACCGAGGACGGCCCGTTCGTATACGCGGTGCTTCTGAAAGAAACCGGCGAAAACATCGGCTATGTCCAGCTCGTCGCCATCGAGGACGGCTGGGAGATCGGCTATCATATCGCGAAACGGTATACAAAGCGGGGCTACGCTTCGGAAGCGCTTCGGGCTTTCCTGCCGGCCATATCGAAAACGCATGGGCTGTCGGAGATCATCGGAATCTGCCTGGCTGATAACCGTGCGTCCGTCCGGGTGCTCGAAAAGTGCGGCTTCCGGCAAACATACCGGGGTCCGGGCCAGTATCAGGGACGGGAGCGTGAAATCGTCAGAACCTTGTGGACCGCCCCATCGACCAAGGAGGAGATCGTATGAATCAAACCACTCAGAAGATCACCGTCATGGCCGCCGGCATCGCACTGTTCGTCGCGCTGTCGCTGTGCCTGCAGGTGCCGGTCTTTGAAAATTATTATCTCTGCCTGGGCTATGTGGTCATGGCGGTGTACTGCTATTCTTTCGGAACGGTGTCCGGAACCGTGGCCGGGACCCTGGGCGTCGTACTCTACTGCCTGCTCATCAACGGCCTGCGCGGCATGCCAGGCTGGGCGCTGGGCAATGTGTTCATTGGCCTGATCATCGGCGCAGCGTTCCGCATGACCAAGAAGATGGAAAAACCGCTGCTCAAAACAGGGCTGAACATCGCCGCGATCGTCACCGCCGTCGCCATGGGCATCCTGGTGGTCAAATCCCTGACTGAATGCCTGCTCTATGCCCAGCCGATGGCTGTGCGCATCGCCAAGAACGTGTACGCTTTCGTAGCGGACGTCGCCGTGCTGATCGTCAGTTTACCCATCTGCACACTGTTGGACAAAACCGTCAGGAAGATGTTTCCGAAACTGGTGAAATAGTTTTATCGGTATAGAATCCGCATTTTATCACCCATGCAGGCTTGACATAAACCGGAATCTCATATAAAATATTAATGTTCGGCAGGTTTTTCATGATTTTTTCATGAATGCCGCCGTTTATCTGATACACCTGTTTTGCGTATGCTTACATGATTGATGATAGTATTCATGCGATAGATGAAGTGTTCAGGGAGTAGTCTACCCATCCAGACACCCCGTTTATCGTATGTGTGAGTTTACGTCGGGAGGCTTCTGATAACGCCGATTCCTGTTGTTATTTCATTGGGATCGGACGAACCAGCAAGTCTCTTCGCCCGTGCATGCACACGGAAAACAAAGATATTGGATGAACGTGCCGTACACCCGCCGCACGTTTTTTTGCGTATGAAGACTTTGAAAAAATCCACAGAAAGGGAGGTGCAAACCTGTTGAGCATTGTTTTAGCAGTCATTCTGATCATCGCCGCTCTGGCAATCGGCGTTTTCTCAGGTTTTTTCTATCACAAAAACACTGTTGAAGCCAAGATCGGCCGGACCGAAGAATATGTCCGGAAGCTCGTGGACGATTCACAGCGCAAGGCCAATGAAGAAGCCAAGGAAATGAAACTCAAGGCGAAGGAAGAAGTCCTTCAGCAGAAATCCGAACTCGATAAGGAAATCAATGCCCGCCGCGCAGACATCCAGCGTTCAGAACGCCGCGCACAGCAGCGCGAAGAGCAGCTCGACAAAAAGGAAGAGCAGCTTGATAAGAAGCTGGACGCGCTGGACCAGCGCGAAAAGGCACTCATCAAAAAGCAGGAAAGCATTTCGGAACTCGAAGCCGAGGCCGAAGCTTTCAAACAGAAGCAGATCAGTGAGCTCGAACGCATCGCTTCGATGACGCAGGACGAGGCACGCCAGTGCGTGATCGACCGCGTTCAGAAGGACGCTTACCACGACGCCGCGGTTCTGGTCCGCGACATCGAAAGCAAAGCCAAGGAAGAGGGCGAAAAGAAAGCCCGCAACATCATCGCGCTGGCGATCCAGCGCTGCGCGTCCGACCACGTCGCGGAGACGACCGTCTCCGTCATCAACCTGCCCAACGACGACATGAAGGGCCGCATCATCGGCCGCGAGGGCCGCAACATCCGCGCCCTTGAAACCGCGACCGGCGTCGACCTGATCATCGACGATACGCCCGAAGCCGTGATCGTGTCCGCCTTCGATCCCGTCCGCCGCGAGACGGCGCGCCTGGCCATCGAAAAGCTGATCATGGACGGCCGCATCCATCCCGCGCGCATCGAGGAATGCGTCGAGAAGGCCAAAAAAGAGATCGATCAGCAGATCCGCGAAGCCGGCGACCAGGCCATCTTCGAAACCGGTCAGCACGGCATCCATCCGGAACTCGTCAAGCTGCTGGGCCGTCTGCGCTACCGTACCAGCTACGGCCAGAACGTCCTCAAGCACTCCATCGAAGTCAGCCACCTGGCCGGCATGATGGCCGCCGAACTCGGCGCGGACGTCCAGCTCGCGAAGCGGGCCGGCCTGCTGCACGACATCGGCAAGTCTGTCGACCACGAGCAGGAAGGCACGCACGTCTCCATCGGCGGCGAGCTCGCCCGCAAGTATCACGAAAGCCCGGCCGTCGTCCACTGCATCCTCGCCCACCACAACGATGTGGAACCGCAGACCGTGGAGGCCGTGCTGGTGCAGGCCGCCGACGCCATTTCCGCCGCACGCCCCGGCGCGCGCCGCGAATCGCTGGAGAACTACATCAAGCGCCTGGAGAAGCTGGAAGAAATCGCCAACTCCTTCAAGGGCGTCGAAAAGTGCTTCGCCATCCAGTCCGGCCGCGAAGTCCGCATCATGGTCAAGCCCGAAGACGTTTCCGACGAGGGCACCCAGATCATGGCCAAGGAAGTTGCCCGCCGCATCGAAAAAGAGCTGGAGTATCCCGGCCAGATCCGCGTGAACGTCATCCGCGAGACCCGGAGCACGGATTACGCGAAGTAATCACACAGAGTAATCAAAGAACAACGGCACCAAAGGGAGGCACTTCGTAAGGAAGCTGCCTCCCTTCGGACTTTTTTATTAAGGCACTCGGAAAAACCGGGTGTCTTTTTGACATTTTGTATTGACAAATGCAGAAAAACATGTATAATAATTATCGTTACATAACGATCGTTATAAAACGGGAGGAGGGAAGCGTGCGTGCCGCCAAAAACAAGGATCACGAAAGACATGATCATCAATG
>JAFRNK010000023.1 GCA_017430225.1 Clostridia bacterium | reverse complement strand
CTTTTTGATGACCTGCTTCTGCCTGGGCGTTGGAGCGAACCGAAGGCGTCCGTACGAGCTGCTGTTTCTGCTGCCTGCGGGGTTACTGACCCTTGGCGTGCTGACCAACGACCTGCACAGGATGGCATTCATCCCGAAAGCGAGCATTGAAAACCTCATCGGACGACCGAACACCTACACTCACGGCTTTCTGTATTATGCCGCCTATGCCTGGGCTGGATTTGCAATGGTGGCGGGAATCGTTTTCCTGCTGATTGCCTGCCGGAGAAGCGGAAGCTGGAAAAAGGGCATCCTGCCCCTGTGCGTTCTGGCCGTTACGCCGATGCTTTTTACAGTCTGCAACCGAATACCCAAGAATTCCATCCCGATCACTTTTGAGTGGCCTGAGATCTGTATTTTCTCCCTGCTCAGCGTGTTCGAAGCCTGTGTTCGCGGCCGCCTGATCCCCAGCAACGAAAACCATCCCGGTTTTTTCTCACAGATGGATCTCTCTGCCCTTATCACAGACAGAAGCCTGAAGCCGGCCTTCGTGACGCAGTCTCCCGTTCAGGCCACGGACGAACAGCTCAGATCGTCTCTAATCGACTCTGTATACCCGACGGCAGATACCCGTCTGTACGGCATGGAGATCCGGGCTGGCTATGCTTTCTGGACGGAAGATGAAAGCGCTTTAAACCGCCTGAACGAAGAATTGCGAGATGCTAACGAAACGCTCGAGCAGGAAAACGAGCTTCTGGAACGGGAGCGCGAGCTGATCAGGGAACAGACCGCCATCGAGGAACGAAGCCACCTGTATCAGAAGGCGGCGCAGGAGGTATACCCCACACAGAAAAAGATATCCGAAATCCTGGAAAAGACGCAGCCCGGAACATACTCCTTCCACCCCGATATAGCCAGGGCTCTGGCGCTGATGGCATATGTAAAGCGAAAGGCGAATTTCGTGCTGGTGGCGGCGGAGCGTGAGACCGTAACCGCGAATGAGCTCGCTGCCGCTTTGAAGGAATCCGCGCACTACCTTTGCTACTGCGGAATGAACACGGTGGCGGACATCCGAACAGAAAAAGCTTTTCCCTGTCAGAAGGCCATGGCCGTTTACGACTGCTTTGAAGCCGTCTGCGAAGAACTGCTCGGTATAACGAGCGACGTCTTTGTGCGGCTGCAGGATCGTGAGCTTATGATCATGGCGGACGCTGAAGAACTCCCTGCGCAGGTTGAAGGAATTAATCTGCCCGTTCTGCCCCTTCCGCTTTGCCGGTCCTGCGAGGACGGACAGCTGGTTCTGAGGTTCGATCTGGGAGGTGAGGCCGCATGACTTCTATCCAAAGTGTCGTCGGCACACTGCCCGGATATGTCGTTTACTTTGCAGCTGCACTGCTGACGGCTGTGCTGCTGGCCATACTGCTCGCCTATACACGGACAAAACAAGCCGGATACCGTTCGTTGATCGCGCTGATTCAATTCCTTATCAGTGTTTTTCTCCTGTCTGTTCTGCTGAATTACTCCTATAACGCGCTGATCGAGGGAATCAGCGGATTCCTGTACGGCTTCGAAGAAAGACTGCTCTCTTTGCCGTGGCTGCTGTATGTGGGAGCCGAGTTCGTAACGGCTGCCACAGTATGCCTGCATGTGCGGGCACTGCGGCGGTACCGGGACACGCACCTGGGCTCAGACGCCATCCGCCGAACGGTGGACCTGCTGCCGACAGCGCTCATGGTCAGCGACACGGACGGAACGGTACTCCTCGCAAATCTGAAAATGACGGCGCTTTGCCGAAAGCTGACCGGCAAGACGCTCAGCGACGCCCACCGCTTCATGGATTGCGCTGAGAGCGCTTCAGATGGAGAACGCCTTGTGCATACGCCGGACGGCGAGACCTGGCAGTTCACCCGGAGCAGGATCAGCTTGGACGGCAGGGAGTACGATCAGCTCACGGCGGTCGAAAGGACGGAGAAATACCGCATAACGCAGGAACTGAAGGACAAAAACGAACACCTGCGCGAAGTGCAGTACCGCATGCGTTCCCTTGCGGCCCGGGAGCGCAGCCTCGTTGCGGCCCGGGAAGTCATGAATGCCCGCATGACGGTGCACAACCGGATGGGCGGCGTGCTTCTGTCCGGAAAGTATTATCTCGATCATCCGGAAGACGTAAAGGAAGAGGAACTCCTGCGCCTGCTGGAATACAACAATTACTTCCTGCTGGGTGAAGTGGAGCAGCCCCGCAAGGAGGGCGATCCGCTGGGGGAATCCATCCGGATGGCCCGAAGGATCGGCGTCACGGTGGAACTGCACGGCGCGGTTCCGAAGTATGAACCGGCCCGCAGCCTGATCGCCCAGGCGGTCGACCAGTGCGCGGCCAATGCGGTGCGCCATGCGGGCGGAGACATGCTGAGCGTACTGATCGAGCAGGGCAACGGGGCGGTTACCGCTTCCTTCACCAACAACGGCAGTGCGCCGAAGGGCCCGATCGCCGAAACCGGCGGCCTGGCGACGCTCCGAAAGGCGGTGGAGGGCGCGGGCGGCACGATGGCCGTCCAGAGTGATCCGGTTTTCCTGCTGCGAATAAGCGTTCCAATACAATCCTGATTGAACGGCGCTTGTGGAAAAGTTCCACAGCGCTCTTTTTTTGCCCAAAACCCCCCAGTTGGGGGGATGAAATAGATTTATGTATCTGCTATACTGAACAGGGAAACTGTACTGTGTTTCGGGTGATGCGCCTGTCAAACCATGCAGGCGCTGCGCCCGTCGATTGTTGGAAAGGAAGTGAGTCCTCTTGAGAGAGGTATATCGGGTCGTCATCGCGGACGACGAAATGATCTCGCGCGGGTATATGGAGCTTTTCATCAAGCCCTCAAAGCGCTATGAGATCGCCGCGTCGCTTCCCTTCGCGGGGGACGTGCTCGCCTGGTGTCGGGAAAACCCGCTGCCGGACCTGGTCATCCTGGATGTGATGATGGCTGCCGGAATCGACGGCCTGACGGCCGCCGCCGAGATCAAGCGGCGCTGGCCTGAGGTCAGGATCATCGTGACCACTTCCATGGCGGACACGGGCTGGCTCGAGAAGGCGCGCACAGCCGGGATCGAGAGCTTCTGGTTTAAAACCTATTCCGACATCTCCCTGCTGGAAGTGATGGACAGGACGATGGCCGGGGAGTCGGTGTATCCCGGAAGCGCGCCCGCCGTGCTGCTGGGAAAGCTCCCGGCCGCGGAACTCACCGCCCAGCAGCGCAATATGCTGCGCCTGCTGGTGGAGGGTCTTTCCAACCGGGAGATCGCGGAAAGATTGTTCCTCAGCCCGAACACCGTCAAGGACTATATGGATGACCTGATGGAGAAGACGGGCATCCATTCCCGCACAGCGCTGGTGGCGCAGGCTTCGCGCCTGGGGATCGTGGTCAGCGACACGGACCGCAGGAACGAAACCGCTGCAAAGGGCTGAACGCCCGACGCGCAGCTCCCTAAACATCTTTCACATCAAACGCGATCAGGGAAACGAGGAGGTACCCCGTTATGACACTGAAACGCTTTATTGCCGCCGCATTGGCATTGCTGCTGCTTTTCGGCATGACGCCGGAGCTGTTGCCCACAGCGCAGGCGGAACCGGAAAAGAGCGGCTGCACCAGCCGCAGATCGCCGACCGGCCTTCACGCCTGGTACTCCAGAAGCGAGAGCGCGAGCTGCGAATTCGCGGGCGGGATCGTCTGGACGTGCAGCTTTTGCGGCAAACAGGTCGCGGAGCAGACCGAGCCCGCACTGGGGCACGACTGGGCCGACTGGGTCGAAGTGGAGCCTCCGACCTGCACGGATACGGGCCTGCGCCAGCGCACTTGCCAGCGCTGTAAAAAGACGGAAAGGCAGTCCATTCCCGCGCTGGGGCACTCCTTTACCAGGGAGTGGAAAACTGTCATAGAGCCCACCTGCATTGATGCGGGCCGCGAGATGAACACCTGTGTGCGCTGCGGCTACGAGTGGTGGCGCGATATCCCGGCTGCGGGTCACCAATGGTCGGACTGGGCCGTAAAGACGCCGCCCACCG
>JAFRNK010000022.1 GCA_017430225.1 Clostridia bacterium | reverse complement strand
GTAGGAAGATAAGTACTCATCATGCAAACCTCCAATTGGCCTTGTACGCTTGGTTCTTTGCCACGCTTGCAGGGTCGCATTTTATTCCATCCTGTTCGGGCTCTCTTTCGATCCCCCTCCCTTGATGGTGACTATAGTATAACCGGAAGGTCAAAGATAGTCAAATTCATAAATCGTAAATGATCTCCGATATTCCTGTTATTCAGGCGTTTTTCTCATCAAAACTTTTGTTTTTAAATAAATTCATCGAATTTCTCACTAATTCTTGCCTTTTTGATTTCATCGCTCTGTAATACGATGACCTTTACGGATTATTGCAAAGAGCAGAATTGCGAACTGTGTCTTTCTGTGTTATAATTCCTGTGGATAAGTACGAAAACATAAGATTGCAAGTTGTCCGAACATGATAAAGAAATGAAACCATGAGGTTTCAGATATAAGCAACGGGAGGAGAAAATGAAATGAAAAAGCTGATTGCGTCGGCTATGGTTGTAGTGATACTCTTCACAGCGCTTGGAGTTCTGGCAGAAGAAGGACAAATGGCGCCTCTGTATGCCACAGTGGGCGAAGCGCTGGAAGACAGCGCTGAAGGCCGCGTCGTCGCAGGCAGCATTCCGGGGGAATACTATGCCGTGGTAACGCAGAAAGACGGAAAATACTATCGCAGCGTAGCCATTTTTGATGAAAAGCTGAATGAACTGAACGAAGCCCTTGAAAACCTGGACTATGAGGCGGAAGATTTTTTTGAAAAGCATGAAGCAGCAATGCAGGCGGTAGACGATTACCTGAAAACGCTGCCGATCGCATACAGCGAAGTGTTTACAGCTCAGCCCCTGACAGACGAGGAAATGGCGTCTATGCAAGGGAAAAGTCTGTCCCAGCTGACTGAGGAGGGCTTCGAGATCGGAAGCAATGGCACGGAGCCCAGCGAGGATGAGGAGGAGATTCTCATTGTTTATTCCCTGCGTTATGGCGTCTATGACTACAACTGCGTGGTGGATGCGGATTTTGACCAGTATATCGCTGCCCAGGATAACGGCGCCGAAGGTGATTTGGTGGTAAAAAGCATGTCGCTGGCTGGCATTACAGAGTGGGGCTTTGAAAAACGGTTCCACACCGACGGCACAGTGGATGAGCCGAAGGATCCTTTCGCGGAATTCAGCGAGATCATGGCGGAAATGCTGACATTCTTTGAAAAGATCCAAGCGGGTGAGGAAATTGACATCCAGGATTATGCCGACACGCTGAAAGCAAAATACCCGGATTATGCGGAGATGATTGATGTGTATATAACAATGTACCGGACCTACGGAGCGGAAGGCTTTGCTTCGATGATGAACCCTGCCGAATAAGATAACCGGGGAGTAAGCACCTCCAAGTATCAGAAAGTGCATACACACGCCATTGGCATATATGATGATTCCTTGCATGAAACAGAGCTTCTCGAGGAGCAGCTGATCCAGGACTTCCCGCGCGCGATTCGGGAAAAACAGTTTCAAGTGTATTATCAGCCCAAGTTTGATGTGCGTCCGGAAACGCCCATATTAAGTAGCGCCGAGGCACTTGTACGCTGGCGTCATCCGACGCTTGGAATGGTCAGTCCTGGCGTTTTCATCCCTTTGTTTGAAAATAATGGTTTGATCTATCGCCTGGACAGCTATGTCTGGACAGAAGCCGCTGCACAGATCCGGGACTGGAGGATGCGGCTGGGGATTCGCCTTCCGGTATCCGTCAATGTGTCCCGTATCGACCTGTATGAACCAAAGCTGATCGATCAGCTGCGGGAGATCACAGAACAAAATGGCTTGAGTCCTCACGATCTGCTGCTGGAAATCACCGAGTCCGCTTATACGGAGGATTCAGCACAGATCATTGAGAGAGTACGTCAGCTGCGCGAAATAGGCTTTCGAGTCGAGATGGACGACTTTGGCTCGGGGTACTCCTCGCTCAATATGCTTTCCACGCTTCCCGTGGACGCGCTGAAGCTGGACATGCAATTCATCCGTACTGCTTTTATGGATCGGAAGGATACCCGCCTTCTGGAGGCCATGATACAACTGGCGGAAGCCTTTGAGGTACCCACAATCGCTGAAGGCGTTGAAACTGCTGAGCAAGTATTTACGCTCAAAGCAATGGGATGCGATATTATCCAGGGCTATTATTTCTCACGGCCGCTTCCTGCATCAGATTTTGAGCGTTTCCTTCTGGACCATCAGCCAGGGGCTTCTGACGTATTTCTGAACACAAAAAGGTCTCGGCGCGATCGCTTTACTTATAAAGCCATGCACGATCCGCTGACCGGTCTGTATAACTACACTGCATTTGATATTCTGTTTCATGATTCGGATCAGGAGCATATTGTCGTTTTGATCGCGCAGATCGACAGATATGAACAGATCTGTCAAAACCATGGACGAGGCTGTGCGGACCGCGTCGTTTGCCGCATCGCCGAAGTGCTTCAGAAAAGCTTCCGCTCCGTGGATCATATTTGCCGCCTGCGGACAGATGAATTCGCTGTGATTATGACGCGAATAACCAGTGAAGGAAAAGAGTTGGTTTTGGCTAAAATTGAACGGGCAAATCACACACTGCAGGTGGAGAAAGAAAACATTCCGGCCGTTTCCCTGAGCGTGGGCGTTGCTTTTTCGGACCGGGAAGAGCCGGAGGGGGACATTTTTCAGGACGCGGATACTGCTCTTAAACGCCTGAAGGACAAGAATCAAACCGGTTATGCTGTATTTTGAAGCAAGAAAAGGAGAGCCTACCTTGACAATCGACACACTGACAATATATGGAGCCGACACAAAAGAGGGACTGCAGAAATGTATGAACAATGAGAGCTTTTATCTGCGCTTGGTCAAGATGTACCGGGAGACACCCATTTTCAAAGCCTGTATGATGCGCTTAAGACAGGTGATCTCACCGCTGCCTTTGAAGCGGCGCATGCGCTGAAGGGGTCGACCGGGAACCTGGCGCTAACGCCGATCTTCGCTCCGGTCAGTGAGATTACCGAACTGCTTCGCGCCCGAGTGAAGACTGATTATACACCGCTTATTGAGGCCATCCGGGATGGCCAAAATAGGCTTCAGAAAATCTGCTCAGATTAAGGAACCTGGCTTCCTTCGACAACAAAATTGCATCAGAGAAACATGCTTATAAAACATAATTCAGAATGGCCTGGGTAGTTTTCGCTGCTATGTATCCGCTTTATGGTTTGTTGCCCTATGTGTTGAGCAGTTGTATAGGTTATAAAGATCTTAATTTACCCTTGACAAAGATGGTCTCATGACGGCACAAAAAACAACTTTTCTGCGGTGGAACACCGCTACGTGTTTTTTTAACTGCCAATACAGCAACGTTATAATGCTGGGCCGGCGCAGCGCTCTGGTTTATAGCGGGTTCGGGATCATTCCCCGAACAGTTCCGCGGTTTTCCGCATCCGGTCCGCTACCTTCACTTGGAAGGGGCAGCGTGTCTCGCATCCACGGCAGGCGATGCATTCGCCCGCGTGATGCTCCAGGGAGCGGTAATGCTCCCGCAGGGAGGCCGGCAGCTCAGGCTGCATGGTGCCCAGGTCGTAGAGCTTGTTGACCATCGCGATGTCGATGTTCACGGGACAGGGTTTGCAGTGGCCGCAATAGGTGCACTCGCCGCCCGAGAAAGTGTGCTTGGGCGCGCTTAGCAGCACGCGAGCATAGTTTTTCTCGTCCTCGGAAGCGGTCTCGTAGGCCAGTGCGGCGTCCACCTGGTCAGGCGTATCGTAGCCGCAGAGCACGGAGGCCACCGCCGGTTTGGTCAGGCAGTAGTGGATGCACTGCACTGGGGTGAACGCCACGCCGAAGGGCGAGCGCTGGGCGTCGAACAGCCTGCCGCCCGCGAAGGGCTTCATGCAGGTCAGGCCCACGTCATTCTGCTCGCAGAGCTTGTACATCTCCACCCGGACGGGATCAACGCCCGCGAGATCCTCCGCATAGCGATTCTCGAAGTAATCCTCAATGTCCTCCGTCGGGGGCATCAGGTCGAAGGCCGGATTGACGCTGAACAGGATCATTTCCACAAAGCCGCTCTCCGCGGCCTTTTTCGCGATGGCGGGATTGTGCGTGGACAGGCCGATGTGGCGGATCTTTCCCTGGGCCTTGAGTTCCATCACATAGTCGAGGTAAGCGCCGGGCACTTTCTCCGCCCAGTCGCTCTCCAGGTCCACATAATGGATCATGCCCAGGTCGACATAATCCGTTTTCAGGCGGCGCAGCAGGTCCTCGAAGGCGATTTTGCACTGCTCCACGTCGCGGGTGCGGGTGTACTGCCCGTTCTGCCAGGTGGAACCCACGTGCCCCTGCACGAACCACTCTTCCCGGCAGCCTTCCATGGCCCGGCCGATGATATCCCGGGACTTGGGGTCCGGCATCCAGCAGTCGATGATATTGATCCCCCACTCATGGGCATAGCGCATCAAAGCGACGGATTCGTCCTCCGGATGCCGCTCCAGCCACTCACCGCCGAAGCCGATTTCGCTGACCATTAAGCCTGTTTTTCCGAGACGCCTGTAATTCATAGGAACCTCCTGACAGTACATTTTTTCGCATATTCACTCTGATACAAAACGCAGCGATGCCGCGCTTTATGCGGGATTGTCTGACAAAGTTTATTCTATCATGTTTTCCTCAAATCCGCAACATTGCAGATCCTGAAACTGTCCCTGTTCTGGCTTTCAGCTGTTTTCACTTCTGGCGTATTCCAATTTGATACGAAAATGATCTGAAAATGATACGGTTTTGATCTTTTACACAGCGCATTGTCGTGCTATAATTGGAACATCAGAAATAACGCTCCGGCCGCGAGCCCGGGCGTTTTTCATTCTGTATTGCGGGAGCTGAGCAGTGCCGTGGCGCTAGCCTGTGATTTCATCTGGGCGGTCTTGGACCGCATCGAGGAGCAGGGCCAACCGGCACAACAGCCCAGGAAATGAGGAAAAAGCACTTGCCAAAGCCAACGGCGGCAAAAAAGGACGACCGTCCACGATCGTCCATAAAGATAAAGAAGAAGATAAAGTTAAGCCCTGCGATGATGATCATTATCCGGATACGGAGAAGCCTTCCGCACCGGCTCAGTCGAGGATAAACATACCGTCCCCCGTCATCCTGATCTTCATCCCGTAGAATGCCTTCAGCGCTTCGGCCATGTAGCCCACGTCCTTTGTTCCGGCGGTTTCGTAGGAAGAGTGCATCGCCAGCTGTGCGAGGCCGATATCCACGGTATTCATAGAGACGTGGCTGTTGGAGATGTTGCCCAGGGTGCCGCCGCCCAGGATGTCCGAGCGGTTGGCAAAGTGCTGGCAGGGCACCTGCGCGGCGTCGCAGACCTTCGTAAACAGGGCGGAGGAAACGCCGTCGGTGGTATATTTCTGGTTCGCGCTGTGCTTGATGACCACCCCGCCGTTCATGTACACGCGGTTCTGGGCATCGTACAGTTCCGGATGGTTCGGATGCAGGGCGTGGGCGTTATCTGCGGATGCCATGAAGCCAGAAGCGATCGCCGCGCGGATCTCTCCGGTGGAAAGGCCGAACGCCTCACCGGACCGCGTCAGCACGTCGCCCAGGAAGGTGGAATCCGCACCTTGCTTGGAGGTCGAGCCGACTTCCTCGTTGTCGAAGACGCTGTATACGGGCATGAAATCCGGCGCGGATTCAGAAGCCAGGAAGCCCGCAAGGGCAGTCCAGGCACACTCTAGGTCGTCAATACGCCCGCAGGAAAAGAACTCGTTCTCTGCGCCCCAGATGCTGCCAGGCGTGCGGTCGTACAGGAAAAGGTCGCTGCCCAGGATCTGCTGCGCGGAAACGCCGACAGTTTCTGCAATCTCCTGATTCAGGCGGCCTTTCGCCGCGCCGTCGCCGTACAGGGGCAGCATATCCACCTGCGGGTTGAACTTGTACCCATCGTTGACCTGGCGGTTGAAGTGGATGGGCACGTTGGGGATCAGCACCGCATCCCGGTTCAGGTCCACGAGCTTCACACGCAGACCGTTCAGGTCCCGGATAATGACGCGCCCCGCGATGGACAGCGGCCTGTCCAGCCAGGTGGACAGGATCAGCCCGCCGTATTTTTCGACGTTCAGGCGGACGTAGTGCTGGCCCGCGTCCTCGGCAAGCTCCTTGAGCTTCAGCGTCGGGGAATCCGCATGTGCCGCCGCGATCCGGAAGGATTCCAACTTTTCCGGCACGCGGAAAGCGATCAGTGCCGAACCGTTGCGGGTGACGTATCGCTTGTCGCCTGCCTTCAGCTGCCAGGCTTCCGCCTCGCTGAGCGGGGTATAGCCCGCTTCCTCCAGCAGTTCCGCCAGCTTCGCCACGGCATGGAACGCCGTGGGCGACTGAGCCGCAAAATTCAGGAATTCCCGAGCATTCGGATTCATGGCTGTATCCCCCATTTTGTTAATACACTACAAGATAGCGTTCGATCTCCCAGTTGCTGACGCGGGTGCGGTAGGCATCCCACTCCCGCTGTTTGCCTTCGATGTACTGCTGGGTCACGTGCTCGCCCATGGTCGCGGTCATCAGCGGGTCGTTCTTGAAGGCTTCGAGCGCCTCCTCCAGGGAAGCGGGCAGGCCGATGATGCCCTTCGCCAGCCGTTCTTCCGGTTTCATCAGGTAGATGTTCTCCGTGATTTCGGGCGGCGGGGTCAGGCCGCGCTCGATGCCGTCCAGGCCGGCCGCCAGGCAGGCGGCGATCTCCAGGTACGGGTTGCAGGAGGGATCCGGACTGCGCAGTTCCACGCGCGTGCCGTTGCCACGGGAGGACGGGATGCGGATGAGCGCGCTGCGGTTGCCCGCGGACCAGGCCACGTAGCACGGTGCCTCATAACCCGGCACCAGGCGCTTGTAGGAGTTGACCAGCGGATTGGTGAGCGCGGACATGCCCTGGATATGCGCGAGCAGACCCGCGATGAACTGGTAGCAGGTCTTGGAGAGCCGGCGCTCACCGTCAGGATCGTAGAAGGCGTTCTTTCCGTCCCGGAACAGGCTCATATTGGTGTGCATGCCGCTGCCCGCAACGCCGAAGAGCGGCTTGGGCATGAAGGTGGCGTGCAGGCCGTTGCGCTGCGCCATGGACTTGACCGTGAGCTTGAAGGTCATGATGTTGTCCGCCGCGCGGAGGGCATCGGCGTACTTGAAGTCGATCTCGTGCTGGCCCTGGGCGCACTCGTGGTGGGAAGCCTCGATTTCGAAGCCCATCTGCTCCAGCGCCAGGCAGATCTCGCGGCGCGTGCTTTCGCCGCGGTCCAGCGGACCCAGGTCGAAATAACTCGCCTCGTCGCCGGTCTTCGTCGTCGGCTTGCCGTTCTCGTCCAGCTGGAACAGGAAGAATTCGCACTCCGGCCCCACGTTGAAACTGTAGCCCATGTCCGCGGCGCGTTTGAGCACCCGCTTGAGCGTGCCGCGCGGGTCGCCAATGAAGGGCGTGCCGTCCGGATTATAGATATCGCAGATGAGGCGCGCGATCTTGCCGTGGTCGCGGTGCCAGGGGAAGACCGTGAAGGTGTCCAGGTCGGGATGCAGGTACTGGTCCGACTCATGGATGCGCACGAAGCCCTCGATGGAACTGCCGTCCAGCGAGATCTCGTTGTTGACGGCACGCTCGATCTGGGAAGCGGTGATCGCCACGTTCTTCAGCTGGCCGAAAATATCCGTGAACTGCAGGCGGATGAAGTTGATGCCCTCTTCGCGCACGCGGCGGATGATTTCTTCCTTCGTACAAGCCATAATCGTCTTCCTTTCTGTGATCCGTTTATTCGTCTGCGCCGAATGTAAACGCCGTATGCCGCACATAGCGGTCCCAGTTTGTCTCGACCGCCCGCTCCATCGTCAATGACGCGATGGCGGCCAGCGTGTCGAATTTCTGCGGCGTATAGCCGTTGGCAATGACCGTGACCACCAGGCCCTTTTCCGGCAAGTAAAACAGGTCTGAACTCAGTCCGTCCGTTATGCCCTGGTGCCCGTACCAGACATTCCCGTAAGTATCCGTATAGCGCTGGATGCCAAGCCCGTATCGGCTGTCCCCGGTGACCGAGGATCCCGGCTCCTGGCGCTGATCCGCCTGCATCAGGCGCACGGTGTACGGACTCAGGATGCGCACCCCGTCCAGATAGCCTTCGTTGCACAGCATCATGCCCAGCCGGTTCAGGCTGTTCGCGCTGGTATACAGGCCGCCGACCGAATATTCCAGGTGCCTGGCCGGGTCGCAGGTATCTTCGTACTCCATGCCCACGGCGTATTCGGGCGAGAGCATGCTGCCGCCGCTCTTGGTCAGCCGGCTGCTGATGTCTGAAGCGTCAGGCAGGAGACCCGCCGCGTAGGCCGCGTTCATGCCGAGCGGACGGAAGACGTTCTGGCTCATGTAGGTGTTCATGCTCTGCCCCGTCAGGGACTCGATCAGCGCCCCGAACAGCCCGCCGTTCGCGTTGGAATAGATATACCGGGCGCCGGGCCGCGCAAACCGCACGAACAGGCTCTCGGTGTTCCGCTTGGAAACATAATCCCAGTTGATCTGGGAATTCTGCGTCTGGCGCAGGCCGGTCGTATGCGAGAGCACCTGCCGGACAGTGATCGGATCGTCCTTGAAGGCAGTGTTGACCACCTGAAACGGAAGATAATCGCTGACCGGGGCGTCCAGACTGAAGTAACCGCGGTCGTACAGCTGCATCAGGCCGACCGCCGTGACCATTTTGGTGACCGACGCGATGCGGAAACAGGTATTGAGCGTCACCGGCAGCATCAGACGGGCGTTTTTGGAGCCATAAGTATAAGTAAACACCGTCTCGCCGTAGCGGGAGACGATGACCGCGCCGCCGACCACGTCCCGGCTGCGGAAGGCATGCTCCATCCATTCCGCGGTCAGGTCCTCCGCCCCGGCCAGGGACGGAACCAGCAGCAGTATCACCAGCAGTAACGAGATCAGACGCCGCACCAGCGCATTTCCTCCAAATTCATGTCAATTCTTCTTCATCCAATCCTGAGCAGCCAGGACGAAGCCCTCCTGCCCGCAGAGCCGCTCCTCCTGTTCAAAACCGAAAAGCAGCGTTTCCTTCGCGTGGCTGTCGCTGCTCAGCACGAAGCGCGCGCCACGGTCCCGGAGATAGCGCCGGATCGGCAGGGCGGGATAGGACTCTGTCCGGTAGCCCCTGGCGACGGCGCCGGTGTTGATTTCAAAGGGCACCCCGGTTTTCAGGAGCGCATCCGCCGCCTTCTGCCACGCCGCCACATAGCGGGGATGGTTCACGTCGAAGAGCCTCTCCCGCTCGTTCAGCTTGGTGACCAGGTCGAAGTGCCCGATCAGCTGGCAGCGCGTCCGTTCAACCACCTGCGCGATCATGCGGTAATACTCCTCGGCCACGCTCAGCATGTCCCCGCCCAGCAGGAAAGCGGCGCGGTCCATGGTCTCGCGCTTCCAGTCCACGTTCAGGTATTCACCGCCCACGTGCAGGTAGTGCACCGAGCCGATCACGTAATCGTAGCCGTCCGCCGGCTCCTCCGAGCAGAAATCCTGCTCGATGCCGCAGTACACATCCATCCGCCCGGCATACTCGCGCTTCAGGCGCTCACAGTCCCGCCGGTAAGCGGCGATCCGCTCCCGGGGCATGCAGCAATCCGCATCGCAGGCCGCATAACCGTGGTCCGAAAAACCAATCGCAGTCATGCCGCGGGCGTAAGCTGCCGCGGCCACCTCGTCGATGGTGTGCTTCCCGTCGGAATAATCCGTGTGGACGTGAAAATCGCAGGCGATCACGTCATCTTCTCCTGCTTGACCTTGTGGTCGATCACGTGCCGGGACGCCAGCTCGCGGTGCACGTCCTCCAGCGAGATGCCCATCTCGGTCATCAGGACCATAATATGATACGCCAAATCTGCGATTTCGTAAACAGTTTCCCGTTTATCTTCCGCTTTTCCGGCGATGATGACCTCCGTAGACTCCTCGCCCACCTTTTTCAGGATCTTGTCCAGGCCCTTCTGGAAGAGATAAGTGGTGTAGGAACCCTCGGGCAGCGTCTCTTTCCGGCCTTTCAGCAAGTCCATCAGGCCTTCCAGCGAGAACTCCTGACGCTCATCGCTCTCGTAGACGCGATCGTTGAAGCACGAATCCGTGCCCAGGTGGCAGGCCGGGCCGTCCTTTTCGACCATGACCAGCAGAGCGTCCCGGTCGCAGTCCGCGGTGATGGACACCACATGCTGGTAGTTGCCGGAGGTCTCGCCCTTCAGCCACAGTTCCTGACGGGACCGACTCCAGAAGCAGGTCAAGCCCTTCTCCATGGTGATTTCCAGGCTCTCCTTGTTCATGTACGCCAGTGTCAGCACTTTCTTGCTGACCGCGTCCACAACGATCGCCGGGATCAGGCCGCGGGAGTCGAACTTTAATTCGCTGATTTCTAACATAATGCACCCCTTCTTAATGCGGAGTTCGGAGTGCGGAATGCGGAGTCAGATATAGTGCCACGCCTTCAGTCGTCTGGCGTACCTCTATCACGAGCATTCCTTAACTCCGAATTCCGCACTCCGCACTATTCATTTCGTTATCCTGACCGGAATCCCTTCCCCCGCCAGCGCCTGCTTGAGATCTGAAATCTTCACTTCGCCGAAGTGGAAGATGGACGCCGCGAGGCCGGCGTCGACCCGGGGCAGGGTTTTGAACAGGGTCACGAAGTCTTCGATACAGCCGGCACCGCCGGAAGCGATGACCGGCACGTTCACGCGCTCGGACACATCCCGCAGCATTTCGAGGTCGAAGCCTTGCTTGACGCCGTCCGTATCGATGGAGTTGAGCACGATCTCCCCCGCGCCGCTTTCTACGCCGCGGACGATCCAGCCGATGGCCTCCATGCCGGTATCCTCCCGGCCGCCGCGCGCAAAGACGTGGTATTCCCCGTTCACGCGCTTGACGTCCGCCGACAGCACCACGCACTGGCTGCCGTAGCGGCGCGCCGCCTCGCCGATGAGTTCGGGCCGGCGGATGGCCCCGGAATTGACAGATACTTTGTCCGCGCCGCACTTGAGCACGCGGTCGAAATCGTCCAGCGTGTTGATGCCCCCGCCCACCGTCAGCGGAATGAAGATGGTGGAAGCCACCTCGCGCAGGATGTCCGTGAAGAGCCGCCTGCCTTCGGCGGAAGCGGTGATATCATAGAAGACCAGCTCGTCCGCACCGGCTTCGGAATAGTACGCGCCCAGTTCCACTGGGGAAGACACGTCCCGAAGGCCTTCGAAATTGACCCCTTTGACCACGCGCCCGTCGCGGACATCCAGGCACGGGATGATACGTTTCGCTATCATATGGCTGCCTCGATCGCGGCGCGCAGCGAGAGCGCGCCTTCATAGTACGCCTTGCCAACAATTGCGCCGTACAGGCCGAGCCCGCGCAGCGCCAGCACGTCCTCCAGGCTGCTCACGCCGCCGGAAGCGATGATGTGCAGCTTCAGCTCTTCGCTCAGGCGCCGGTACAGGCCGCGGTTCGCGCCCTGCAGCGCCCCGTCGCGGGAAATGTCCGTGCAGATGATGGTTTTGACGCCCAGCTCCTCCATCCGGCGGCAGAATGCGAAGGCCTCCAGCCCGGAAGTCGCCGTCCAGCCGCGGATCGCCACCTGGCCGTCGCGGATATCCACGCCCACGGCGATCCTGTCTCCGTAGCGGTCTACCGCCTGCTCCAGAAAATCAGGATCCGTGACCGCCGCGGTACCTATGATCACGCGGTCCACCCGCGCCTCTTCCAGGTAGCGGCTGACGACGTCCATATTGCGTATGCCGCCGCCCACCTCCATGAACAGGCCGATACCGGCCTTCATCGCGGCAATCAGCTTCAGGTTGGGCGTCTGCCCGTCGCGGGCGCCTTCCAGGTCCACCACGTGGGCCGCCTTGGCCCCGGCTTCGCTGAACGCGCCGAGCAGGCGCGCGGGCTGCTCCTCGTACACCGTCATCTGCCGGTAGTCGCCCTTGAGCAGGCGCACGGCCTTGCCCTCATACAGGTCGATCGCGGGAAAAATCAGCACAATTCTCCCTCCGTTTCCGCAAATGCTTTCAGGATGCCCAGACCTACCCGGCCGCTCTTTTCGGGGTGGAACTGGCAGCCCGCCACGTTGCCGCAGCCCACCGCCGCGGTCACCGGCGCGGAGTACTCGGTCAGCGCCAGGGTGTAAGCCTCACAGCGCGTGCCCTGGAAGGAATGCACGAAATACACGGAATCCCCGTCCCGTACGTCCCGGAACAGCGTGGACGGCCGCACCAGCGTCAGCGGATTCCAGCCGATATGTGGAATCTTTAAGGCAGGATCAACCGTCTCGGACAGCGCACGCACCTCGCCGGGGATCAGACCGAGACCCTCGTGCTCCCCGAACTCGAAGCTCTTGGACAGCAGCAGCTGCATGCCCAGGCAGATGCCGAGCACCGGCTTGCCGCGCTTCGCCTCGTTGGTGAGCGCTTCGCCCAGGCCGGTCTCCCGCAGTTTTTGCGCCGCGTCGCCGAACGCGCCGACCCCGGGCAGGATCAGACGGTCCGCCTTCCTGAGCGCTTCCGGATCCCCGGTCACCAGCACCTCCTGGCCGATGTGGCGCAGGCTGCTGGCCAGCGAAAAGAGGTTGCCCACCCCGTAATCGATGACCGCGATCATAATACGCCTTTCGTGGACGGGATCTGGTCCCCGAAGTCCGGGTCCATGCTCACCGCCGCCCGCAGCGCGCGGGCCAGCGCCTTGAACGCGCCTTCGATAATGTGGTGGCTGTTCTCCCCCGCCAGCTCGTTGAGGTGCAGCGTGCACCCGGCCTCCCGGGCAAAGGCGGTCATGAACTCCTTTACCAGTTCGGTATCGAAAGTACCCACTTTCTCAGTCGGGATCGGCAGGCGTCCGTAGTACCCGCCACGGCCGGACAGATCCACCGCCGCCTGGATGAGCGCCTCGTCCATCGGCAGGCAGATGCCGCCGTAGCGGCGGATGCCCCGCTTGTCGCCCAGCGCCTCCTTGAACGCCGCGCCGAGCGCGATGCCGATGTCCTCCACCGAGTGATGGTCGTCCACCCGCGTATCTCCCGCGCAGCTCAGCTTCAGGTCAAAGCCGCCGTGGCGGGTAAAGAGGGTCAGCATATGGTCGAGGAAGCCGACGCCGGTGGCGATCTCCGCCCGGCCCTGCCCCTCCAGGCACAGTTCGAGGGTAATGTCCGTTTCCGCCGTCTTGCGGCTCAGGCTCGTCTTGCGCATATTCTTCCCCTTCCTTTCTCAGCGTCTTACATGTCCAGGACCGCACGGATTTCTGCAATCAGCCGGTCAATCTGCTCTTTGGTACCCACCGTGATGCGGTTGTACTGGCTGATGCGGGTCTGGTTGAAATGGCGCACCAGCACGCCGCGGTCACGGAGCAGATCGCACAGCGCGCGGCCGTTCAGGCGCGGGTGCCGCGCGAACACGAAGTTCGTCAGCGAGTCCGTGCAGGAAAAGCCGAGCGCTTTCAGCTGCGCGGTCAGGTAGGCGCGGTTTTCGATGATGGTCCGGCAGTTGTTCTGTATGGTCTCCTCGCACCCGAGCACGCCGATGCCCAGTGCCTGGGTATAAGCGTTCATGTTATAGGGATTGACGGAATAGCGGATGGTCTGCAGGTCGCGGATCAGCTGCGGCGCGCCGACGCAGAAGCCGATGCGCGCGCCGGCCAGGGACCTGGACTTGGAAAATGTCTGCACTATCAGCAGATTCTGATATTTCAGCGTCAGCGGGATGCAGGAGGTGCCGCCGAAATCCACATAGGCCTCGTCCACCATGATCACGCTGTCCGGGCTGCGCTGCGCGAGGCGGGCAATCTCCTCCGGCGGGAGGAAGATGCCGGTCGGCGCGTTGGGGTTCGGGAACACGACCAGGGCTTTCCGGCCCGCATAGCGATCCAGGCGGATGGTCAGGTCGTCCTCCACCGGGATCTCCTTATACGGGATGCGGTTGACGTCAGCAAACACCTTGTAAAAGCCGTAGGTAACGTCCGGGAACAGAGCGGGCCGCGCATCGCTGCCGAAAGCCATGAAGGCGTAATTCAGCACTTCGTCAGAGCCGTTGCCGACCATGACCATATCGATGGGCACCTGATAGCGTTCCGCCAGCGCCTGCCTGAGCTCCACCGACTCCGGATCGGAATACAGCTCGTAGCTGCGGGCGTGCGCCTGCGCGTAATCCAGCGCCTCTTTGGGCGGCGGGAAAGGCGATTCGTTGGTATTCAGCTTCAGGTACTGCCGGTCCTGCGGCTGCTCCCCCGGCTCATAGGGTTTCAGGGACATATACCGTTCGCTCAGGTACTTGCTCATAACTGTTCCTCCGTGCGGATCAACGCGCTTCTCGCGTGTGCCGTCAGCCCTTCCTTGCGGGCGAACAAAGCCACGTCCTCCGCGGCGTCCGCCAGGGCGTCACGGGTGAAATAGGTGAACTGCATCTTCTTGACGAAATCGTCCACGGACAGCGGGCTCGCGAATCGCGCGGTGCCGCTGGTGGGCAGCGTATGGTTGGGCCCGGCCAGATAATCACCCAGCGCTTCGGGGCAGTTGCGGCCCATGAAAACGGAGCCCGCGTGCCGCACCTCGTTCAGCCAGTCGAAAGGCTGCTCCACGCACAGTTCCAGATGCTCCGGCGCGATCTCGTTGGCGACCTCGATCGCCTTTTTGAGGTCGTCCGTGACGATGATCTTCCCGTTGCAGTCGATGGACACGCGCGCGATTGCCTCGCGCTCGAGCAGGGACAGCTGGCGCTCCAGCTCGGCCTGAACGGCTTTCGCCAGTTCCATGCTGTCAGTGACCAGCACCGCGCTGGCGATCTTGTCGTGCTCTGCCTGGGAGAGCAGGTCCGCCGCCACGTGCCTGGGGTCGGACACCGCGTCCGCCACCACCAGGATCTCGCTGGGACCGGCGATCATGTCGATGGACACCTGCCCGTACACCTGGCGCTTGGCTTCCGCCACGAACACGTTGCCCGGACCGACAATCTTGTCCACCCGCGGGACGCTCTCCGTGCCGTAGGCCAGCGCCGCGATGGCCTGTGCGCCGCCCGCTTTGAAAATGCGGTCGACGCCCGCGACGTGCGCCGCGCACAGGATGGCCGGATTGATCTTCCCCTCGCGGTTCGGCGGGGTGACCATCACAATCTCCGGCACGCCCGCGATCTTCGCGGGGATCGAATCCATGAGCACGGTGGACGGATAGGCCGCCGTACCGCCCGGCACGTAAAGCCCGGCGCGGTCCACGGGGATGACCCGCTGGCCCATCGTTACGCCCGCCCGTGGCGTCAGCACGAAGCTCTCGCGCTTCTGCGCCTGGTGGAAATAACGGATGTTCTCCGCCGCGCGGTTGAGCACGCGCAGGAATTTGGGGTCCGCCGTGTCCAGCGCTTCCCGGATCTCTTCCGGGCTCACCGCCAGGCTGTCCAGCTTCGCGCCGTCGAAGCGCTCCGTATATTTCAGCAGGGCCGCGTCGCCGTTCTGCCGCACGTCGGCGATGATCTCCCGCACCGTGGCGGAAACGTCCGTTTCCGGCACCGCCCGCGCGAAGATCTCTTCCGGGGCGACCTCGCCCATTTTCATGATCCTGATCATGTTTACACCTCCAGTGCCGTCATCAGCGCGGCGATCCGCTCCCGCTTGAACGCGTAGGACGCCTTGTTCGCGATCAGCCGCGCGCTCAGGTGCGCGACCGTGTCGATGACCTCCAGGTGGTTTTCCCTGAGCGTCGTACCCGTTTCCACGATGTCCACGATCACGTCCGAGAGCCTGAGCAGCGGCGCGATCTCGATGGAGCCGTTCAGGTGGATGATCTCGATGTCGCGCCCCAGCCCGGCGTAATAGTCCTTGGCGATGCGCGTGAACTTGGTCGCCACGCGCAGTGTACGCTCCGGATCCAGCCAGGCGCCTTCCGGCGCGGCCACCGCCATGCGGCATTTGCCCGTTTTCAGGTCCAGCAGCTCATATACGTCCGGACGGTACTCCATCAGGATGTCCTTGCCCGCCACACCGATATCCGCCGCGCCCTGTTCCACGTAAATGGACACGTCCGAGGGCTTGGCCCAGAAATACCGGACTTTCAGTTCGGGATTCTCAAAGATCAGCTGCCGCGTGTCGGACAGGATCTCGGGGCACGGATAACCCGCTTCCGCGAACCTGGCGTACACCTTTTCCCCCAGACGGCCTTTGGGCAGGGCGACTGTCAGCCATTCAGCCATCGTCCTTCACCCCACTTTCGGAAAGGCGCAGCGTGCGCCCGAACCGCTGGCGGCCCGGCGCGGCTTTCTGCGCGCACACGGAAATCCCGGAGACGTTCAGCCCGCGCACGGCCTTGAGCACCTCAGCAGGCTCCGCCTCGGGCGGGTACAGCAGCAGCGCGTCCGCGTCCAAGCGGTCGCCACCCTCCTGCAGGCGCTCCAGCGCGTCCAGATAGACCGCGAACCCGATCGCGCCGCCTTTCCTGCCGAGCTTCCTGACCAGCGGGTCGTACTGTCCGCCCGCAATCACGCGCTCGGGCACGCCGTCGATATAGCCGCGGAAGACGAGCCCGTTATAATAGCCCAGGTCGTTCACCGTGGAAATATCCAGCCTGAGCATCGGGTAGGCCGGCGTATCCCTGAGCGCCCCGATCACGCGGCTCAGGCAGGACGCCTCCTCCATACAGGGTAGCTTCGCGAGCGCCTCCTCGGGCGATGCGGGCAGCCCGATCAGGGAGCAGAGCGCCGCCGTATCGTCATCCGCGCAGCCCGCTTCACGGCACAGCGCTGTAAGTTCATGCTCGGAGCGCGCAGCCAGCGCCTGGACTGCCCTGGTTTCCTGCTCACCGGTGAGGCCTGCCGCCGCGATCAGCCGCCGCACGAGCCCCATGTGCGAGATGTGCAGCACCGCTTTCCCGGAGATCGCCCGCAGGCTTTCCGCCGCGAGCAGTAGCACTTCCGTCAGGCAGTATTCGTCCACTTCGCCGATGCACTCGACGCCGGTCTGCATGATCTCCCGGAAGCCCTGGCCCTGGCGGGCAGGCCGATAGACGTTCTCCTGATAATAGACCTTCTGAGCTGTACCAGGCTCGTCGCGCCCGGAGCGCACGATGGACAGGGTCACGTCCGGCTTGAGCGCCAGCAGCGTGCCGTCCGTATCGGAAAAGGCGATGATCTGCTCCGAGGACAGAAAGTCCTTGTTCCCGGCGTACAGGTCATAGCTCTCGAACTTGCGCATCTTGTACGGCGTATAGCCGTAACTGCCGTAGAGCGCGCGCAGGGAAAACAGGATACGCTCCTCCGGCTTCAGAATGCCGTCAGGGATGTTCATCGCTCGTCCTCCCCGGCTTCCAGCCGGCCGGTGACCAGCTGATAGCCGCCCGCTCCGTACTGAAGGCAGCGGTTGACCCGGCTGATGGTCGCGGAACTCACGCCGGTCTTCTCTGCCACGTCCTGGTACTTCGTCCCATGTTTCAGCAGGCGGGCAATCTCCAGCCGCTGCGCCATATCCTGCACCTCCTTGACCGTGCAGAGATCCTCAAACAACTGATACGCTTCCTCCCGGTTGCGCAGGCTCAGAAAAGCCTCCATCAGCCTGTCCGATTCCTGTGTGCGCTTGAATGCCATTTCGCCTGACCTCCTTCTGAGAATACAACGAAGACATTTTACCACATTAGCGTGCTAAAGTAAAGCGGTATATCAGGAAGAAATTCGACCAGGAGAAAGGCATTAGTAAAAAGGCATAAGGAAGAAATCATCATCTGATCATATGACCTGACAAAATCTCCTTATGCCTTTTTGCTTTATGGCTTGATTATCTTTATTTCCCGTTCACGTATTCCACAAACTTCATAAACGCTTTCGCGCCGGCCCCGTCGCGCTTGTACACACCGGCGTGCTCGAGCACCCGGGCGAAGACCAGGCCGACCTCGTCGCGCAGGATGCCGGTCACGTTCTCCTTCGTGAAGGTATAGCGTTGTTTCAGCTCCTCCGCCCAGGGCGCGTGCTTCTCCAGTTCGCCCGTCAGCGGGTCGTCGTTCACGAGCGCCTCGGCCAGGGCT
The DNA here is from genome assembly GCA_017430225.1 of Clostridia bacterium. GTDB lineage: Bacteria > Bacillota > Clostridia > Christensenellales > Aristaeellaceae > UBA4246. Next base: position 5,806 of record JAFRNK010000022.1, on the reverse strand, counting down.
GACAATTCCTTCTTGAGCCGCGCGGGCAGGACCGCCAGGCCCATGACCTCGATCAGGCCGATGTTCTCTTTCTTGATATGGTGCAGCTCCGCGTGCGGGTGGTAGACGCCCAGCGGGTGTTCCGCCGTGGTGATGTTGTTGCGCAGCACCAGGTCGAGCTCGTAGTCCTCTCCCCTGCGACGGGCGATCGGCGTGATGGTATTGTGCGGGGTGCCGTCCGTTTCCGCGAAGATGCAAGCGCTCTCGTCGGAATAACCCCGCCAGCAGCCGAGGATTTTGTCCGCCAGGTCCGCCAGGCGCGCGCGGTCCGGCCCGGTCAGGCGGATGACGCTCAGCGGCCATTTGACGATGCCGGTGCGAACGTCCTCATAGCCCTTGAAGCTGACAGCGCGCTCCACCGGGGCTTCCTCCATGGGGAAAGTGAAATGCCCGCCCTGGAAGTGCTCGTGGCTCAGGATGCTGCCGCCCACGATGGGCAGGTCGGCGTTGCTGCCGACGAAATAATGCGGGAACTCGGTCACGAAATCCAGCAGCTTCAGGAACGCCGACTTGTCGATCACCATCGGCGTATGCACCTGGTTGAAAACGATGCAGTGCTCGTTGTAATACACATAGGGGCTGTACTGCAGATACCAGCGGCTGCCCGCGATGGTGACGGGGACGATCCGGTGATTCTGCCGGGCGGGATGGTTCATGCGTCCCGCGTAGCCCTCGTTTTCCGCGCAGAGCTGGCACTTCGGGTAGCCGGACTGCGGCGCGTTCCTGGCCGCCGCGATGGCCTTGGGATCCTTCTCCGGCTTGCTCAGGTTGATGGTGATCACCAGGTCGCCGTACTCCGTGGCAGTCCTCCAGCGGATGTCCTTTTCGATGCGGTAGCGGCGGATGTAGTCGGTATCCTGGGAGAACCTGTAATACCAGTCCGTTGCTTCCCGGGGCGCCTGCGCGTACTGCTCGGCAAAGCGCGCACGGACTTCGTGGGGCGGGGGCGTCAGGACGCCCATCAGCCGGGTATCCATCAGGTCGCGGCTGGTTACGTCGTCGCCGCAGACGCCGCGCGCCACGGCGTCGTCCAGCAGCCCGCGCAGAATCTCCTCCAGCGGGAGTTCCAGCGCGTCCTCAGGGGTGTATTCGTCCAGAGAAAGTGCTTCAAGCAGGCGGTTGACAGCATAGATCCGGTCGTCCTCCGCGATCAGCCCGCGGTCGAGCCCGTAGCGGACCAGGGAGGCGATGAGTGTATTCCTGTTCATGCCTGGACCTCCGTTTCACCTTCCAGCATGCCGCCGTTCGGCGTGATCGACAGCACATGGCACTTGCCCTCGCCGAGGACCGCTTCCATGCCGGCCTTGAAGCTATCAAGCCTGTCCATAGGCACGAATGCCTGGATGGTGCCGGCAAAGCCGCCGCCGTGTACCCTGCAAGCGCCGCTGCCCGCGAGCAGCTCTTCCGCCAGCGCAAGGGCGACAGCGACCTCCTGGTGCTCCTTCCTTCCCGCGGGGATCACGTTCTGCAGGCAGCACCAGGACGATTTGCCCGACTCCTTCACATAGGCAAGGAAAGTGTCGAAATTCCCATCGAGCAAAGCCTGCTTCTGGCACAGCACCCGGCGGTTTTCGTTGTATACGTGGATGGCGCGCAGGACGGCGCGGTCGCCCGCCGCAGCACGTACCTCGGGCAGCGCCTTGTAGAAAGCGTCCTCCGGCACGTCGCGCAGCACCTCTTTGCCGAAGAAGCGGCAGACCGTCTTCAGCTCCCGGGTGATCGCGGCGTACTCGTCGGTCAAATCCGCGTGGTCCGCCCCGGTATCGATGATGCACAGCGCGTGGCCCGTGGCGGCGAAGTCGAAGGCGATCCGCTCCACCTGGGGGTTCTGCTCGTCCTTGAAGTCGATGAAGACCATGCTGCCCACGCTGGATGCCATCTGGTCCATCAGGCCGCAGGGCTTGCCGAAATAGACGTTTTCGGCATACTGGCCGATCTTTGCGATCTCCACCGCGTCCAGCCTGTTCTCAAAAAACAGGCCGTTCAGGATGTTGCCGATCAGCACCTCGAAGGCTGCGGAAGAGCTCAGGCCGCTGCCCGGCAGCACGGTCGAGGACACCTGCGCGTCGAAACCGCTGAGCTTCGCGCCGCGCTGGGCGAAGGCCGCCGCCACACCGCGCACGAGGGCAGCCGTGCTGTTTTTCTCGTCGTCACGCACGCTCAGGTCGGTCAGGTCGATGCTGATCACCGGATAGCCCTCGGACTGGATCCGGATCACGGAAGTGCCGTTCAACACGACCCTGGCCGTCGTCTTCAGGTTGACTGACGCCGCCAGTACGCACCCGTGCTGATGGTCGGTATGGTTACCGCTGATCTCTGTGCGCCCGGGCGCGGAGAAGATATACTGCTTCATCGCTTCTGCCCCTCTCTTATATGCTTCCTGTATTTTTATGAACATGATTTGCCCTGGTCAATATATCACAGAACCACGCGGAAATCAAGCGGAATCCATGACTCATTGAGTGTAATCGCAGACATCGTCTGCAACGATGAATATGGGCAATATAACAGAAACAAAAACGGGAATCCTGATGGATCCCCGTCCTGAAGTCATCATCAACCTTCCTCTGATTTACGGTATTCCGCGCTGATAATGTCCGGCCTCGAGTTGATCGCTTCCAGCAGCTGGCTTGGGCTGGCATTCCCGCGGATATTGATGTTCGCCACGTACTGCGAGGATTCGCCCTCTGCGAACGAATGGATCCTCAAGCGGCGGATATACATTCGGCGGCTCTTGCAGTAGCGCATGACCTCGTCCAGCGCTTCCTTTTCACGGTAGTAGACGGTGAATTCATACACCGGCCTCAGGCCGATCTTCAAAGCGAACTTCGCGAACACGGTCTCCGCCAGGAGGACCAGAAACGTTCCGACCACGGCAAGCTCATAGAAGCCCGCACCGATGCAGATGCCGATGATACCGGTGGTCCAGAGGCCCGCTGCCGTCGTCAGGCCTCTGATCGCGGTTTTCTGCTTGACCACGATCGTGCCAGCGCCGATAAAACCGAGGCCCGTGACCACCATGGAAGCGATACGCGATATATCCGAAACCAGCTCCAGCTTCAGGTAAAGGAAGATTCCGCAGGTCGCGGCGACCGTCGATGCCATGCACACCAGGATATGCGTCCTCATGCCGGCCGGCTGGTTTTTCGCGGAGCGTTCGAAACCGATCAGCGCGCTGCACACAAAGGCGAGCACCATCCTGACCACGACCGCATAGGTCTCCACACCGCGCAGCGGCGTCAGAAAATTACACACAGCAGTTGTCCTCCCATCAGAATACAAGCTCTTGCACTTCGCGTACACAGCTGAGCTCCGCAATGGACGAAAGCATGGCGGAGTGAGAATGATTCTTGCGGCTGAGCCTGAGGGTAAACACAGCCGAGTCCGACTGGTCCTCAATGCCGGCATCACGGACGACGTCGATGTCCATGATCTGCGCGTCATGGTCTTCGATGAGCTGCGAGATCGTCCCGATATCGTCCACATCGGAATAAACGATGTACATGGTGATATTGCGCAGCCTGCGCTTGATCGCCGATTCCACCGGGCCCATAAAGTTGAGGACCATCGTACACATGACCATCGCGATGATCAGGCAGTCGTAAAACCCCAGCCCGGCCGCAATGCCGAGACAGACCGTGGCGAACAGGCCGGTCGCCGTCGTCAGCCCACGCACCTGCTTGTGGTCTGTCTTGATGATAATACCCGCGCCGAGGAAGCCGATGCCCGTAATGACCTGCGACGCGATACGCGAGGTATCAAACTTGACGCCGACACGGGCCACGATATCCTGCCAGGGCCCGCTCAGCATCTGGTATTCGTACAGGGACACCATGACGCTCATCGCGGCACCGAGGGTAACCAGCATGTAAGTCGGCAATACGGCGTCACGCGCTTTTCGCGAACGGCCGTACCCGATCACGAGGCCGCACAGCATCGCCAGGACCAGGCGCAGGACCGCTACTGGAAAGGTCAGTTCAACAACCGGAGGTTTCAATGACAATCACCCGCTTTCCTGATTTGTCATTTCGGGAAAGTCCCCGCCGTGATTTAATCGCACGGACTTATCAGGGAAATAGTATAACACCATAAAACCGGCAGTCGTTTTTACGTGCCGGTGATGTGATGAATTATCGCTATTATATTGTTTTCAGACAAGATTGCAAGATATATTTTTCAATATGCTTATTGATTTTTATAATAATCGCCAATAAATCCTGGAAATAATGCCGTTTTCACGCCGTCTCAGACAAATGCTTTATTGTATTTTACAATATAACCATTAATTTTCTTTATGATTGTTTCAGCGCATTCTCCGCCGTCTGCAGCGCGTGGGCGATGACCTGATCCATATCGTAGTATTTGTATTCCCCGAGGCGCCCGCCGAAGATCACCTTTTCCTGTGCCGCCAGCGCCTGATAAGCCTTGAGCAGCTCACCGTTTCTGTCGTCGTTGACCGGGTAGTAAGGCTCGCAGCCCGGCGTCCATTCAGAGGAATACTCGCGACTGATGACCGTCTTGGGCAGGTCGTTGCCCTCCGCGTCCTTCCCGAACTCGAACCACTTGTGCTCGATGATGCGGGTCCAGGGCGTTTCCGCATCCGTATAGTTGACCGCCGCGTTGCCCTGGAAGTTCGGTTTATCCAGGATTTCCGTCTCAAAGCGCACCGAGCGGTAAGCGAGATAGCCCAGCCTGTAATCGAAATACGCGTCGATGGGGCCGGTATAGACGACCTGATCCGCGAGGTCGTTCAGCGCTTCGCGGCCTTTCAGGTAGTCTGTGGACAGCCGCACCGTAATGCTCGGATCGTCCAGCATATTCGCGACCATTTGCGTATATCCGCCAACCGGAATACCCTGGTACAGCGCATTAAAATAATTATTGTCAAAGGTCAGGCGAACCGGCAGCCGCTTGATGATAAAGGCAGGCAGTTCCGTGCAGGCGCGGCCCCACTGTTTCTGGGTATAGCCTTTGATCAGCTTTTCATAGATGTCCGTGCCGACCAGCGAGATTGCCTGCTCCTCCAGGTTTTTCGGTTCCGTGATCCCGGCAGCGGCGCGCTGCTCCGCAATCTTCGCGGCAGCTTCTTCCGGCGTTACGACGCCCCACATTTTATTGAAGGTATACATATTGAAGGGCAGGGAATAGAGTTCCCCGTGGTAATTGGCCACCGGGCTGTTGGTGAAGCGGTTGAAGGTCGCGAAGGTATTTACATAGTCCCATACCCGCTTGTCATTGGTGTGGAAGATATGCGCGCCGTATACATGGACATGGATGCCCTCGTTCTGCTCTGTATAAACATTGCCCGCGATGTGCGGCCGCTTATCGATGACCAGGGAGGTCTTGCCCTTCCTGGCGGCTTCCCGTGCGAATACCGCGCCGTACAGCCCCGCGCCGACGATCAGAAAATCATAATGAGCCACTTTTGTACCTCCAAGAAACTATATTCTGTCATAATTATTATAACATGCCTTCAAGCCCATGCCAACAGCAAATTAGTGTGGAGTTCGGAGTGCGGAATGCGGAAATGAATATTGTGAATACAATTCTTTAAGCCTTCTCACTATTCCCAACTCCGCACTCTACCTTCCGCGCTCCAAACTCGACAAAAAAAAGACCGCTGCATTTCTGCAGCAGTCTTATTGGATTCCGGCGGCGACCTACTCTCCCGGGCCGTGTCCAGCCAAGTACCATCGGCGCTGAAGGGCTTAACTTCTGTGTTCGGAATGGGAACAGGTGGGACCCCTTCGCCATTGCCACCGGAAAT
>JAFRNK010000021.1 GCA_017430225.1 Clostridia bacterium | reverse complement strand
CTTGCCCTGCGAGAGCAAAAATGCTTTCCTTGCACCTTTTCCGCCCGGGCGGCGGAGGCCGCCGCGCCCAGTGGGCGATGAAGGCGGGTGAAGCCGCAATGAGGCACAGAGCGCGAAGCGCGACAATGCCGAATTGAGGTAGGTGCGAGAGGAAAAGGTGTTCTGTCGATCAAATGGATTCTCCATTTGATCGAAGGGGTTGTGCAACAACCCCTTTTCGCAGCGCTTCCAGTTTGCCGTCCAGCAGCGCGTCCACGGCGTACCCGACGCCGTCGGCGGTATTCTCAAGCGTGATGTACCGCGCGGCCGCTTTCGCGGAGGGAGACCCGTTGCCCATCGCGACCGCGTGTCCGCAGGCAGTCAGCATTTCGACGTCATTGTCGTAATCGCCGAACGGCATGACCGCTGACAAAGGAATACCGAGGCGGCCCGCCAGGAATCGGATCGCTTCCGCTTTACCGATACCGGTCCGCATGACCTCAAAGTTGTCTCTGCCGGAAGAGGTCAGGTAAATGCCCGGCAGTTCTCGGATCCGATCCTGAGCGCGGCGAAACCCTTCCGGGCCTCCGGTGTCCTTGACCAGGAACTTGACGACCTGCTCGGAGAGCGCCGCCATGCCAGCATCGTCCCCGATCACGACGTGCACGCCTGAGCCGGCATAACCCGCGCGGAAACGCTCCGCCCCTTCCGCGTCCACCCGGAGATTGGTAAACACGCCGTCGGGCGTATAGGCGTTGTAAATACAGCCCTCCGCGTCCAGGATGCGCACTACCGCTTCCGCTGCATCCGGCAGGAAAGTGGTTTCGGCAAGCTTTTCCCCGAACGGGCGGTCCCAGATCAGCGCGCCGTTCATACCCATGATGCGGCATTCCGGCAGCCCGATATCCAGGGCGAGGCGGCTGCAGACCCCCGGCAGGCGCCCGCTGGCAAACGCGACCTCCAGCCCGTTCGCCGCCGCCCGCCTGAGAGCGCACGCGTTACCCTCCGGAATCTTCCTGTTCCGGTCCAGCAGCGTCCCGTCCAGATCCGTAACGATCATCCGGACAGGCAGCGAATCAGTCACCGTCACGCGCACCTCCATAACTCCTGTCGTCCCAGCATTCGTTCTTCGCGGAACCGTCGCGGTAGGTGGGCTCGTACTCCTCGTCCGCTTCGTCCGGATCGGGGATGCGGTCCGACCAGTCGAGGGATTTCTTTTCTTTTTCGTCCGGTGTGGGAATCATAACAGCCTCCGGTCATTCAGGAATATGACAGAACACCATCTGGCACCGGCGTCTCACGCGTTCTTGTAATCCGCGGGAAGCGCGGAAACGCTGTCCAGGCCACTTTCAAGCAGATAGTTCACAAGGTACTGCATGCGGTACCAGTCATCGCTTTTTTCCCAGCGGAGAGAGCGGTTCACGTAATACAATCCGTAAACCATGAACATAAACAGACGGTCCGCGTCTTCCCTGGATACCCGGCATTGCTTCATGAGCGCCGGAACAGTTTCCCCTCTTTCCGCGAGGTAGATCTTTCGGATGATATAGTACGCCAGGGAATCGTCCATAAACAGCGCTCTGTATTTCGGATGGTCCGCGATCCGCTGGCAGGGAGCGAGAAGCCGTTCGTTTCCGCGCAACGCTTCAGGACCGTTTTTAAGCGTACGCATCAGCAAAGCGCGCTTCGTACCGTAGTCCTCGTTTCCGCCACTGTGCTCGGCGATTTCCAGCGCTTCCTGGATCACCTCGTCCAGGACCTCGTTCAGGTCAGCAAAGTGAAGATAGAAGGTGGCACGGGTGATTTCCGCCTGTTTGCAGACGGCTGTCACGTTGATTTTGTCAAACGTGCTGTTTTCCAGCAGTTCCAGGAGAGCGTCCTTCACCACCTGCCGGGTATACAGCGTCCGGCGGTCCGTCTTTCGCGGGGTTGTTGACATGCCTGTATCACTCCTTTACCGGATCATTACTTTTATACAATATGTCAAAAACCATTCAAAGTCTATTACACTTTTCAGAAAGTGTCAAGAACAGTCTGTTTTTTCGGAAAGTGGCATTGTTTTTTTATCGATAATCTGGCATTTTTATACCAGACACAGCGTCAAAAAACGTTTCGCTGTAGCAACTCAAAGAGATCCCGTCAGGAAATACCCGCGGGAAATAAGGAGGAACTATCCATGTTGAAAGTCGATTGGTCAGACGTTCTCGGTGTACTGCAAACCTGTACGCCCTACCTCATCGGCATTGCCGCCGCGATCCTGATCGCCATTGCCGTCATTATCGCCGTCCGCAAAGTGAAAAAGCCCCTGCGCGGACTGATCCGCGGCGAAACCGTCATGGCGCTGCTGCTGGTGCTCTGCATCCTGGCAAACGCCATCATCTGGAACCCCATGTACGCGATCATCAGCATGGCGATGGGCAAAGGCTCCGTCACCGATGCCACCACCGCCAAAGCCAGGGATGTGGCCGAAGACGTGGCTGCCCAGGGCTTCGTGCTCCTGCAGAACAGGGACGATTTCCTCCCCCTGAAAGACCAGACCAAGCTGAACCTGTTCGGCTGGGCCTCCTCCAACCCCGCTTACGGCGGCACCGGCTCCGGCGGCATCAACGACCTCTTCCCGGTGGTCACCCTGCGCCAGGGCCTGGAAAACGCCGGCTACCAGGTGAACGGCGAACTGCTGGACTTCTACACCGCTTACTGTGCCAGCCGCGGCGCCATGAACATCGAAGCCACCCAGAAATGGGACCTTCCCGAACCGCCGGTTTCCACCTATTCCGATAGTCTGGTCAGCAGCGCCAAGGCGTTCTCCGACGTGGCCGTGATCGTGATCTCCCGGTACGCGGGCGAAGGCCACAACGACATCCCCCAGGATATGACCAAAGCCGTCTACACCAACAACTCCAAGGATTACGACGACTTCCAGCCCGGCGAACACTACCTGCAGCTTTCCAAGTCTGAGCGGGACATGGTGGACCTGGCCTGCAGCAGCTTTGACAAGATCATCGTCGTGCTGAACTCCGCCTACGCCATGGAAATGGGCTGGGTAGAGCAGTACAGCCAGATCAAGTCCGTCATCTGGGCCCCCGGCCCCGGCAACGTGGGCTTCAACGCCCTCGGCAAGATCCTGAACGGCACAGTGAACCCCTCCGGCCGCACCAACGATACCTTCGTGTACGAGATCGACCAGGCGCCTTATTACCGGAACGCCGAAAAGACCGACTACAGCAACATGACCGACCTGACTGTGGACGGCATGAACGCCGGCGTGCCCACCAAGTATGCCCCCTCCTTCATCAACTACAACGAAAATATCTACGTCGGCTACAAGTTCTATGAAACCGCCGCCGCGGAAGGCATCATCGACTATGAGAAGGTCGTTCAGTATCCCTTCGGCTACGGCCTGAGCTACACCTCCTTCTCCCAGTCCATGAGCGACCTGACCGTGAACGGCAGCGAGATCAGCTTCACCGTGACCGTCACGAATACCGGCAATGCGGCGGGCCGGGACACCGTGCAGGTGTTCTACAATCCGCCCTACACCAACGGCGGCATTGAAAAAGCTTCCGCCAACCTGCTGGATTTCGAGAAGACCAACATCCTGAAGCCCGGCGAGAGCCAGACCTTCACTTTCAAATTCCTGAATGAAGAGATGGCCTCCTACGACGAGAAAGGTGAAGGCTGCTACGTGCTCGAAAGCGGCGATTACATCCTCTCCATCAACAACAACTCCCATAATATCCTCGACAGCAAGACCTACACCCTGGCCGACACGGTCGTATACAACGAAAGCAATCCCCGTGCCAGCGACGATCAGCCCGCCGTAAACCGCCTGCAGGACGCCCAGGACGAAGTGGTTTTCCTGTCCCGCGCAGATCACTTCGCCAATTACGAAGCCGCCACTGCTGCGCCCGCCACCACTGATATGCCCGAAAAGTATATCGCGGGCTATCACCTGAACAGCAACTACGATCCCAACGCCTACATTGATCCCAACGCGGCCAAGCCCGTCACCGGTGCGTCCGGCAAGCTGACCATTTACGACGTGCGCGGCAAGGCATATGACGATCCCACCTGGGATAAGCTGCTGGACCAGCTGACTGTGGACGAAATGGCGAATATGAGCGCCCTGGCCGGCTATCAGACCCCGGCGATCGAATCCATCAAGAAAGTCCAGAACATCGACTCCGACGGTCCCGCCGCCATCAACAACAACTTCACCGGCGCCGGCTCCCTGGGCTTCCCCATCGAAGTGGTCATCGCCTGCACCTGGAGCAAGGAAGTCGCCACCGCCTGGGGCGAAACCATGGGCCAGATGGCCAAGGAAATGGGCTCCACCGGCTGGTACGCGCCTGCCGTGAACACCCACCGCTCCGCTTTCACCGCCCGCAACTACGAATACTTCTCCGAGGACGGCGTCCTGGCGGGCATCATGTCCGGCTGCGGCGTGAAAGGCGCGCTGAACAAGGGCGTGTACTCCACCGTCAAGCACTTCGCGATGTACGACTCCAACGGCAAGATGGTGTGCGCCTGGGCCACAGAGCAGTCCATGCGCGAGATCTACCTCAAGCCCTTCGAAATCTCCGTCAAGCGGTACGGCGCCAACGCCATCATGGAATCCTGGGCCTTCATCGGCAACAAGTGGGTCGGCGAGATCAGCGCCTTGAACAACGACATCCTGCGCGGCGAATGGGGCTTCCGCGGCTTCATCGTCAGCGACTTCTTCCGCAACAACGGCCACGGCTTCATGAACGCGGATATGGCCCTGGCGAACGGCGTGGACGCCATGCTGTCCACCTATGCCGGAGGCCCCAACCAGGTGACCGACAAAACCGCCGCTTCCAACGTGCAGTACATGCGCACCGCCGCCAAGAACATCCTGTTCACCACTTCCAACAGCTGGATCTATGACGACGAGCACAAGGGCGGCGACCCCGCTCCCTGGAAGACGACCTTCTACATCGTCGACGCTCTCATCGCGGCCGCCATCCTGGCCGGCGCGGTCCTGATCTACCTGAACTATCGGAAAAAGAGCAGGAACAAGTAATAGTCCGCTCCCCTTCGGGCCGGTTTGAATACCGGCCCGTTTTTCTTGTTTGGCATACGATCCTCCTTGAACCATGAGAAAAACCATGGTATACTTTTGACGACAAAAACAGAAGGGAGTCGTTCACATGGAAACTGCCCCATCCAAGAGCAACTGGTCTGTCCCGTTCTGCACCTGTACGGATACAAAATGCCCGAACCACCCCGCGAATCACGACAAAGGGTGCATGCCCTGCGTGGCGAAAAACCTGGCGCAGCGGGAAATACCGGCCTGCTTCTTCGATAAGGCAGGCGGAGAAAAACCGACCGGCGCCTGGCATTTCGAGGACTTTGCCGCCCTGATCGCCACCCTGAACGCGAAGGAGCGGCAGCCGGACTGAATAGCAGGCAGGCGCCGCGTTCCGCCGGTTATTCATATCGTTTGATTTCAGCGGCTGTATATGGTATATTTTAAGCAGTTTCAGATCCGCTTTTTTGCCATGGCGGTATTCAAAAACAACGAAGATCCCGCCGGAAAAATACTGCATAAACGTTTCACAACGGAGGACAATAGAGATGGAGAAAACCCCGGAAGAAAAATCCGTGCTGGAAATGACGGTAAAGGCCAGCGTTGACCAGATCTTCCCGGTGACGGAATTTGTCAACGCCAAACTGGCAGCGCTGGGCTGCTCAGACCGGATCCGCATGCAGGTCGACGTGGCGATCGACGAGATTTTCAGCAACATCGCCCGGTACGCCTACGGCCCGAAGCCCGGGTCTGCCACGGTGCGCGTCGACGTGGAGCAGAACCCGCTGAGCGTCGTCATCACATTCATCGACCACGGCAAGCCCTACGACCCCCTGGCGGTGAAACGCCCCGACACGACCGCGCTCCCGGCCAGCCAGCGGCCGATCGGCGGTCTTGGACTGTTCATCGTCAAGGAGATCATGGACGACATTTCCTACAGCTACCGCGATGGACAGAACATCCTGACCATTCTCAAGAAAATCTGAAGAAAGAACGAAGGAGGAACGACAGCATGTCCGCCACCGTTTTTGAAAAGCAGGGCAGCCGGCTGACCGTCAAGCCCGAAGGGCGCCTGGATACCGCCACGTCCCCCATTCTGGAAAGCGAAATGCAGCCGTACCTGGACACCGTTCAGGACGTCGTGATGGACTTCACGAAAGTGGAATACATTTCCTCAGGCGGGCTCCGCCTCATGCTGACCACAGACCAGCAGCTGGAAAGCCGCGGAGGGAGCATGAAGATCATCCACGTCAACGAAAACATCCTCGAAATATTCAGCCTGGTCGGATTTACGGACATCATTACAGTGGAGCAGGACTGACCGGAAGCGCCGGGGCCATGCCTGTGACGGCAGACCCATAGGAGAATTGATTTCATGAACAAAACCGTTCCCGGTAAAAACATCGGAGGCCGCCTGAAAGCGCTTGCCTTCCTCGCGCTGGTGATGGCTCTCGCAGCGGGATGGATCGGCACGGCGTTCGCTGCGCCCCAGGTCCAGATGCTGAACTCGTCCGGCAACCGGAACATAAAACTGTCTGTCGACCCCATCCGGAAAAGCGAAGGCTATTCCACGGTCGTATACGACAGCAAGAACGGCCTGCCGACGTCCGAGGCCAACGCCATCGCGCAGACCGACGAGGGCTTCATCTGGATCGGGAGCTATGCCGGCCTGATCCGTTACGACGGCAACGATTTTGAACGCCTGGATTCCGGTACGGGGATTTCAAACGTGCGCTGCCTTTATGTGGACAGCAGCGACTGTCTCTGGGTCGGGACCAACGATTCCGGGGTGTTCCGGGTCTCGGAGGGGAATATCACAACCTGGAACAAGATGGACGGCCTCGCATCGGTCAGCATCCGCGTCATCGCGGAAGACGACAGCGGCCTGATCTATATCGGCAGCACATCCGGCCTCGCGATCATCGACCAGCAGCTGGATCTCACCATGCTCACGGATGAGCGGCTGGACGGAAAGACCATCCGTGAACTGCGCTTCGGTACGGACGGCGTCATGTACGGCCTCACGCAGGCCGGAGACCTGTTCACCATGAAAAACGGCGCCCTGCTCTCCTTCCTCAGCCACGACGAATGCCGCGTCCACGGGATCCTCTCCATTCTCCCGGATCCCAGGCGTCCCGGCTACCTCTATCTCGGAACGGATCATTCCTGGATCTACTACGGCAGCCTGGAACGCAACTTCGGCTCCATGGGCCTCAAGGACATTTCTCCCCTGTCCTATACGGAAGGCATGGAATACATCGACGGCGAAATCTGGCTCTGCACCGGGTACGGTATCGGCAAGCTGGACGCGGAGGGCTTCCACAGGCTGGAAAACGCGCCGCTGAACACATCGCTGGAACACGTGATGACCGACCACGAAGGCAACCTGTGGTTCACTTCCACGCGCCAGGGCATCATGAAGGTCGTGCCGAACCAGTTCTCGGACCTATTTGAACGCTACGGCCTGCCCGATTCCGTGGTCAATACCACCTGCATGTACGGCCCGCATCTGTTCATCGGGACGGATCACGGCCTGATCGTCGTCGAGGACAGGAAAAGGCTGGACAGCCTCCCGCTGACCGAAGCGGTGACCGCTTCCGGGACCGAGCTCGGCGCGACCGACCTCCTGTCTTATTTGGACGGCGTCCGCATCCGCTCCATGCTCCGCGACAGCCAGGGGCGGCTCTGGATCGCCACCTGGCGCAAGTACGGCCTGCTGCGTTACGACCACGGAAAACTGACGGCATTTACCCAGGAGGAAGGGATCCTCACCGACCAGATCCGCGCGATCACCGAATGCGAGGACGGATCCATCGCGATCACGACGACCGGCGGCGCAAACGTCATCCGGGACGATCTTGTCGTCGGCAGCTACCGAGAAAGCGAAGGGATGGTCATCGGGGACGCCCTGACCGTGGCGGAAGGCTTCCATCATGAACTGATCGTCGGCTCGGACGGCAACGGCATCTTCGTCTTCACCGAAAACGGGCCGAAGCACATCAGCACGGCAGACGGGCTGACTTCCGACGTCATCCTGCGCGTCAAGCGCAGCCGCAGCCAGGATATCCACTGGATCGTCACCAGCAACTCCCTCGCTTATATGACCCCGGATTTCAAGGTGACGACGATCCGGAACTTTCCGTATCCCAACAACTACGACCTGTATGAGAACAGCGAGGGCGACGTCTGGGTGCTTGCCAGCAGCGGAATCTACGTGATATCGGCGGAAAAACTGCTGGCGGACGGACCGATCGAGCCCGTGTTCTACAGCGTCCTGAGCGGCCTGCCCTTTGTGGCCACCACCAACTCCTACAGCGAACTGACGGACACCGGCGACCTGTATATCGCCGGCAGCCCGGGCGTCGTCAAAGTCAATATAGAAACGCCCTTTGACACCATCAGCGAGATGAGGATCGCCCTGCCGTACATCGACGTGGACGGGAGGCGCATTTACCCCAACTCCGACGGCAGCTTCACCGTTCCGCGCAAGTCGCACAAGCTGATTATATACTTCTATGTTTTCAATTATTCACTGATCGATCCGCAAGTCTCATACCGCCTGGAAGGCTTCGACAGCGAGGACATCACCATCAACCACAGCGACCTCACGCCGGTGAGTTATACGAACCTGCCCAGCGGCGTGTACAACTTTGTCATCCAGGTGAAGAATCCCATCGGAAACGCCAACAAAGGCATGGCTTTCAAGATCGTCAAGGATCAGGCGCTGACCGTCAGCGCGGCCGGAACCATCATCATGGACCTTGCCGCCCTGTTTTTCATGATCGGGCTTATGATCTACACTTCCCTATACCGCAAGCGCGGCCGGCTTGACGACAGGCTGTTCTTCGGAATGATCGTGACCAACGCCGTGTTGGCCGCCTCGGAGCTGATTTCCTTCCTGGTGGAAGACACTCCCCTGATCTATATGCGGGAACTGATGTACGCGGAAAACACGGTTTTCTACGCCGCGCTCGAGTTATTCCCCTATCTCTTCCTGCTGTATATCGATTACCGCGCCTACCGGGACAAAAAGCGGATCAACAAACTGAAGCTGCTGTACGCGATCCCCTGCCTGCTGTTTTTCATTCTCCTGGCTGTCAACCTGAAGACGGGCTGGATCTTCTCGATCACGAAGACGAACACCTACCATTCCGGCCCCATCGACCAGGTGGTGTTTATCCCGCTCCTTCTCTATTTCGTACTGATCATGATCAGAGCGTTCAAAATCAATCCCCTGCTGGTCCTTCTCGGCGTTCTGCTGATCGGCACCAGGATCATCTGGGACATCTGGTATATCGGGATCTCCTCGATCGCGTTTATTTACGCCCTGGCTCTCGTATGCGCGCATATCCACGCGCTCAACCGGCAAATGCTCAGGGAGGTGGCATCATGATCGCGATCGTCGGGGAAGCAATCGTATCCTGCTACGTGGACGCGGCCTCATTCCTGGTCATGATCGTCCTGATGCTCCTCTCGGAGCGGTACCGCAAGCAGACCACTAAGTCCATGCAGATTTTCCATATGCTGAGTCTGAGTGTGGCTTTCAACTGCGTCATGTCCTTTATCTACAACGCGATGTACAGGCAGCCCGCGCCGTGGTGCCACTCGATGGCGCTCATCGCCAAAACCATGCGCGAGTGCGTCGTCCTCCTGAGCGTCGCGCTGTGGCTCATCTATGTCTATCATAAGCTGTACGGGGAAAAGAACCGCCACGCCCTCGCCTTCAAGCTGGGCTTCCTGCCCTTCGCGTTATTCTTTGTCCTCCTGATGATCAACCTGTTTACCGGTTTCATCTTCACATATTCCGCGGAAAACCGCCTGGAACCCAAGCCGATGCTCTATGTCATCTTCGCGGTGGAGTTCCTCTATTTCTGCTCGTCCGCAGTCATCGTCAGGCGCTTTGACTCGAAAACGCGGAAGATCCGCTTCCTGCATATCTCGCCCATGATCATTTCCGTGATCATCGCGTCCGGCACACAGTTTATCGCGCCTTACGATATCGGCGTGCTGGGTTATGTGGCGGCCATCACCCTGCTCTATCTTTCCATGATCAGCGAATACCGCTTTATCGACGAAGATTCCGGCTTGTACAACAAGGGCTACCTGGGCTTCCTCTTCGATATGGCCCTCGTCGGGAAGAGCGACGTCCACAGCGCGCTGGTCCTGAAGGCCAGCGACAATCTCCCCGCCAGCATCGAGATCATGAAAAACGTCCTGCACCAGGACGGCGACGTCATCCGGATGGAAGAGAAGAAATTCCTGATGTTCTCCCACATCGACAGCCGTTCCACCATGCAGTACATCTCTTCCCTGGTGGACGAGGCGGCGGATAAATACAATACGGAACACCCCGAGAACAAAGTGCACATCACCGCGCGCTGCCGCATGCGGACCGCGAACGAGGACGCCTTCACCTTCCTCCGCACCGTCATGGACGACAAGGAAGCCGGCGACGAAATGCGCGGCATCGTCTCCATGATCTCCGAGCTCGACCGTCTGGACAAGGAGCTCAAGCTGGCCTCGGACATCCAGATCAACATGCTGCCGACCAACTTCCCGGCCTTCCCGGAGCGCACGGATTTCGACCTTTACGCCTCCATGACGGCCGCCAAAGAGGTCGGCGGCGACTTCTACGATTTCTTCCTGACCGACAACGACCACCTGGCGCTGGCGATCGCGGACGTGTCCGGCAAAGGCATCCCGGCCGCCCTGTTCATGACGGTCTCCAAGACCCTGATCAAAAACCAGATGATGAGCGGGTGCGACCCGGCCACGGCCCTGGAGCGCGTCAACGCCCAGCTCTGCGAACGGAACTCCTCCATGATGTTCGTCACCGTCTGGCTGGCGGTGATCGAGCTATCCACCGGCAAAGTCACGGCATGCAACGCCGGTCACGAAAACCCGGGCATCTGCCACGCGGGCGAAGGTTTCGAACTGCTCAAATACAAGCACGGCATGTTCATCGGCGTCAATAAAAAAGCGAAGTACGAAAACCGCACTTACGAGCTCCACCCGGGCGACAGCATCTTCGTCTATACGGACGGCGTCACCGAAGCCACCAACACCGCCGGCGAAATGTTCGGCGAAGACCGCCTGGCCGAGACGCTGAACCAGTACGCCGCCCTGAATCCCGAGCTGCTGATCCATTCCGTCCACACCACGGTCAACCGTTTCGCGGAAGGCGCGGCGCAGTTCGACGATATCACGATGCTCGGCTTCAAATACAACGGCTCGAAGATCGAACCCCCGGAAGAAGAGTGGGAGCGGTAAGGACAGCGAGCAGTCGTATTACCGTAATGCTGCCAGAAAATCAAAACAGCAGCCTGCCGCGTTGCACATCGCGATGATCACAAAAATCAAGGCCACACGATCGGTAAAGCAAAAGATCATATCCGGTATGACGGTCATCATGATCAAGGGAGCAAGGAGAATGATCCGACGCTTCCCCTTTGAGATTTCACCTTCCGCTGCCGCCCGCAGCGCAGGCAGTCCAAGCGGATCTTTGGCCTTTTCAATTCGGGCATTCTCCATTCGGAACATCTTCATAAACAGAAAATGAATCAGTTCGTGCAAAGGGAACGTGACCACAATCGCCGCGATCACGAGCAATATCCTTTGGACGATCGGAATGTCCATGTTCACTTTTGCCCGGAATAATACGATATGGACAATACACATGATTGAAACCCACAAGATGACAGCAATGGGAGTATATTTGTCCTGTTTCATACAATCCCCTTATTGGATAATATATCGTCTTCTTTTATCCCGAAAGGCCGCTCTATCACGATTCTCTCCCACAAATCCCGAATGTCCCGGCCGGCAATTGCAAAACCTTCCGAATTTACACATCTCAATCCCCGAGTATTGCCAGCTGCCGTTGAGCTTCTTCGCTGCCCAACGCAGCTGCGAGCCTGTACAGCCCCATCGCCTTGTCCCTGGACTGCTCCACGCCAAGTCCTTCAAGATACAGGTATCCCAGGCATTCCAAACCGTCCGGATCGTCCTGATCCGCCGAGAGCTGATAATATTCCGCTGCCTTTTCATAGGAAAGATCCACGCCGAGGCCAAACTGATACAGCTGTCCCATGCCCCATTGTCCTATTGAATTCCCCTGATCCGCGGACATCCGGAAGTATTCCAGTGCTTTTTCATAGGAAAGGTCCACACCATCGCCAAATTCATACAGCAGGCCAAGATATGCCTGTGCAAGCGCATCTCCCTGATCCGCGGCCAGCCGATAGAGCTCCGCGGCTTTCTCATATGACTGTTCCACGCCGTACCCATCCTCATACAGCGTGCCCAGATATGTCTGCGCTTCGGCAGATCCCTGATCCGCGGCCTGCTGGTAGCACATGAGGGCTTTGTCAAAGTCCTGCTGCACACCGATGCCATTGTCATAGTGCCAGCCAAGAATATACAGCGCCCTGGCGTTCCCCCGGTCCGCAGCTTGCCTGGTATATTCCAGGGAGGTTTCCACGGACTTCTCTACGCCATTGCCGTAATAATACATTTCACCAAGGATCCTCTGTGCATCCGCGTTCCCCTGGTCCGCGGCGGAACGCAGGTACTTCAGGGCTTTTTCGTAATCCTGTTCTACCTCAAATCCATAGTAATACCTGGCGCCAAGTTCGTCCTGCGCGCCAGGATGCTCCAGATCCGCGGCAGACTGAAGGTATTCCATGCCTTTTTCCGGGTCATATTCCTTATTTCGACTGTTCAGATGCACGGAGGCCAGGGCCATCATGGCATCGGGGTTATTCTGACCCGCGGAGAGGCTCCAGTATTCCAGCGCTTTTTCCCGGGACGGTTCTACCCCATCGCCGTTCATATACATCCATCCAAGGTTATACTGTGCCATGGGATTATTTTGGGCAGCGGAAAGATTGTAATACTCCAGGGCTTTTTCATAGGATTGTTCCACGCCTAAGCCGCTGAAGTACAGAATGGCCAGCAATGCCTGGGCATTGGAATCCCCCTGATCGGCGGCCATATTCATGTATTCCGCGGCCTTTTCGTAAGACTGCTCCGTTCCCACGCCATAGTAATAGTTGGCTGCCGTCATGAACTGACCTTCCGCGCTACCGGCTTCCGCGGCCTGCTCATAATAACGGAAGGAAGTTTCATAGTCTTTCTGATCGTGGGCTTCCTGTGCGAGCGCCAGCCAGGTCTCCACATCATTCTTTTCTTCCGCTGCCGCGGACACAGTGAAGACGATCAGCAGCAAAGCAAGAATCAAACAGAATCGTTGTTTCAGGGTTTTGCTCATGGTGTTTATCATTCTCTATCGCCCCTCTTCTCCATGGTTAAGGAAATTCAAAGTTCATCTGCCGTCCGCTGATCTCTGTTTGTAAACCGGTTCAGCATTCCGTTTATCGGTCTTCCGCAAACCATTATACCAGCAGAAGCAACAGTAATCAATCATCCGAATCATTGATTGCGGATAATTCTTACCAGGAAAAACGCTGAAACCGCAAAGAAAAAAGCAGGCCATAAAGCCTGCAGATAAGTGGTAGCGGCAGTCGGACTTGAACCGACACGGTTTCCCGCCGCATTTTGAGTGCGGTGCGTCTGCCATTCCGCCATGCCGCCACAGCAAAGCGATTATAACACATGGCATTTGGTTTGGCAATCAGAATTTTGCGGATTTGAACGAAACCGGGTTTTTCACGCCGCGAAAATTCAAAACACAAAAAATGGTAGTAAATTTGGTAGTGGCTAATCAGAAATCGTATTGATATCACTGGGATATTGATACGATTTTTTTGGTAGTAAATTTGGTAGTGGCCAACCGACACGGTTTTTTGTATACAAGACGTTTTTCATGAATTCGTCCGACGTTTTTCTTGCCCGCTGCTGTTGCGTTTCGAGCAAGCGGGCGTACTTTTCCTTGGAGAATTGGGCGTTGTAGTGACCATGGTTGTTCGCCGGGGTCTTATCGTCGATCCCGGCGTTGCAATCCAAGGTGATGACCGTATGACGCAGTTCATGGGTCTGATATTTCTGTTCGATTCCGCACGCTTCGCATGCCGCTCTAGGATTGTCCGTTTCTTATCGTTCTTTTTTCACTACAGGAATCCATATCTCGCTATACGCATGTCCTTGTCTATCAGGATTCATTTTTGTAAACGAAAACGAAAGGGATTCTGCCAGCTCATAATCCGCTGTCATAAACCATT
>JAFRNK010000020.1 GCA_017430225.1 Clostridia bacterium | reverse complement strand
TCGGCCATATACTCCGCGCCATAATGGCAAGGTAGAACGCAGCCACCGTGAAGACCAGAAACGCTTCTATAACAGGCACTCTTTCTATTCTCTCGACGACTTTGGTGGGCAGCTAGCTGCCCACCAAAGAAACAGCAACTCTCTTCCGATGCGGCCTCTCCATTGGCTTTCTCCGGTGGATGTCCTGCATAACTTCACTGTCCAAAATGTTTGACAAACCTACAAAGATTTATCTGCGGATTTCTCTCGCTCTCAATCGTTTTTGTATTTATTCTGTATTTTTGTCAGGTACAAACAAATTTTCCGATTCATTTGTGGTAGAGTATTAACCGCGTATTATTACGCCGACCCGTCAGACGGGTCTGTCATCGCAAAGGAGTATTGATACTACAATGGAAACTGCTGACAGAAAAAAGAAAGAGATTCAGCTGATCACTGCTGCTGTGATATCAGTGGCAATTTTTGTGATCGGCTGGTTCACGCTGTCCGCGATCAGTGCCAAGATTCTTCTGGGCGTCGTGCTTGTGCTGATCTGCGGGGCTCTCTTCATGACCGGTGATACGAGCCGGTATATCTGCAAACGCATTTTGCTCGCTCTCCTGACTGTATTCATCATCGCAGCCATCACTTTCTTCTCGATGAACGCCATCCCCGGCGGCCCCTTTGCCAAGGAAAAAGCGCCTTCCGCCGCTGTACAGGCCGTATTGGAAGAGCGTTTCCACCTGAACGAGCCGATCGGCAAACAGTTTCTTTTGTATCTCGAAGGCTTGATGCAGGGCAACTTTGGCATCTCCACCAAAACCGGGCGCGAGATTTCCACAACGATCTTTGATTCTTTCTCCATTTCCGCCAAGCTGGGCGGCTACGCGGCCCTGATCGCCATTGCGCTCGGCCTCTGCTTCGGCAGCATCGCAGCGCTCAACCGCGCCAAAGTGGCCGACCGTGTCATCATCTTTTTTACCACGCTGTTCGTGGCTGTGCCGAGCTTCATTATGGCAACGCTGCTTCTGCTGGTTTTCTGCCTCCAGCTGGGCTGGTTCCCGATTTTTAACGCCAACAGCCAGTCCTACGTGCTGCCTGTCATCGCGCTGATGCTCTCCCCCATGAGTTACATTACCCGCCTGACGAAGACTTCCATGCTCGACGTGCTCGGACAGGACTATATCCGCACCGCGCGCGCCAAGGGCGTTAAGGAGAAGCTCGTTATCTTCAAGCACGCGCTCAAAAACGCGCTGATCCCCGTCATCACCTATGTCGGCCCCATGATGGCCTACATCCTGACCGGCAGCATGGTCGTAGAGACGGTTTTCACCACCGGCGGCCTGGGCACGAAATTCGTCCAGGGCATCAGCAACCGCGACTATCCCATGATCATGGGCACCACTATTTTCCTGGCCACGCTGATGGTCACGATGACCCTGATCAGCGATCTGATTTACAAGATCGTCGATCCGCGCATCAGCTTTGACTGAGGAGGTGAGTGCATGAGCGATTATAATCCCAATACGCCGCCCAAAAAACGCCCCTTCAGCATGCAGCTGGACGTGGCTCAGTTCGAGCCCGCGACCGAAGAGGAAAAGGCCCAGCACGAGACCATGCGGGAAAGCACCACTTTCTTCCGTGACGGTATGCGCAAGCTGTTCCGGAACCCGCTGGCCGTCGGCAGCATGGTCGTACTGTTCCTCATCCTGGTCACCATTGTCGTCGCGCCGATGATCGTCCCCTATACCTATTCCGGGATGATTACCGTAAACGGCAAGCGCGACAAGACCGCCAAGAACCTGACGCCGTTCACCTACTCCAAGCTGGAGCAGGAAGCCATCGATCAGGGCACAAAAGTTTTTCCGCACATTTTCGGCACTGACGAGCTGTGCCGCGACTACTTCATCCGCGTCGTGTACGGCGCGCGCGTATCGCTGGCAGTCGGTTTCTTCGCCTCGCTGATCGTCCTGATCATCGGTCTGCTGTACGGTTCCATCGCCGGTTATGCCGGCGGCCGCACAGACCTGATCATGATGCGCATCGTCGATATCATCTATTCCCTGCCGGATACGCTGATGGTGATCCTGCTGTCCGTCGTACTGGACCAGGTGCTTGGGCAAAGTCTGCAGGGCACAGCGCTGGCAGCAATCGGCACGAACATGCTGAGCATGTTCGTGGTCTTCGGCCTTCTGTACTGGGTCGGCATGGCGCGTTTGGTGCGCGGCCAGATCCTGACCATCAAAAACAACGAATACGTGCTCGCGGCGAGGGCAATGGGCGCCAATCCGAGCCGGATTATCCGCAAGCATATCCTGCCCAACTGCATGAGCGTCATCATTATTTCCACCGCGCTGCAGATCCCGTCAGCCATCTTCACCGAAAGCTTCCTGAGCTTCATCGGTCTGGGCGTCCAGGCGCCCATGCCCAGCCTCGGCTCACTGGCCAACGCGGCCAGGCAGGCGCTGCAGGCCTATCCCTATAAACTGATTTTCCCCTCCGTCGGCATCTGCCTGATCGTGCTTTCCTTCAATTTGCTTGGCGATGGTCTGCGCGACGCCTTCGACCCCAAGCTGAGGAAGTGATAACATGAGCAACGTACCGCTTTTACAAGTCAGGAACCTGCATACATCTTTCTACACAGACGCCGGCGAAGTCCGCGCGGTCAACGGCATCAGCTACAATCTGGACCGCGGCAAAGTGCTCGGCATCGTCGGTGAATCCGGCAGCGGCAAGAGCGTTTCCGCCTATTCTGTCATGCGTATCCTGACCGATACCGGCCGCGTGACCGAAGGCCAGGTGCTCTTTAACGGCGAGGACGTCCTCAAATATACGCCCCAGCAGATGCAGGCTTTCCGCGGCAGCCGGATCTCCATGATTTTCCAGGATCCCATGACCTGTCTGAACCCGGTATTCACCGTCGGCAGTCAGCTCCGGGAAGCGATCCGCATCCATACCGACCGCACCAAGGAGCAGATCCAGGCGCGTGCGCTTGAAATGCTGCAGCTCGTCGGCGTAAACGAACCCGAGAAGCGTCTGAAACAGTATCCGCATGAGCTGTCCGGCGGTATGCGCCAGCGCGTCATGATCGCCATGGCGCTGGCCTGCGAACCGGACATCCTGATCGCCGACGAGCCGACCACCGCGCTGGACGTGACGATTCAGGCCCAGATTCTGGAATTGATGCAGAGTCTGCAGAAGAAGCTGGGCATGGCCATTATCATGATCACTCACGACCTGGGCGTCATCGCCGATATTTGCGATGAAATCATCGTCATGTACGCCGGCAAGGTCTGCGAACGCGGTACCGCGGACGAGATTTTCTACAACCCGCGCCACGAGTACACCAAGGGCCTGATCCGCTCCATCCCGCGCATCACAGAGAGGCACGAGAAGCTGATCCCCATCGCCGGCACGCCGGTAGACCTGCTGAACCTGCCGGCTGGCTGCGCTTTCGCGTCGCGCTGCGACTGCGCGATGAAAATCTGCCTGAAGGAGCAGCCGCAGGAAATCTGGGTCAACGACAGTCATATCGCAGCCTGCTGGAACAACGTCAAGCGCATGGCTGAAGCGTCGGAGGAGATGAGACCGTATGAGTGATAACAAGCCCCTGGTGGATGTAAGAGACCTGAAGCAGTATTTTCCCGTCAAATCCGGTCTGCTCAATAAACTGACGCTCAAAGCGGTGGACGGCGTATCCTTCACCATCGACAAGGGTGAGACCCTGGGCCTGGTCGGCGAAAGCGGCTGCGGCAAGACAACTGTAGGGCGCACCCTGCTGCACCTGTACAAACCCACCGCCGGCGAAGTCTGGTTCGACGGCAAGCTCGTCACCGACAAAAACATCGGCGAATTCCGCAAGGATATGCAGATCGTATTCCAGGATCCTTATTCTTCTCTGAATCCGCGCATGACCGTATCGGACATCATCGGTGAGCCGCTGGACATTCATCACCTGTACGCCAATAAAAAAGAGCGCGCCGACCGCATTGCCGAACTGCTGACCCTGGTCGGCCTCAACAGCGAACACGCCAACCGCTACGCACACGAGTTTTCAGGCGGCCAGCGCCAGCGTATCGGCATCGCCCGCGCCCTGGCGGTCAATCCGCGCTTCATCGTCTGCGACGAGCCCGTGTCTGCCCTGGACGTTTCGATTCAGGCACAGATCGTCAACACGTTTGAAGAACTGCAGCAGAAGCTGGGCATCGCCTACCTCTTCATCGCCCACGACCTGCTGGTAGTACAGCACATGAGCCGCCGTATCGCCGTCATGTACCTGGGCAAAATCGTAGAGATCGGTCCGGCCGCCGACATCATCAACAATCCTATCCATCCTTATTCACAGTCGCTGATTTCGGCCATTCCGATGCCCGACCCAGAAGCGGCGCGCCATAAGCACCGCATTGTGCTGGAAGGCGACGTGCCTTCCCCCCTGCACATGCCCAAGGGCTGCCCCTTCCGCACCCGCTGCCGCTACGCGACAGACGCCTGCGCCGAAAGCTGCCCCAGCCTGACCGACCGCGGCGAGGGCCGCCAGGTTGCCTGCCACTTGATGTGATATCCGCCGCTTACGCGGTTGAGATATAATTTATGAAGGAGGATACTATCCTATGAAGAAGCTTATCGCTTTACTGATGGCCGTGATGATGGTTCTCGGCTGCGTCGCCGCTATGGCTGATGCCGGCAGCGAGCCTGCCTGGGCCGATTATGACAACATGATCGCTACCATCAAGTCCACCACCGACATGGCCGCCCGCGCGCAGCTGATGCACCAGGCTGAGGACATGCTGATGGACACCGGCGCCATCGTGCCCATCTACTACTACAACGATGTGTACATGGCGAAGGACGGCCTCACCGGCTTCTATTCCAACCCCTATGCCACCAAGTTCTTCATGTATGCTGATTACGGCGAGAAGACCACCCTGCGCTTGCAGCTGGCTTCCGAGCCCGACAAGCTCGACCCCGCTCTGAACAGCTCCGTGGACGGCGCCTGCCTGGCGGCCAACAGCTTCGGCGGCCTGTACACTTATGACGCCAATGGTGACTACGCCCCCAACTTCGCCACCGGCTACGAAGTCAGCGAAGACGGCCTGACCTACACCTTCGCCATCCGTGAAGGCCTCAAGTGGTCTGACGGCACTGACCTGACCGCGAAGGACTTCGAGTACAGCTGGAAGCGCGCTGCCGCTCCCGAAACCGCTGCGGACTACAGCTACATGTTCGACGGCATCGCCGGCTATCCCGACGATCTGCAGGCCGTTGCCTCCGAAGATGGCAAGACCTTCACCGTCACCCTGAAGGCTCCCTGCGCCTACATGCTGGACCTGGCTGCTTTCCCGACCTTCTTCCCCGTACAGAAGGCTTGTGTTGAAGCCGCCGCGACTCCCGACAACCCCGGTGCCTGGGCTCTGGAAGCCGGCTTCGTTTCCAGCGGTGCCTACACCCTGGAGAGCTGGGATCACAACGTATCCATGGTCTATGTGAAGAACCCCAACTACTGGGATGCCGAGAACGTCAAGATCGAGCGTCTTGAGTTCATGCTCTCTGACGACGATACCGCTATTTTCGCCGCTTATCAGAATGGCGACCTCGACTTCACCGACTCCGTTCCCACAGACCAGATCGCGACCCTGCTCGACAATCCCGAATTCCACATCGTTGACGAGCTCGGCACCTACTACGTGATCTTCAACGTGAAGAGCCCCATGTTCGACGGCATGACCGCTGAACAGGCTGCCAACTACCGCAAGGGCCTGAGCCTGCTGATCGACCGTCAGTACATCATTGACACCGTCGGCCAGACTGGCCAGAAGATCGCGACCTCCTTCCTGCCCGCCGGTATGGCGGACGGCAACGGCGGCGTCTTCAAGGATGCGGCTGCCTGGAATTATCCGAACGGCGCGGACGGCTACTTCGCCGAAGAGCCCGACGTTGACAAAGCAATCGAGCTGCTCAAGAGCGCTGGCTTCGAATTCGACGCCAACAACATGCTGAGCGCTTCCACCCCCATCAGCTTCGAGTATCTGACCAACAACACCTCCGGCCACATCGCCATCGCTGAGTGCCTGCAGCAGGACTTCTCCGCGATCGGCATCAACATGACCATCAAGTCCATCGACTGGGCCGTGTTCCTCAACGAGCGCAAGGAAGGCAACTTCGGCATCGCCCGCAACGGCTGGATCGCCGACTTCAATGACCCGATCAACATGCTCGAAATGTGGACCACCGTTTCCGGCAACAACGACGCTCAGTTCGGCCGCTGATTCCCATCAGTCCATCTGACGTCATAACGTCCAGGGCTGCCGCGGATTTTTCCGCGGCGGCCTTTTTTGTCCGAGACTGTACTTTGGCCCGGATTCATGGTATAGTGGAAGAAATAAACACAAAGGAGATTTTCTTTCATGTATCAGGTAAAAGGAAGATGGGCGCTGGTCACCGGCGCGGCGAGGGGCATCGGATATCTGACGGCGAAGTTCATGGCACAGCAGGGCTGCAACCTGATCCTGCACAGCCGGAATCTCGCCCATACGGAGAAAGTCTTGCAGGAAGTCAAAGCCCTCGGTGTGGAAGCCATCGCTGTGGAAGCGGACCTGAACGACCTGGACGCGGTCAAGCGCATGCTTAAGCAGATCGACGAAATGAATGTGGACGTGGACATCGTGCTGAATAACGCAGGCCTGCAGATCGCCTACCGTACGGACTATTTTGAGACGCCCGTCTCCGATTACGAGATCAGTTTCCGCGTGAACACGATCGCTCCGGCCATGATCTGCTATCATTTCATGCCCAAGATGATCGCCAAAGGCACCGGCCGCATCCACAACACCACCAGCGGCATCGCGCTGGACGTCTGCCAGGCCGGATATTCTGCCAGCAAAGCGGCTCTCAACAAGATCACCATCGACCTGGGCTCCAGGGTCAACGGCACAGATGTGCTCATCAACCTGACCGATCCGGGCTGGTGCCGCACCGACCTGGGCGGCCCCCACGCGCCGAACGCGCCGGAAAGCGCTATTCCCGGTATCGTCGTCGGAGCCTTTGTGGACGACGGAAAATCCGGCCGGAACCTCGGCGCCCAGTACTTCGCGGACATGTCCCTGGAAGCCGCGGTAGCAAAAGCGGAGCGGGAATTCGACAGTCCGTACTGATCAGAAGAATGTCCCGCATCCGACAGGTTAAATGATCGTATTTGATCATTTGTTGCTCACTCATGATCATTCGTTGCCCTAATTGAATACCCTTGCAAACAGAAGAAAAAAGAACTTTACAAAAACAGCTCAAAGCTGTATAATCTGTACATAAAATTCCGGATTGGTGAATCCGGAAATAAAAAAAGGAGTGTATGCCCTATGAAAAAGTTTGTTGCTATTCTCCTGTGCATGATGATGGTACTCGGCGCTGTCAGCGCCATGGCCGCCGGTGAAAAAGTTGGCGTGTCCATGCCCACCAAGGACCTGCAGCGCTGGAACCAGGACGGCGAGAACATGAAGAACATGCTCGAAGCCGCCGGCTATGAAGTCGACCTGCAGTTCGCTTCCAACGACGTGCAGCAGCAGCTGAACCAGGTAACCAACATGCTGAATGGCGGCTGCAAGGTTATCGTCGTATCCGCTATCGAAGGCTCCTCCCTCGGCTCCGCTCTGGACCTGGCCAAGGAAAAGAACGTTCCGGTCATCGCTTATGACCGCCTGCTGATGGACAACGAGTGGGTTTCCTACTATGCCACCTTCGATAACTACAAGGTCGGCACCGTGCAGGGCACCTATGTGAAGGAAGCTCTGGACCTGGACAACGCCGCTGGCCCCTTCGCCCTCGAAGTGACCGCTGGTGACCCCGGCGACAACAACGCCCTGTTCTTCTACAACGGCGCGCTCGACGTGCTGAAGCCCTACATTGAGGCTGGCAAGCTGGTTGTGAAGTCCGGTCAGCTCGAGTTCAACGATGTTGCGACCCCCACCTGGAAGACTGAAGTTGCCCAGAACCGTGCCAGCAGCATCCTGTCCTCCTTCTATGCGGATGGCTCCGACATCGACGTATGGCTCTGCTCCAACGACTCCACCGCTCTGGGCGTCATCAACGCTCTGGAAGACAACTATGACGGCAAATGGCCCGTCATCACCGGTCAGGACTGCGACAAGCCCAACGTCAAGAAGATGATCGAAGGCAAGCAGAGCATGTCCGTCTTCAAGGATACCCGTACCCTGGCGGCGCAGGTCGTGAAGATGGTCGGCCAGATCCTCGCCGGCGAGACTGTCGATGTCAACGACACCGAGACCTACAACAACAACGTGATCACCGTTCCTTCCTTCCTGTGCGAGCCGGTATTCGGCAGTGCGGACAACTATGTGGAACTGCTGATCGACTCCGGCTACTACAAGCTCGAAGACATTCAGTAATATCACGTAATCCCTGAAACGATGCAGGCGGGCCGTGCCCGCCTGCATCATTTCGAATTATGATGATGTGCTCATTTATCAGACGAAAACAAATCAAGGAAAGTCCTGAGTTTCCATCTGACGGAAATACTGGAGGAGAACCATGGCCAAGATTCTGCTGGAAATGAAGAATATCACAAAGACTTTCCCGGGTGTAAAAGCGCTCGATAACGTCAATCTTCAGGTGGAAGAAGGGGAAATCCACGCGCTGGTCGGAGAAAACGGCGCAGGAAAATCCACCCTGATGAACGTATTGAGCGGTATCTATCCTTACGGCACCTATGAAGGGGATATCATTTACAACGGTCAAGTCTGCAAATTCTCAACCATCAAAGACTCTGAAAAGCTGGGCATCGTCATCATCCATCAGGAGCTGGCGCTGGTGCCCGAAATGACCATCGGCGAAAATATGTACCTGGGCAACGAGTGCGGGCACAAGTACGCCATCAACTGGAACAAGACTTATTCCGAAGCCGATAAATACCTGAAAATGGTCGGTCTGGAAGAAAGCTCCAAGATCCAGGTCAAGACCATCGGCACAGGTAAACAGCAGCTGGTAGAAATCGCGAAAGCCCTGGCCAAACAGGCGAAGCTGCTGATTCTGGACGAACCTACGTCCTCCCTGAACGAAGAAGATTCCCGCGCGCTGCTGGACCTCATGCTCAGCTTCAAGAAACAGGGAATGACGATGATCATCATTTCCCACAAGCTGAACGAGGTCTCCTACGTGGCGGATAAAATAACCGTCATCCGCGACGGCACGACCATCGAAACCATCGACAATCACGGCAAGGAGCCTGTCAGTGAAGAGCGTATCATCAAAGGCATGGTCGGCCGTGAAATCACCAACCGCTTCCCCAAGCGCGAAGGCGTGCAGGTTGGCGATATCGAAATGGAAATCAGCCACTGGACCGTGCACCATCCGCTCTATCCCGAGCGCAAGGTGGTCGACGACGTATCCATGTACGTCCGCAAAGGCGAGGTCGTCGGCATTTACGGCCTGATGGGCGCCGGACGCACCGAGCTGGCGATGAGCATTTTCGGCCAGAGCTACGGCACCAATTTCTCCGGCGAGCTTAAGCTGAACGGACAGCACGTCAAGCTGCGCAAGAGCGAAGCGGACGCCATTCGGCACAAGATCGCCTATGTCACGGAAGACCGCAAGGGCAACGGCCTGGTCCTCAGCCAGTCCATCAAGGTCAACACTTCTTTGGCCAACCTGGACGCCATTTCCAGCCACACGGTCATCGACGGCGACAAGGAATACGCCGTAGCCGAGGAATACAGGGACAAGTTGAAGATCAAGACCCCCTCTGTGGAGCAGCTGGTCGGCAACCTGTCCGGCGGCAACCAGCAGAAGGTGCTGCTGGCCAAGTGGATGTTTGCCGAGCCGGATATCCTGCTCCTGGACGAACCGACCCGCGGCATCGACGTCGGCGCGAAATACGAAATCTACTGCATCATCAACGACCTGGCCGCCGCGGGCAAGTGCGTTGTGCTGATCTCCTCCGAACTGCCCGAGGTCCTGGGCATGAGCGACCGCATCTACATCATGAACGAAGCGAAGATCGTCGGTGAAATGAAAGCGGAAGACGCGACGCAGGAGAATATCATGCAAGTCATTCTCAGATCAGGAAGGGGTGCTTAAAGATGAGTGAAAGCACAAAGTCATCCCCGAACTGGAAGCAGAATGTATCCGACTTCATGCAGAAATATCAGGTCGGCGCATTCTTCCAGAAATATACGATGACGATCGCACTTGTCGTCGTTACGATCATTTTTGCCTCCTGGAGCGGGAAAGAAGGGCTGATTCTTCTGCCCTCCAACCTGACCGGCCTGATCGCGGAAAACGCCTACGTATTCGTGCTCGCCTCCGGTATGCTGCTGTGCATTCTGACAGGCGGCAACATCGACCTGTCGGTCGGCTCTGTCGTCTGCTTTACCGCCGCGGTCGGCTGCACCATGATGGCCACCGGCGCCAACATGTGGCTGACCGTGCTGGTCATGCTGATGATCGGCCTGGCCATCGGCACCTTCCAGGGCTTCTGGATCGCCAAACTCCGGGTGCCGGCGTTCATCGCCACCCTGTCTGGCATGTACGCCTTCCGCGGATTCTCCAACGTGGTGCTGAACGGCTACCGCGTGGACATCAGCAATGAAACCTTCCTGACCCTCTTCGGAAACGGCAAATCCAGCTTTATCCCCGATATCATCCGCCAGGCCAACCCGGGCCTCGATTCAGTCTTCACCAAGGACAACGCTTTCCTGGCAGGCCTGATCGGCGACAACTATATCACGAAGTTCAATCTGACCTGCATGTGCATCGGCATCGTGGCTGCGATCATCTTCATCGTCCTGCGGATCCGCAAGATCCTGGTGCAGAAGAAACTGAACATCAGCCAGTCGATCCCGGGACAGATCTTCTCCATGGTGATCATTTCCGCGCTGGTGCTGTGGGTCAGCTTCAAGCTGGCCTGCTACAGGGGCTTCCCCATGGTGCTGATCTGGATCGGACTGGTGCTGGGCATCTACGCCTACATCACCACCAAGACGGCGATCGGCCGCCACCTGTACGCAGTCGGCGGCAACGAAAAAGCCACAGCCCTTTCCGGCGTCAAGACCCGCAACGTATACTGGTTCGCCTACGCCAACATCGGCCTGCTGGCCGGCCTGGCCGGCATCCTGACCGCCGGCCGCGCCAAGGGCATCGACCCGGTATACGGCGAAGGTTATGAGATGGACGCCATCGCCGCCTGCTTCATCGGCGGCGCCTCCGCTTACGGCGGCATCGGCAAGGTATCCGGCATGATCATCGGCGCCATCCTGATGGGCGTCATCAACAAAGGTATGATCATCGTCGGCGTGGACGCGAACTACCAGAAGGTCGTCAAAGGCATCGTCCTGCTGGTCGCGGTCATGTTCGACGTGCTGTCCAAACGGCAAAAACGGTAATGCAGGAAGGAGGACAGAATAATGGATCTTCGGTCATTTCTCACATCGCTCAAAAAGAATGCGATGCTCATCGTCCTGGTTCTTGTGTACCTGTTTTTCATGATTCTGACTCAGGGCGGCATCTTCAGCCCCTCCAGTTTCACTGAACTGATCAATCAGAACGCTTATGTCTACATCCTCGGCACGGGCATGCTGATGTGCATGCTGACCGGCGGCAACATCGACCTGAGCTGCGGCGCGTTTGTCTGCCTGCTCGGTGCCATCGGCGGCGTGCTCATGATCGTCCGCGGCATGGGAACGGGTGTCTCCATCCTGCTGCTGATCCTGATCGGCATCGTATACGGCTGCGGACTCGGCTACCTGATCGCATACGTGCATATTCCGCCGTGGATTGCGACGCTGGCCGGCTTCCTGGCTTTCCGCGGCCTGGGCACCTCCATTCTTACCGCCAATTCCAAGACAGGCTCCCTGGCGCCGTTCCCGGTGAGCTTCCAGAACTTGTTCTACGGCAGGATCTTCCCGAGTGAAAAGGGTGTCCTGAACATTCCCTGCTTCGTCTTCGGTCTCCTGGCCGCCGCCGCTGTGGTACTGATCATTTTCCGCACCCGCAGTAGCCGGCTCGCCAAGGGCTATGAAGCGGATACGATCAAATCCGCTGCAATCAAAAGCGGCCTCGGCAGCGCCGTGATCATCCTGGTCATGACCAAACTGGCCATGGACGGCGGCATCCCGACTACCCTGCTGTGGGTCGCCGGCATCGTCCTGATCTACAGCTTCATCACCAGCAAGACCACGGTGGGCCGCCACTTCTATGTGGTAGGCGGCAACATGGAGGCGGCGCGCCTCTCCGGCGTCAATACCCGGAGGATCATGTTCCTGGCTTACCTGAATATGGCCATCCTGACTAGCATTGCCACCATGTCGGTCATCGCGCGTTCCCAGTCCGCTTACGCCGATATCGGCAAAAACTTTGAAATGGACGCCATTTCGGCATGCGTCGTCGGCGGCGTATCTGCCAGCGGCGGGGCCGGCACCGTGCTGGGCATGGTCATCGGCGCGACGCTGATCGGCGTCATCAACCTCGGCATGAGCCTGATTAGCCTGGACGCGAACTACCAGCGCGTCATCAAAGGCTTCGTGCTGCTGGCCGCGGTGGTGTTCGATATCCTGTCCAAGAAGCGGGCAAAGTAATCCTGACAATTTGATCCAGCCCCCGTGAATGCCATCACGGGGGCGTGTAACTGCAACAGGAGCAATACCAGTTTGAATAACGGAAAAACGAGAGCGAGCCTGTTCGGCCTTGTCGCGCTCTACCTGCTCTACATCTCCTATCAGCTCTTTCAGGGGCGCAACGAAACGGATACCACCATGACGCCTGCGGCGCGGTATCTGTTTATCGCATTGTTTGTAATCGCTTCCGTGCTGGTGCTCATCTACGCCTGGCGTATCTGGAAGCGCAGCAAGCAGGAAGACGACGCTCCCCCGCAGGAGGACGACAAAACCAGCCTGAAGTAATGCCGATGCATCAAAGGAGATGATGCGATGGACGAATTCCTGACACCGCTCATTCAAGCGTTCAGCGATTACCGGCAGGATATCGAAAAATGCCAGCGCAAGCTCAGGCCGACAGACGGCCTGCTCGGTTTCGGCCACGGGCTCAAGGATGACGCCTGTCACGAGCGCTTTGACGAACGCATACAGCAGGCTGTCGGAGAATTATCAGCGTCCAGCCTGACGCCTGCGCAAGCCGAAAGCATCCTCAGGACGCTGCTCCTGCGCGACGACGTTGAGACCTGGCCACTGGCTGCGCAGTGGATGCTGGTCGCGATCCAGCGCCACGCGCTGCCCCTGATCCCGCTGCTCAACCAGGAACAGGCAGCCGGGCTGGCTGTCTCGTATGAAAAGCGCTGGCCGCGGCACACGCGCCTGCCGGCGCAGAGAGACATTCTGAAAGCCCTCAAAAAGGCCCGTCAAGGCTGAACGGAGAATTATGATCGAGGTTCTGAAAACTGTCCTTCCCGTCATGGTGATGCTCGGCATCGGCATGATCTGCCGCAGGCGGGAAATCATCTCCCGCGAAGGCATCAACGCGCTGAAAAACGTGGTCGTGAACATCGCGTTGCCGGCGGTACTGCTCAACGCCTTTGCAACGACGCGCTACACGCTGATGGACGTGGTCATCCCGCTGCTCATGTTCCTCGTTTGTGTCGCGGCCTTCGCGCTGGGCAAGGCAGCCGGACGTCTGCTGAAGCTGCCGTCGCGCTTCGTGCCTTTCCTCACAACGGGTTTCGAAGCCGGCATGCTCGGCTACGCGCTGTTCAACATGCTTTACGGCGCGGAGCATACCGCGGAATTCGCCCGCATCGACCTGGGCCAGGTGCTCTTCGTATTCACGCTGTACAAGATCCTGCTCGGCCTGGACGGCCGCCAATCCACGGACGTCCGGCAGCTTTTCAAGGAGATGGCGTTCTCACCCATCATCATCGCCATCGCTGCGGGCGTGCTGCTCGGCGCGACCGGCCTGTATGAATCCCTTCGCCCCTCCGGCATCAGCGGGGTCATCGACGCCTGCACGGACTTCATCTCCGCGCCGACCGGCGCGATCATCCTGCTGACCATCGGGTATGATCTGGTATTCAGGGATATCCCCTGGCCCGAGACCTGCAAGGTCGTCGCGCTGCGGCTCGGCATCATGCTGGTGCTACGCACACTGTTCGTGGTGCTGCTCAACGCCCTGTGGCCGGAGGCCAACCTGACCGCCGCCATCAACGTCATGTTCATCCTGCCGCCGCCTTTCGTCCTGCCCGTGTTTGCGGACGACGCAGATCAGCGCACCTATATCTCTTCAGCCCTGTCGGTATCCACGCTGGCCGCGATCATCGGCTTCGCGGTCATCGCGGCAATATAGTCTGTAAAACAACACCATGATTACATAAGGAGGACCAATACCATGACCATCACCAAGGAACAAAACGGCTCTTCTATGACCATCGCCCTCGAAGGCCGCCTGGACACCATGACCGCGCCTGAACTGGAAGCGGAGATCAAAGCCGCCCTGGACAGCGTGACCGATCTCACCCTGGATTTCAGCAAGCTTGAGTACATCTCCTCCGCCGGACTGCGCGTACTGCTTTCCGCCCACAAAGCCCTGCAGGCGAAAGGCTCCATGAAGGTCGCCCACCCGAACGAGATCGTCAAGGAAGTTTTTGAAGTCACCGGCTTCGATACCATCCTCAACATTGAGTAACCAGCATCTGACCGGGGAGGATAAGAACGATGAAATCTGACATCATTACGATTGACAATCAGGGCAACGGCTTCGAAAACGCGCTTCGCGAATCGAAAAAAGTCGCTGAATACAGGGAACTGGGCGAGAAGGAAACCATGCGCCTCCAGCTGTTTACCGAAGAAATGCTCAGCATGGTGCACAGCGTGACCGGGGAGATGAAAGGCTCTTTCTGGATCGAGAGCGAACAGAATCGCTTTGAGCTGAACCTGACCACCAAGACGGTCCTGGACAAGGAAAAGCGCCACCTGTTGATCTCCTCCACCACGTCCCGCAAGAACGAAGCGGCAAACAGCTTCCTTGGCAAACTGCGCAACGCCTTCGAAGAGGCGATGGCCTCCGACGTCGAACGGAATTACTTCGAGCTGCCGGCCGAATTGCAGGCTGACCTGGCCGGAAGGCCCATCGAATCGACGGATCAGGAATGGGACCGTTACGAAAGGTCCGTGCTGCTCAACCTGGCCGACGACGTGAAAATCTACATCCGCGGCGGCCTGGTCCATATGACGATCATCAAGGATTTCGCGAAATAAGACATTTATCGGTACGCCGTTCTGAAACCGGTACGCCGTTCTGAAACGAAAAAAGCTTCCTGCGCCATCATCGATGGCCAGGAAGCCTTTTTGTTTCTCTTACTTGTTCCAGAATCCAATTTCTTCCAGGATTCTGTCCTGTACCCTGGCGACCATCAGGGAGAAATCGCGGGACACGTGCGGCGATTCGCCGTCCCGGATGCAGCGGCCGAGCTGCTCCACTTCAAGCTTGTAATTGTTCGGTACAGCAACAGTCTTCGTGTCCGTTTTCCCGCCGCTGACGACCGTATACGGGATCTCACCCGACTGGTTGAACGCCACCGGAGAATACATTTCTCCGCGCGTGCCCAGCACATGAAAGCGGTCATGGCGGTTCGTACCGGAGAGCATCCCACAGTCCAGCGAGGCGATTGCGCCGTCCTCAAACGTGAGGATCGCGGACGAGAAAAGGTCGATCCCGCATTCCCCGTAATACGCCGAGGCGTGCACTTCTTTCGGTTCCCTGCCGAACATCCGCAGCGCCATGCTCAGCGCGTAGCAGCCCAGGTCATACTGTGATCCCCCGCCAGCTTCCCTGCGCCAGCGGTAGTCGTTCTCTTTCGGCACGCCGCCGAGGAAAGCCGACTCCAGGCAGCGGATCTCGCCGATCGCACCGCTGTCCAGTTCCTTCCGGAACGCGTCGATGATCGGGCTGTGCAGATAGGCGTAGGCTTCCATCAGGAAAACGCCATTCTCCTCCGCCGCGCGGAACATTTCCTCCGCCTGTTTTTCCGTCAGGGCCAGCGGCTTTTCGCACAGAACGTGCTTCTTCGCATTCACTGCCCGAAGCACCCATTCGCGATGCAGATCATTGGGCAGGGGGATATACACCGCCTCGACCTCAGGGTCGGCCAGTAGGGCGTCGTAACTCCCGTAGGCTTTCTCAAACCCGAACGTTTCCTTGAACTGTTCCGCCTTTTCCGCGCTCCGGCCCGCGATCGCATACAGGGCGCAGTTTTCCGCCTGCTGCATCGCGGGGATGGTCGCCATGCGCGCGATCCCGGCCGTTCCGAGAACGCCCCATTTCACCTTGCTCATGCCGATTTCCTCCTGTTGATCTGTATTATTTCCACTGAGCGAAATGAATGACCGACAGATCGATGTGCCGGACATCCGGAGAACCGGTGCGCATCATCATCGCTTTCAGTTCATCCGTCATGGCGCGAAGGATATCCGCCATGGCTGACGGACCGCCCGCTTCGAGCGGGGCCATCAGGGGCCGGCCGACCGATACGGCGTCCGCGCCGAGGGCCAGTACTTTGAACGCGTCAAATCCGTCCGCGATCCCGCCGTCGGCAATCAGCACCAGGTTCTTTCCCACTGCCTTGCGGATGTCCGGCAGCAGCATCGCAGGAGGCGTCGCCCAGCGCATCAGGCCGTTGTGATGGCTCAGGATCACGCCCGCACAGCCAAGATCCCGGCAGGTCAGCGCGTCATGCACGCTGAGCGCGCCTTTGATCACGAATGGCAGTTTCGTAGCGCTGATGTACTTCCGCAACTCCTGCAGTGTCGGCGCTTTCATCTGCAGGCCGACCACCACGGAATCCTGGTCGTCGCGCACGTTGATCGCGTGCTCCACGTCCATGCCCACGGCGATTGCGCCGTTTTTTTCGGCGCACCCAATGCGCTTCAGGATTTCCTCGGGGTCGGCATAAGGCTTAATGATCTTGATGATTTTCGCGCCTGTTTTGAGCACGGATTCCAGCTCGGTACAGTCACCCATGCCGATGCAGCAGGCAGCGCCTGCTTCTTTGGCACCCTGGGCAAAGGCCGTCATGCCGGGTTTCAGGTGGCTCAGCGCCGCGGTCATGATCGGCGTGTCGAACCCGCAGCCGAACAATTCCGTCCGTGCGTCAGGATGCGCAGCGCCGACGACGCGGCTCTCCACCAGCAAATGATCCAGGTACTTCCGATTGATCGCGATAGAATCTCCCGACAGGAGATGCTCGTTGGCCATGTCGATCCCTCCTTGCAAAGCCTTCAGATCAGGCTGTAATTCGGCTGCGCGTTGAGGCTCAGATCCGCGATCTGCCCGCGCAGCAGGCGGTAGTACGCGGCAGACCCGATCATGGCGCCGTTGTCGCCGCACAAGTCGAGCCGTGGGCAATAGAAAGCGATCTTCCGCCGGCCGCAAGCCTCTTTCAGCTGTTCACGCAGCCGGTGGTTGGCGGAAACGCCTCCCGCCAGAGCGAGCTTTTTGAATCCAGTATCCTTCAGGGCCAGCAGGGTCTTGTCCGTCAGCTGGTCACAGACTGCCTTGCGGAAGGAAGCCGCCAGATCTGCGGGGGGCATCATCTGGCCGCTCATGCGCTGCTGGTTGACCGCGTTCAGGAAAGCCGTTTTGAGCCCCGAGAAACTGAAATCATACATGCCGTCCGTATGCGCGTGCGGCAGGCGCAGTGCCGTATCGTCGCCCTCGTCCGCCAGCCTGTCCAGCCTGGGACCGCCGGGATAAGGCAGATCCAGCACACGGGCGGCCTTATCGAAGGCCTCCCCCGCCGCGTCATCCTGCGTGCAGCCGATCAGGCGGTAAACGCCGTAATCCTCCACCGCGAACAGGTGGCTGTGCCCGCCGCTGACCGCCAAGCAGAGGAAGGGCGGCTCCAGTTCCGGGAAGGTCAGGTAATTGGCACAGATGTGTCCCTCGATGTGGTGCACCGGCACCAGTGGTTTGCGGCACGCGAACGCCAGTCCCTTCATGTAGCTGACGCCAATCAGCAGCGCGCCGACCAGCCCGGGCCCGCATGTCACCGCCAGCGCGTCGATCTGTTCAAGCGTCACACCGGCTTCGCTCAGCGCCGCATCCACGATCTGGGATACTTTCTCCACGTGCGCGCGGGACGCGATCTCCGGCACCACGCCGCCGTACAGCGTATGCAGGTCGATCTGTGAATATACAGCGTTTGAGAGGATGGTCCTTCCGTCCTCCACCACTGCCGCGGCAGTCTCGTCACAGGACGTCTCCAGCGCGAGGATGCGTACATGCTCCTGGTTTTTGAGCGCTTCAGCGCGTTCAGTCATTTCCTGATAGTAGGTCATCGTCAATGTCCCTGTTTACGGTAGATTTTCCAATACACGAATGGCAGCAGCAGCATGATTGCCAGTACCGGCAGGCATCCGAGGCCGATCTGCTGCGCGTACCACACGAAAAACGGCGTGGGCATCAGCATGATCAGCAGGTGTTCCCTCGGGTTCAGCAGCCACAGATTGTTATTGAACAGCACTTTGTGAAAGGTCACGAAAAGGCCTGTGAAATTAACCGTGCCCCAGACCGCGAGCGCGAGGATCAGGCCCAGCAGGAGATAGCTCCCGGCCGCCGCGCCGGAAAAAGCGTCTCGCAGGAAAGCTCTCCTCGCGTCTTCCTTGCGGCTCTGAAACCAGGAAACACCGTAAATCAGCAGGGCCAATCCGGCTGTCACATACATAAACACCCTGAGCCCGCGCACGAGTCCGCGCACGTCCGCCATGTGGGTCAGCTCTTTTTCGGAAAAGCCCGGGCGTTTCGCACCGTTCGCGGCCGTCACGGTGAGATCGCTTCGCCGCCCCGAGATGTAGCCCGTTATTGCCTCAGCATAATCCGGATATACACTCGCCGACACACCCTTCAAGGACGTGTCGGCAAATTGATTGAATCCGCTCAGCATTTGGGCGCTGTTCGTGACCCGGGTATAAGCGATGCCGGAGAGGATGCTCAGAAAGGCGCACAGAGCCGCCAGCGTCAGCATTAACCCTCTGAAAAGCCTCATTGCATCTTGAGGTATGCGGTGGTAAAGCCGTCCAGGCCGCCGTTCATCACGTCATCGATGTTGCCGGTCTCGAAGCCTGTGCGGTGATCCTTGACCATGGTGTAGGGCTGGAAGACATAGGAGCGGATCTGGCTGCCCCATTCGATCTTCTTCATTTCGCCCTTGATATCCGCCATCTGCTGTTCCTTCTCACGCTCGCGGATTTCCAGCAGTTTCGCCTTCAGCATCTTCAAGCAGGTCGCGCGGTTCTGCACCTGGTCGCGCTCGGTCTGGCAGGAGACCACGATGCCCGACGGGAAGTGCGTCATGCGCACGGCGGAACTGGTCTTATTGACGTTCTGACCGCCCGCGCCGCTGGAATGGTAGGTGTCCACGCGCACGTCCTTCATGTCGATCTCGATCTCGTTGTCGTCGTCCTCGAGGATCGGCGCCACGTCGAGGGAGGAGAAGGAGGTGTGCCGGCGCGCGTTGGCGTCGAAGGGGCTGATGCGCACCAGTCGGTGCACACCCTTTTCGCCGCGCAGATAGCCGTAGGCGTTCTCGCCGTCCACCTCGAAGGACACGGACTTGATGCCCGCTTCGTCGCCCTCCAGGTAGTCCAGCAGTTTCACCTTGAAGCCCAGGCGCTCACAGTAGCGGGTATACATGCGGTACAGCATCTGGGTCCAGTCCTGGGCCTCGGTGCCGCCGGCGCCCGCGTGCAGGGACAGAATGGCGTTGCTGTCGTCATAGTCGCCGCGCATCAGCGTTTCAAGGGACAGGGCTTCGACCTGCTCGGTCAGGCGCCTGCTCTCCGCGGTGATCTCCTCCAGCATGCTCTCGTCGTCTTCCTCGTTGGCCAGGTCGATCATTACGTCCAGGTCGTCCACGGCGCTCACGAGGGATTCGTAGTGTTTGATTTTCCCTTCGATCGCGGCGATGCGGCGGTTGACGTGCGTGGAGCGTTCCAGGTCATTCCAGAAGCCCTCCGCGTTCATCTCTTCCTTGAGTTCTTCCAGCTCGCGGCGCAGGTCGTCCAGGTGCAGTCCGCCCGCGATCTCCGTGAGCTCAGCCCGCAGATTCGCCGTCGATTGTTTGTATTGTTCGAGTGCCAGTATCATGTGTAACCCTCATTTCAAAATAACTGTCAAAAGATAAAGCCCGCAACCAGCGCTACCACAGAAGCGGCCGCCGCGACCGTGAGCAGGCTGCCGCCCGTCCAGGCCAGCGCCGCGCCGGCCACCAGCGCCAGCGCGCCGGCCCATACGCTGTCCGTGGCCAGCAGGATGTCCGGCACGGTCATCACCGCCAGCGTCACATAGGGTACGTAAGTCAGGAAGCTGCGGATGAAACGGCTTTTGATGGGCTTGCGCAGCAGCGTCAGCGGCAGAGTGCGGATCAGCCAGGTGACCCCCGCCATGACCGCCAGATAAAGCCAAATGTTGTTACGCATCGGCCGCCTCCCCGTCCACGGGACGCACCAGGGCCGCCATGGCGGAAATCAGCACGGTCAGCAGAATGACCCGCATTCCCGAAGAGAGCGTCCTGAGCCCGGGCAGCAGCGCGCAAAGCCCGCTCAGCGCCATGGAAATCAGAATCAGCGCGCGGATAAACCGATCCTGCCGCGCCTTGGGCACGATCGCGGCCAGGAACATGCCGAACAGGCTGACGCTCAGCGCGCTGACCAGCCGGGCCGGCAGCGCGTTGCCCACCACGACGCCGAGCATCGTGCCCACCGTCCAGCCAGTAGCGGATACGGTGAACATACCGTAGGGGTACCAGGGATTCAGTTTCCCCGGAACGGACACGGACAGGGCGAACATTTCATCCGTCACTGTCATGCCCAGGAGCAGCCGGTGCGGCGTACGCAGGTCGGAAGCCAGCTTCTGGGAAAGCGCGCAGCTCATCAGCAGGTAACGCGCGTTGGCCACCAACGTCATCAGCGCAGCCTCTATCAGGCCGCTGCGTTCCCTGATGACCTGAAACCCGGCGTACTCGCCTGCCGAAGCCATGTTCGTCAGGCTGGCGATGCCCGCCTGAACGACATTCAAACCGGCGTTGCGCGCCGAAATGCCCAGCGCGAACGAGACAGCCAGATATCCCAGCATGATCGGGATTCCATGCCTCATTCCCAGCCGAAAGGCAGACGAATTCTGTGCGCGCACCGTTTTTCCCTCCGTTTGGCATTCAGCCGTATTCTATTGTATCTCATCGCGGTGAATAATGTCAATATCCAGTCTGCTGGCCCCTGAAAGGCTGCATGTAGGATTACAATACATCTTGGACAAGTGAATAAAAAAGAGTGCAAGGCAAGCGTCAATCGGTTATAGTTGAGCTGCGACACAAAACCAAACGAAAGGAGCTTACCTTGCATGACAACTATAACACAAGACATGAGGTA
>JAFRNK010000019.1 GCA_017430225.1 Clostridia bacterium | reverse complement strand
GTGGGCAGCTAGCTGCCCACCAAAGAAACAGCAACTCTCTTCCGATGCGGCCTCTCCATTGGCTTTCTCCGGTGGATGTCCTGCATAACTTCACTGTCCAAAATGTTTGACAAACCTACACAGTCTGCTGGCCCCTGAAAGGCTGCAGGAATTGCTTCGTTCTTTCTTCCTTCGGATGGTTGAACAGCTGATCCGGCGCCCCCTGTTCGCAGATCAGGCCGTCGTCCATGAAAATCACGCGCGAAGATACATCCCGCGCGAAGGCCATTTCGTGCGTCACGATGATCATGGTCATCCGCTGGTCCGCAAGTCCCCGGATGACGCGCAGGACTTCGCCGGTCAGTTCCGGATCGAGCGCGGATGTCGGCTCGTCAAAGCACAGGATGTCCGGCTTCAGCGCCAGCGCCCGGGCGATCGCCACCCGCTGGCACTGCCCGCCGGAGAGCTGGTGCGGATAGTTGTTTTCCCGGTCGCTCAAACCCATCTGTTTGAGCAGCCGGTGCGCGTCCTCACTGATAGCCTCAACAACAGCACTTTTGTTCTGGCGGTAAGCGTCGGTATTCTTCGCAAGCAGCAGGTTCGCCAGCGTCACGTTCTCAAAAGCCGTATACTGCGGGAACAGATTGAAATTCTGGAATACCAGCCCGAAATGCAGACGCTTGCGCCTGAGGATTTCAGGATTGTCCCTGGCCGGGCTCGAAGCGTCGTACAGGATCTCGCCGTTGACGCTGATGCTCCCGCTGTCCGGTTTCTCAAGGAAATTGAGGCACCTGAGCAGTGTGGTCTTGCCGCTGCCGGAGGAGCCTATAATGGACAGCACCTCGCCCTTGTCCATCTGTATATCGATCCCTTTCAGGATCGGCGTATCCCCAAAGGATTTGCGGAGATTTCTGACTTCCAGCATCATGGCGGTCACCTCACCTGAAAATAGCTCAGCCGCTTCTCGATCTTAGCCAGCAGCAGCGTCAAAAGCCCGTTGAAGACCAGATAATAGATACCGGTAAACAACAGCGGGAGGATGCTCGCCCTCACGCCTTCGCTGCCCTTCAGGAATTTCTGTCCGGCCCATACGATCTCCTGCAGCGAAATGATGCGGGAGAGCGAGGTATCCTTGACCAGTGTGATCACCTCGTTGGACATGGGCGGCAGGATCGCCTTGACCATCTGCAGCAGCTTGACCTTGAAAAAGATCTGCGTGCGGGTCATGCCCAGAACAAGGCCCGCCTCCTCCTGGCCCTGGGGGATGGAAGCGATGCCGCCGCGGTAAATCTCGGCAAAATAAAACGCGTAATTGATGATAAACGCCACCGCTGCTGCGGAAAAGCGGCCCGC
Source organism: Clostridia bacterium (assembly GCA_017430225.1). Classification (GTDB taxonomy): domain Bacteria; phylum Bacillota; class Clostridia; order Christensenellales; family Aristaeellaceae; genus UBA4246. The sequence continues at coordinate 6,489 of JAFRNK010000019.1, read as the reverse complement.
TTCACCCCCGCCCCAGGGGTGCCAGTCAAAGGCCAGGCCGGGGCCGTAATAGATGATCAGAAGCTGGATCATGAGCGGCGAGCCGCGGATGATCCAGCTCAGGCTTTGCATTAGCCAGCTGAGCGGTTTGAAAGAAGACCGCCGCGCAAACATGATCAAAAGACCCAGCGGGATCGCCCCTATCAGGGTCGCGAAAAAAAGCCGCAGGGTCTGCAAAAAGCCGATATTCAGTGCGTTCAGTACAATATTCCAGTCGCCGGCACTCATACAAAAACCTCAATTACTGTGCGGAATATAAAGCCAGAAATAGAAAGCAGGAAATAGAAAAGTAGGAAGTAATTCTACTTGTGAAACATGCTGCATCAAGCGCTTGTTTCATGAACAAAATATACTTCCTGATTTCTACTTCCTACTTCCTGATTCTCTTTACTCCTGCGGGATGATCGCGGCACTGACGCCGTAGGTTTCTGCGATCGCCTGCATGCTCCCGTCCTTCCAGGCGCTGGCGAAGAACGCGTTGAGCAGTTCAGCCAGTTCAGAGCCCTGGCGGAATGCCACGCCGTATTTCTCGCTGTTCAGGGCGATGGTGTAGGTCAGGTCTTCATAGCTGGTGCCTTCGCCGACCACAGCAGCCGCCATCAGGGCGTCGATGATCGCCGCGTCGGAGGAACCGGCCTTGACTTCCATCACGGCATCGCTCTGTGCCGGTACGGGCGTGTAGGAGAAGCCGTAAGCCTTGGCCTCGTCTTCACCCGCGCTGCCGGCTTCCACCGCGAACTGGAGCTTGGCAACCGATTCAGCGTTCTGATACTGGTCCGCCACAGCCTTGGGCACCACAACGACCTGCGCGTTATCCGCATAGGCGTTGGAGCAGGACGTCACGTCGGTGATTTCAGTTCTCAGCGTCATGCCGTTCCAGATGCAGTCGATGGACTTGTTGTCCAGCTCCAGGAGCTTGTTGTCCCAGTCGATCTCCACGAATTCCACTTTCAGGCCCAGCGACTCGGCGAACGCTTTCGCCATATCCGCGTCAAAGCCGATCCACTCGCCGTTCTCCAGATAATCCATCGGCGCGAAATCGGTGATGCCGACGACCAGCACGCCCTTGCCCTTGACGTAGTCAAGATCGCCTTCCGCAAAAGCCATCGTCATGCTCAGCGCCAGCAGCGCCGCCAGAATCAGGGATATCCACTTTTTCATCATTATTTCCCACCTTTCTCAGCATTGGGTTTCGGCTGACCGCCAAAACACTTTATTACTTTATCACTTTAGCCGAGCAAAGTCAATGCGCGTGCAACATTTTCTTTCAAAAATCAACAAAAAAACAGCCGCAGCGCGGCTGAAAGCATTTGCAATATCAGTCTGAAAGCCCGAACATCGTTCCGTATATCCGCCTGCCGGACGGCGTCGCAAAGACGCGGCGCCAGGTATGCTCCAGCGTCGGCCGGACGTGCCCGTTCTCGAAACTGTTGACGATGAAATCCGCTTCCAGCAGGATCTGGTGGTCGATACCGTCGATAGGATCCAGAGTATGGTGCTCCCCCACCAGTGTACAGATGCGGTCGGTCTCTTTCTCTGTAAAGCCGCCCAATTCCCCAAGCAGCTTCCGCGCAAGAGGCGGCCCCTCCTTCTCCTGGTTCGGTCCGGCGTCCGATCCGTATTTCTGTATGCACAGAGGGATCGCGATGTCGTGCACCAGCGCGGCGGCTTCCAGCACCTCCGCCATATGCGGATCGATCCCTTCCGATGCGGCGATCAGGCGCGCGTAGCTGTGCACTTTGGTAAAGTGCTGGATCAGGTCCGGATAACCCCGGTCGAATTCGATCATCGCGAGAAACAAGCGCCTGATTCTGTCCTGCATCGGTCTTTCCTTTCTCTCAGGTCTGGATGGTCAGCATCTGGTCGAGCATGCCGTCATCGTCAAAAACCAGGAAATCACGAATGCCCAGGCTGACCTCCTGGCCTTCCTGCAGTTTGTAATACTCGTATCCGCTGGCGATGACGCGTACCAGCTCATCGCCTATACGGACGCGGCAATCATCGACATCGCCCAGGTAATACTGGATTTCAAGCTTGCCCTTGAGCGGCCCGTCAGACGCGAAATAAAGGTTCTCGGGGCGGATAGCCACCTCCACCTTGCCGGTGCGCGGGCCGTCATACGGGATGCTCTGCCCGCCCATGGACGTCAGCTCAATGCGGCCGTTTTTGACCTCACCCTTGAAGAAATCCACCTTGCCCAGGAAGTCCGCGACAAACTGGTTGACCGGCTGATTGTAGATTTCCTGCGGTGTACCGGACTGCTGCACGATGCCCCGGTTGATCAGGAAGATCCGGTCGCTCATCGCCATCGCTTCCGTCTGGTCGTGCGTGACGTACACGACCGTGATGCCCAGTTGCTTCTGGATGTCCTTGATTTCAAAGCGCATGGACTCGCGCAGCTTGGCGTCCAGGTTGGACAGCGGCTCATCCAGGAGCAGCAGTTTCGGCGCGGCGACCAGTGCGCGTGCCAGCGCCACGCGCTGCTGCTGCCCGCCGGACATCTGGTTGGGGAAGCGGTTCGCGTACTTGGTCAAATGTACGATTTCCAGCGCACGGTTGACCCGCTCCCTGATCTGCTCCTTGTTCTGCTTCTTAATCACCAGCGGATAGGCCACGTTGTCGAAGACGTTCATATGCGGCCAGACGGCATAGCTCTGGAAGACCATGCCGATCGACCTTTTCTCGGGCGGTACAAAAGTCTTTCCGCCGGAAACCAGCTGGTCGTCGATGTATAATTCCCCCGTCGTCGGCTTTTCAAATCCGGCGATGATGCGCAGCATGGTCGTCTTGCCGCAGCCTGACGGTCCCAGCAGGGTCACAAACTCGCCGTCGCCGAAAGTCTCGTTGAACTCCCGCAGCACCACGCTTTCCCCGAAAGCCTTGCTCACATTGCGAATCGAAACGGTCGACATCCGCTCTTCACTCCTTCTCGCTCAGCGGCAGCCGGCTGCCGCCATAGATCCGGGACAATCCCGTCAGATAGAAAACTCACCCTTGGTCAGTTTATTGAGCACAAAGTTCAGGACCACGACGATCATCAGGATGGCGAACGCCATCGCGCAGGCCATCGGCTGGCTGGTAAAGGTCCAGTATTCATAGAGCTCAAAGCCGATGGTTTTGGTGCCATTGCCGTACAGCAGCGTCGTCATCGAAAGCTCATAGAAACTGGGAATGAAAATCAGGAACCAGCCTGCCGCGATGGACGGGAAGATTAGCGGGCCGGTGATTTTGAACATGGTTTTCAGCCACGTAGCGCCGGAGATCTGCGAACACTCCTCCAGGGATATGTGGATCTGGCTCATCGCGGATACCACGGTCCTCATGCCCATCATCAGATATTTGATCGTGTAGGCGATGATCATGATATAAGCGGTCTTGTAGATATTGATGCCGAAATCGCCGCGCATCGAGAGGATCAGGCTCAGCGCGATGACGACGGACGGCGTGCCCGAACCCAGCGTGATCAGGAAGTCCGGCAGCTTGCGGCCGCGGATCGTGGTCCGCTGCAGCAGATAACTCATCGTACAGGCGACCACGATGCCGATCGTCGCGGTGATGATCGCAAAGATGAAGGAGTTCTTTAAGCATTCGATCATCTCATCGTAGGAGAAAATGGTCGTCCACTGTTTGAACGTGAAATTGCCTTCGTCCAGCAGCGATTTGCCCAGGTCCACCTTAAAGGACGTGATCAGGATGGTCGCAAACGGGATCAGGATCACGATGACCGCGAACAGGGACACCAGCGCGGTGATCGGCGCGCGCCATTTGCCCAGATCCACGATGTTCGGGGTCGTACTCTTGCCGGATACCGTAATATACTGGCGTTTCGCGACCACGAAGTCGGATATGTACAGGATGATGATCGCGATGACCATCAGGAAAACGCCCAGCCCGGTCGCATCGTTCATGCCCTCCGAGCCGCGGCCGACATAGTCGATGATGCGCGTCGTGACCGTGTGCACTCGGCCGGGCGCGCCGATGATCGAAGGAATGCCGTAGCAGCTCGCCGCCGAAACGAACACCAGCAGTGCGCCGGCGATCAGGGACGGCGTCATCATCGGGAAGGTGATCTTCGCGACCGTTTTGAGCGGAGAAGCGCCGGAAATGCGGCTGGCCTCCTCCAGCGAGGGATCCATCTTCTCCATCGCGCGGGAAACGGTGATGAACGCGTACGGATAATAGAACGTCGTCAGCACCCAGACCAGCCCGGGCAGGCTGTAGATATTCAGCGGACCCGGAGCGTCCCCGAGCCCGAAGACCGCCCGGAGGGCCAGGTTGATATTCCCGACGTTCGGGTTCAGCAGGCGCAGCCACGCCATGGCGCCGACGTACGGCGGCACCATGTAGGTCAACACGAACAGCGAGCGGAAAAAGCGCTTGCCGTACAGGTTGGTGCGCCCCACCAGCCATGCCAGCGGGAAAGCCAGCAGCGTGCCCAGGATCATGGTGCACGTCGCGGCGATCAGCGTGTTCTTGAGCGCGCTCAGGTTCAGGTCGTAGGTATACAGTCGCGTGATCGTGCTCAGTGAAAACCGGCTCTCCGGGAAAAAGGCCTTGACGACCATGTTGACCGTCGGCAGCACCTGGAACACGAGCAGGAAATCGACGATCAGCAGGATGATCAGCCATTTGAAATCCAGTTTCCAGACACGCTCCGCCTTCAGCCAGAAGAAGAGGATCGCCACATCCAGCATCAGCAGGATGCCGATCAGCGCAAAGGTCTTGCCCGCGCTGCAGAAGAGCTGCGAAAGCCAGTTCACACGCCCTTCAGCCGCCCAGATATAGGCAGTTATCCTCATTTCGTCCGTACGGACCGCCTTCTTGATTTCCGTCACTGTATTGGAAGAAAGCGGCTCGCCATCCAGGTTGGCAGTGGTCATGAAAACCTGCATCAGCATCGCGGTGCGCTCTTCGCCCTCAAGCCCTTTGCAGAGTTCCTCCGCCGCCCCGGCCAGTTTCTCTGTCTCTCCGACAGCATTCAAAAGCAGAGCCTTCAGCAGGTCATTCTGCTCGTCACCGCTCAGCGCGGCCAGCTGTTTGCGCTGCGACGTCTTGATTTTGGGGCCGGAGAGGGCGTAGGTCATCGCCAACAGCTTGAGTTCCCGCTCCGTCAGCTTCTCACCGCTCAGCCCCTTAAGCGTCACTTCGAGGGGCTCCCCGGTTTTCCAGGCAGACGAAATCAGCGTCCGGCTTATCTCGCCGACCGCAGCGGGATCCGCCCCGGAAGCTTTCAGCGCCGGAGCAATCTTTTTCTCATACAGGCGGTCGGTTTCACCGGCCAGCCTGTGAATCAGGGAAAACGCGTTTTCCTGGCTGAAGCCCGCCGCTTCATACTGCCCGTTGCCCCACAGGCCGCCGAGCAGCAGCGCAACGCCGATCAAAAAAATCACGATCAGCGTCGCTTTGCAGACGATTTCACCGCGTTTGTCCACGCTGGGCATGTAGCAGGACCTCCTTCCGGCGTTCCGGGACGGAACACGAAAAAGGGTTCAACAACTCGGAAAGGGAGCCGCACAGACGGCTCCCCCTCCAATGCGTCATCGTTTCAGGGATGGATGATTACTGGGTCACGCGCTTGTTCCACTCGTCGTTGATCGCATCGCGCTCATGATAGGTGCGCTCCCAATCGACGCCCATATCGCTCTCGATCAGGCCTTCGGTCGCGACGGAATCATACGGGATCTCCGGGAAGTCCTTCAGCACAGAGTGCATGAAACCGCTTACGATGAAGCGCTGGCCGGCTTCGCTCAGAAGCCAGTCGTGGACCGCTTCGCAGGCTTCCAGGTTCGCGTTGGCGCTCTTTTCTTCGGAGACGATCATGACCGTGGATGGGATCATGATATTGCCGTCTTCCGGATAGATGCAGGCCAGCTTGGAACCGTCGTCATGACGGCGCTGGAGTACGGATTCTTCCAGGATCATGATGGCCTTGCACTCGCCGCTCTCCAGCTTGGCCAGCGCGGTGGAGCCAGACTCGATCATGACGTTGTTCGCGCGCAGCGCGTCGAAGTACTCATAGCCGTACTTGGAGGTCAGCGCGGACACGGCGGCAAACGCGGTGCCGGAGGTCAGCGGGTTGCCCATGGAAATCTTGTCCTTCAGGCCCGGATCCTCCGCGAATTCCTTGAAGGTCTTCGGCAGTTCCGCTGGGGTGTACTTTTCGGGGTTGTAGGCCAGCACCATGTTGCACACACGCACTGGATACCAGTAGCCTTCCTCGTCATAGGGGAAGCGAAGGCTTTCCTTAGCGGGAGCGTCATACGCATGGAGGTAGCCATAGTCCTTCAGCTCGAGGGAATAAGCCGGCTCAGCCACCAGCAGCATGTCGCAGCCCAGCGCGCCGCTGCGGTCTTCGCCCATTTCGCCGGCAATCTGGCTGATCAGGGTGCCGGTGCCCGCATAGTAGAATTCCACCTCCAGGTTCGGGAATTCTTTCGCGAGCTCGTCCTT
>JAFRNK010000018.1 GCA_017430225.1 Clostridia bacterium | reverse complement strand
TTTTCGGCGCGGTCATAACGGCAACCATGGGAGGTTATGCTTTTGCCCGGCTCCGTTTCCGTGGCAGGAAGTTTTTATTCACATTGTGCGTGGGCTCCATGCTCCTGCCCAGTATGGTCACCCTGATTCCGCTGTTTATCGCATGGTCCAAGCTCGGCCTGGTCAATACCTACTGGCCTCTGATCCTGCCCCACTTCTGTGGTGGCGGCGCATTCAACATTTTCCTGATCCGGCAATTCGTGAAGACAGTTCCCCGTGAACTGGACGAAGCGGCCACCATCGATGGCTGCGGTTATTTCAGGATTCTCGTTTTCATCATTGTACCGGCTATCAAGGCCGCCATGATCGTAGTCGGCCTGCTGAAATTCATCGAGCTGTGGAATGACCTGCTGCAGCAGGTGACCTATATCACCCGCCGGGACCGTTATACCCTTGCCCTGGGACTCAATATTTTCCGCGGTTCCTTTAACGACGACTGGTCCAGTATCATGTGCGCAACGTGCTTGTCATTCATTCCGGGTATCGTCTTTTACCTGATCGGGCAGCGGTACTTCGTGGAAGGTATTGTCATGACAGGCATGAAAAACTGACAGGAAGGGAGGGACGCATGATGCCCATCCGCGAGATTACCATGCGGAACGTGAAAATCACGGATGCTTTCTGGGCGCCCCGTCAAACGCTCATCACGGACGTGACCCTTCCTTATATGGAGAAGATCCTGCGCGATGAAATGCCCGGCGCAGAAGAATCTCATGCTCTCAGCAATCTGCGCATCGCTGCGGGGGAAGAGGCCGGAGAATACCGGGGCATGGTTTTCCAGGACAGTGATGTGGCAAAATGGCTGGAAGCTGCCGCATACTCCCTTGCCCTGAAGCAGGATGAGGCGCTGTCCGGACGTGTGGACGAGATTGTAGCGCTGATCGGGCGGTGCCAGCAAAAGGACGGCTATCTGAACACCTATTTTACAGTAAAAGAGCCGGAAAACAGATGGAACAACCTGCTCGAATGCCATGAGCTGTACTGCGCGGGGCACATGATTGAAGCCGGTGTGGCACTGCATGAAGCCGCCGGAAAAGACGAACTGCTGAATATCTGTATCCGTCTGGCAGATCATATCTGCGACAGGTTTGAGAAGGACGAAGGCATCCCCGGGCATCAGGAAATCGAGATCGCTCTGCTGCGGCTGTACCGAACCACAGGGAATATACGATACCTGAATATGGCGCTGCGCTTCCTGAACCTCCGGGGACAGGATCCTGACTGGTTCAAAAAGCATACGCCCCGTCATCCCGGCATCCATTACGGCGGCTACGATATTTCACCGGAAGAAGCGGTCTACAATCAATCGGATGTTCCGGTGCGGGATCAGACAGCAGCCCGGGGACACGCAGTTCGTCAGCTTTATATGCTTTCCGCCATGGCTGACGCCGCTGCTGAAACCGGTGACCAGAAAATGCTGGACGCCTGCCAGCGCCTGTTTGACAACATTACCCAGAGACAGATGTATGTAACCGGCGCAGTCGGGGCCTCGGCATATCACGAAGCCTTCACCGTCGATTTTGATTTGCCCTCCGACCGCTGCTACGGCGAAACCTGCGCTTCGGTGGCAATGGTTTTCTTCGCGAACAAGATGCTGAAAAACCGTCCCAACAGCCGCTATGCTGACCTCATGGAGCTTGAACTTTACAATGCCGCCCTGGCCGGAATGCAGCTGGACGGCAAAAGGTTTTTCTATGTAAATCCCCTTGAGGTGAACATCAGTACATCCGGCAGAATTCCGGGATACGAGCATGTACTTCCTCAGCGTCCCGCTTGGCACGCCTGTGCCTGCTGCCCGCCGAATCTTGCACGGCTCATCGCCTCCCTCGGCAGCTATCTCTGGAGTGAGGATGATGACACAGTTTACAGCCATTTGTTCATCGGCAGCGAAGCTGATACATCCCGGGGCCGCATTCGTCTGGAAACCGGTTATCCATGGCAGGGATGGGTCAGGTATACCATACTGGGCAACGGGCCGTTTACCCTGACCATTCGGATACCGGACTATGTACGGAAGTATGTCTTGACCGTAAACGGGCAATCAGCAGCGGGCAGCGTCCGGGCTGGCTATTGCTGCATCCAGCGTTTGTGGGGTGCGGGAGATACTGTCGAACTGACATTTGATCTGCCTGCCCGGCGCATCCATGCCGATCCGCGGGTCCGGGACTGCGCGGGCAAGGTGGCGCTGGCCAGAGGTCCTGTCATTTATTGCTTTGAAGAGACCGATCAAAAAGAAATCCTGTCGGCACTCTCATTGCCGGCAGACGCGGCGATTACAGCCGTAACCCATTTGAAAGGCCTTCCGGAAGAACTGATCGGTCTTCGCGCGGAAGGAACGTCAGACCTTCTCCCCGCTGCCATGTATGCCCGGGAACCGCTGAAGACTGCCACCTGCACGCTGACCGCCATTCCCTATTTCGCATGGGCGAACCGTGAGAAAGGCAACATGACCGTGTGGATTCGCGAAAGCAAATGATCCACTCATCAAAAAATCCTGCCTCCTAAGGAGGCAGGATTTTTATTATTCCGGGATCAGCCGATCGGATTCACCGCGGTGATTTCGTAGTACATCGGCTGATAGCCCTGCGGAGCGTTGACCAGCAGCTTGGCCAGGAGTTCCTCATCCGTGACCTTCTTCAGGCTCAGGCGGGCGCCGGAGGTCGGATAAGTCGCGCCTTCCGCGGGCAGCTGGGCGTACATGGCGACGACTTCGCTGCCGTTGTCGATGTTCGCGGTGGTCTGATTCGGGGAGAGGCCGAGCTGCAGGTAATAGGTCTCGCCTTCCTTGACGCAACCGTAGATGAAGAACGCGAGGTTCGGGGTGCCGTCGGGATTGACCGTCGCCACAGCATAGAAACCGGTATAGCTGTTGATGGCGTTCATCAGCTCGTCGCCTTCGATTTTGCCATAGAAGTTGTTCACGGAAGCGCTCGTGAACGCGTCCACAGCGGGCTCCGCCAGCACGGGCAGGGCGAACAGGCAGAGTACCAGCGTCAGGGCAAGCAGTTTTTTCATACAACAGGACTCCTTTCAATATCCGCCGTTACAGACGGGTTATTATTGTTTATGCAACTATTGTATTCTTTTTTTTGCAAAAGTCAATGACAATTCCGAAAAGAAAAGGCTCAAAGCTTTCTGAACCCATAAAGGAATGTATTTATCAGGCAAATACAGCTTGCCGGATTATCCTCGGATTGGGCATAGATTCTTTCATTGCATGCATATCATGTTTTATGCAGGATCTGCATACTAATTAACAAAATTTGCATAGAAATATTGGAAATCGGCAGCTATTATATTAATATCTGGCATATATGTGACCGAATTTGCAGTTTACCGCTTGGGCGGCCAATGGTTCTATAGAAAAGAATCTTCTGATCAGAAACGGAGGGATCGTACTTGAGAAGAGCTGAAGCATCGGAAATCACTGCTCTATCAGGCGGGAAAAAGCACATGGGATTTTCCTGGAAAACGTATCTGAAACGGTACTGGACGCTGTATCTGCTTCTGCTGCTGCCCATAGTGTTCTTTATCGTTTTTCGCTACGTACCCATGGCCTATATCCTGATGGCCTTCAAGAAAAACAATATCATCAAGCCACCGTGGTTGGTCGACTGGGCCAAGAACAACGGCTTTGAGTGGTTCATCAAGGCTTTCAAGGATCAGCTGTTTATTCGTGCGCTCGGGAATACGGTCAAACTGAACCTGCTGGACCTGGTCTGCGGTTTCCCGGCGCCGATACTGATGGCCCTGGTCCTGAATGAGCTCGCCTTCAAGCGCTTCAAAAAGTTCACCCAGACGGTGCTCTATCTCCCCCACTTCCTGAGCTGGATCATTATTTCTTCCCTCGCGCTGCGTCTGTTCGCGGACAACGACGGTCTGATCAATATCCTCTACAAGCAGATGTCCGGCAACAAGGACGCAGTACTGCCCTTCCTGAGCCAGCCTAGCTGGTGGGTGGGAACCTATATCGGCTTGGGGATCTGGAAGGAGGCCGGCTGGGGCACGATCATCTACCTCGCGGCACTGACCGGCATCAGTCCTGAACTGTATGAAGCAGCAGCAGTGGACGGCGCAGGGCGTTTACGCCGCATCTGGCATGTGACACTGCCGGGCCTGCGCCCCACCATCATCACCCTGCTGATCATGCGCCTGGGATACATCCTGGGCAGTGAATTCGACCGGCCTCTGGCGATGAGCAACACGCTGGTCACCAACGTATCGACCGTTCTTTCCGTCTACGTGTACCAGAAAGGTATCAACGGCGGCGGACAGTTCAGCCTCACCACAGCCGTGGGCCTCTTCCAGTCCGTAGTAGGCGTGCTGTTCCTCTTCGGTGCCAACTTCCTGGCTAAGCGCTTCGGCGAGCGCGGCATCATGTAAGGAGGTGGAATGAGTATGATTAAATCGAAATCCACCAGGATCGGCGATCTGATCGTAGTTTTTATCTGCCTCATCCTGATCTTTATCTGCCTGCTGCCAATGGTGAACGTGCTGGCCCGCTCCCTGTCAGACACCAAGTATCTGATCCGCAACGAAGTCCTGCTCTGGCCCAAAGGCCTGAATTTCGAAGCATACAAGACAGTGCTGAAGAATGAACGGTATATTCATTCCCTGTGGTTCACTGCTCTGCTGACCGTAGGCTGTACGATTCTGAGCCTGACGATGACGATCCTCTGTGCCTATCCGCTGACTTATGACAATCTCAAGGGCAGGAAATTCCTGAACGGCTTCATCATTTTTACCATGTATTTCAGCGCCGGCATGGTGCCGCATTACGTACTTCTCAAGCAGCTGAACATGCTGGAAAATGTCTGGGTACTGATCATTCCCAACTGTCTGAGCGTATACAACATGATCATCCTGCGTTCCAGCTTCTACAGTGTTCCTGAATCCCTGCGGGAGGCGGCGGAGATCGACGGCGCCGGACCCATCCGCACCATGATCCAGGTATACCTGCCCCTGAGCAAGCCCGTGCTGGCCACGCTGGCGCTGTTCTACGCCGTAGGCCGATGGAATGGTTTCTCCGATGCTCTCCTGTATATCAAAAAGACAAGAGATCTCTATCCCGTCCAGCTGTATCTGTATAATATCCTGACCAACGCCAGCAGCGGCGAGGCAGCTGCCCAGGAGGGCTTCTCCATGCCGGGCCTGAGCGAAACACTGAAAATGGCATCCGTCATGTTCGCCACCGTACCCATCCTGCTGGTGTATCCCTGGCTGCAGCGCTACTTTGTGGCCGGCGTCACGATCGGCGCCGTCAAAGGTTGATTTTACAGGGTGATCATGCCCTGAAAATAAAAAAGGAGGAAAGAAAAATGAAACGTATCCTGGCTCTAGCTCTGGCATTGGTGATGCTGTGCTCCATCGGCATCGTCGCTCATGCCGCGGACGAACTGGTAGACGGCAAGTTTGCCGAGACCCGTCACATCACCGTGCGTCTCTTCCAGCGCGGCGATAACATCCCCGAAGAATCCCCCTGGGCCGACTATATCCGCAAGGGTATGCTCGAAAAGTACAACGTAGAAGTCGAATTCACTGTCGGCGGACGCTGGGACGATGAGAAGGACCTGGCTGCCTGGCTGAGCTCAGAACAGGCACCAGACGTCTGCTACACCTATTCCTACTCCACGATCCTGAACTATGCCGACATGGGCGGCATGATTGATCTGGCTCCCTACATTGATCAGTACAAAGACCTGCTGCCCAACCTGTTCAACCTGCTGGGCGAAGACAATGTCTACTGGGACAAGGATCCCGAAAAGGGCACGCTGTGGGCCCTGGAAACCCGACTGGTGAACAATGCCCGCATCAATACCTTCATCCGCAAGGACTGGCTGGACAAGCTGAACCTGACGATGCCCACCAACAAGGCTGAGTTCGAAGAGCGTCTGATTGCTTTCCGCGACAATGCTGAACTGCTGCTGGGCGAAGACGCCGCCAAGATGGTGCCCTACTCCACCAGCTACGACATCGGCTGGCGCAACAACAACCTGACTGTGTCCTTCGTGCCTGATGATATCACTGATGAAGAACTCTACATCCGTGGCTATGACGATCGTCAGCAGTTCCTGCCCGGCGCCAAGGAAGCCATGCGCCTGCTGAACAAGTGGTACAATGAAAAGCTGGTATGGCAGGACTTTGCCCTCTACGGCAGCGGCGATACCACTGAGGATGACAACCTGAAGGCCGGCTTCGTGGGCTCTTTCCAGCACAACTATGACTATCCTTTCCGCAACGGTGAAGACTCCATCGACCAGAACCTCAAGCGCAATGTGGGTCCCGAGGCCGAATTCGTGGCTGTAGACTGCTTCGAGAATGACGCCGGTCTGCACCGCAAGTACCTGGGCAGCACCGTGGACCGCAAGGTCTGCTTCCCCGCCACGAACGACGAAGTGCTGGCCAGCCTGCTGTACCTCGATTTCATCTCTGATCCCGAAACCATCAAGTTCCTGCAGGTCGGTCCCGAAGGCATCACGCATGACCGCGACGAGAACGGCGCCTATGTGAAGAAGACCCTGGATTCCGCGGATCCCTACTACCAGGCCAGTCTGAACAACATCGACTTCACCATGACCTGCAATGGCCTGTATCTGGGTGAATACACTGATGCCAGCTTCGGCTACAGCCTGGCTCCCGTTGATCCTGCGCTGGTTGCGGATGCTTACGCCATCGCGATGAACGACGGCCGCGTGCCCGCTCACTATATCATGCCCGCCATCGAAGCGGAAGTAGGCATCGGCACCACCCTGAACGACGAGCGCAATTCCTTCCTGGGCCGCGCTGTGACCGCTTCTGTGGAAGACTTCGACCGCATTTATGACGAAGGCGTAGCCAACTACATGTCTATCGGCGGTCAGGCCATCATGGAAGAACGCGCCGAGAAGATCGAAGCGGAAACCGGCTACAAGTTCGCTGAGTAAATATTCCAACTGACCCTAACCCACACGGCGGGCGCCGGTATAGTTCCGGCGCCCGCTTTTCAGAAAAGCCCGGCCAATTGCATTTGCCTTCCCATTTTTCAGGATTTGCAGTATCATTCACAGTGAAAGGAGGGCGCGCCGTGAGTCAGTTTGCCAGCCAGAAAAACGTACCTGTGACTTCCATGGAAAAAGGAAAAGGATACGAAGCGTTTTATTCGAACAGCGAACGGATGGAAAGCACAGAGTACCACAGCCATGATTTCTATGAATTCTATCTGCACATTCACGGCGGTCAGTATTTCGGCATTGACAGCAGCCTGTACCGGCTTGAACCCTACCAGCTTTTTATTATTCCGCCATTTTCCATGCACGGTCTGTCCAATATCGGAGAATTGCAAAACTATGAAAGGGCATATCTGAACCTTTCCCTTGAAACGCTGAAAACCCTCGGGTGCGGTCAGATCGATCTGGACGGTTTTTTCCGCAGTTACACCAACCGCGGCATTTATACATTTCAAATGACCAGAGAAGAGGCACAGAAGTGCGCCTCCCAGATCATCCAGCTGAAAAACAGCGATCAGACGGAAGATCCGGTGGAGCAGTTCAAGCTCTGCGGCATCCTCATTGATTTTCTCAACAGCATGTGCATGGGGATCCGCCAGAGCAGGCAAACAGCCGGGAATGTGGTTTCGAACAGCATCATCCAGGATGTGCTTGCCTATATCAATACCCATTACACTCAGCCGTTGAAGATCGATCAGCTGGCCAGGACGTTCGGCATCAGCGTCAGTTACCTGAGCCATGAGTTCGCCAGATTCACCAACCGCAGCGTATACGAATACATCCTTTACCGCCGCGTCATGCTCGCGCAGCAGCTGATGCAGGGGGAAGAGTCCCTGAACGGCATCGCCTACCAGTGCGGGTTTAACGACTACTCCAATTTCCTGAGGATCTTCAATAAGATCGTCGGCGTCTCCCCCAGCGCCTACCGCAAACAGCTGACAAAGGTCAGCCAAAGCGGGCAGGTTAGCTGAAAAAAGAAGAATGATACGGTTTTGATCGCAAAATGATACGGTTTTATGATACGGTTTTGATCATATATTGATCCTTTCGCTGCCGAAAGCGCCGTGCTATAATACAACCATCTGAAAAAGCGTCCTGAACATTTGTCCGGGCGCTTTTCCTAATACGAAAGAAGGGATGTGGAATTGGATAGTGGTATGAGCCCTCATCCGACCTCACTGCGCTCGGCCACCTTCTCCTCCTCGGGGCGAAGGCCTTTGGTCCGCCGTATTCCTGAGTGTTTAGCACTCGTAAATGAGTTGATTCAATCAAGACAAAAGACGGACAGAGGCCTTCCCCCGTCGCGAGAGGGGGAAAGGTGTCAGGCATCAGCCTGACGGATGAGGGTTCATGTACCAAGACTCATGCTGCAATAGGAGAATTAAAAATATTCTCAACAACGGTATAGATGGCGGTTCTTTTCAGCAGATGATGACAGCGCTCGTGTGAAAGTTGCAGGACGCTCATTGAAGTGGTATAATTACCCCGGATCAACAAATCGGGATTTGACATCCAGATTTCACTGTTGTGATGAAGAAAAGCCTTGAAAAATGGCGATGTAAAGGTCTTTTTACAGCGATTGAGGGTTCTGTAAAAGCCATTTAATAGACAGGCGGGGTCATTTTCGAATAAACTCAAGCCGTGCAAAGGAGGTCACTAAGATGGAAATTTCCGAAAGACTGAAAGCGGCAAGACAGAATGCCGGCATGACACAGGAACAGGTTGCAGATAAGATCATGGTATCCCGTGTCACCTTATCTCACTGGGAGAACGGAAAGTCTCTGCCCGATATCGTCAGTCTGATAAGTCTCAGTGATCTCTATAGCATCAGTTTGGATGAATTGATGAAAGGAGATCCGAAAATGACAGAAAAAGTAAAAAAAGACGTGAAAGAGGCCAAGGACAATAAGAGGCTGATCAGAATCACCGCTATATTGGTGATTGCTGTCATGCTGGTGTATGGAGTCAGCATAATTGTGGGCGGAGGCTTCAAGGATTTTTGTGAAGGGGCTGTCTGGTGGGTACTGATGGGTATTGGTATCGCTGCATGGTCAGCCTATCTGCCGGTGTCGCCTGACGGCGAAGGAGAGAAATGATTTCCAGGATAAATTCCAGTCTGTCAATTTGAAAGGCGCACTTGCTCATCCCCTGATCACAGAAGGGCAAGTGCGCCTTTCAGTGTTTATACGAATAAGACCGGAATCCACCCTTGGCAACATGAACCATAGCATGAAACAATGTCAGCAAAAAGTACGTTGGTGTCTACTTTTAGATTACCACTTCATCTTTTTGAAAAATCGGGAGCGTTTGAATTATACGCAGAGTAATAGGCCGATTTTCTGCGTACGTGCGTGTCAGCGCACGGCGTCAGAAATGCGACCGCAAAAATGCTGATAATACAATGAATTTCGTTTATCGATTCAATTTCGACGGGTGTACGCATCATATCGTTGTGTGTACTTTTACACGCACGTACACAGTGATTCTGCATTGCGCTCTGTATTTATTTCATAGACCGGGCAATAGGGACCCGGCGTCCCGCCCCTGCAGGGATGCTTTGTTTGAGCAGCATATCAGCAGAGTATTCGCCGGGTTACATATTGAATTATCCGCGAAAAATGAATATAATGGTTGTGATGAGCATCCTCACTGATCGACACACACCTGCATCAGTTTACACAAAAGGAGACCCCGGCATGCAGAACAGGAACGATATTCACAAAAGAGCGAACCGGCACTTTTATATCAAAATGGCGATCAACACCCTGCTGGTCATTATCGGCGCGGTATTCATTTCCGTGCTGCTGCAGCGCATGCAATACCAGACGACACTGTCCAAGCAGCAGGAAAACAGCGAGCTCGCCCTGACGGAAGTCGTATCGAGCCTGGACGAAAACGACCGGAATACCCGCGCGATGCAGGACCTGTTCCATGACGGGAATCAGGACATGCTCGACGACCTGGAAGACCTGCTGTCCAGAGTCGGCACCGGGCCCCTGTCCGCGCCGGACAGCCAGTACCACGGCATGATCTTTCAGGATCTTGCCGAGCTCTCAGATCTGGATTATCTGTTTCTCCTGGGCTCTGATGGCCGTATCGCCGCCTCCCACACGCCGGAGAACGAACAGAAAACGCTTCCCGAAACCGGCCTGATGTCCCAGGAAAGCTTCGAAAAGCTTTCCGCGGGGACCCGCCTGCCGGACGGTCAGGTATCGCCCGTTGCGGAAGGCGATGCGGAGCATCGTATCTACTTTTACTCGATCCGGGGCCAGCTGGACCAGGAAGAATATATCCTGGTACTCGGTGTGAACGCGGATGACCAGGATAAAAGCATCGAAACGCTGGGCGACGTTGACCAGGTTCTGGCGCGGGCGACGGTCGGAAACGACGGATTCATGTTCGCGGTAAACGCGGATGACGGCAGTTTTTTATACTACAAGGACGGAAAGGATGAACTGACCGGCAAAAACGCCTTTGAGGCGGGGCTGTCGCAGAAAGCGCTCGAGGACGGATACAGCGGTCTGGAAACCATCAACGGCAGCAAGTATTTCTGCGTTTCCAAGCTTCTCGAAAACGGCACGGTGGTCTGCGCCGCCACGGACACAGACATCGTTTTTGCCAACGACAAGCACGTCCTCAGCTGGACCATCGCCATCTTCCTGCTCGTCATGGCCCTGTGCCTGATCTATACGGTCATCGTCCGCAACGACTATATCAGAAACGCGGTAGAAACAAAGAAGAAGGTCTTCTACCTGTGGATCGGAAGCCCCGTCATCTTTGATATCACCATCTTCCAGAAGGTGTTTCCGCTCATGATCACGGGCGTGCTGGTGATCTTCGGTATATCGTTCTATTCCCAGACCCTGCTTGAAATCTCCCAGACTGCCAGGAAGGCCTCCGTGGCGCTGGAAGAGGCGTCCGAGCGCTATGACGACGGCATCCAGCGGCGTGAAACGATCCAGGAAGACCACGACAGCCGGTATCTCGCCAAGGCGCGTATTATCGCCTACATGCTGGAAGAGGATCCTTCCGTCCTGAACGAGCCGACAGACCGTGAATACTCAAGCTTCAACGAAGACGGCGTCAGGGAATACAATCTGGACAGCCAGGGCAACCGCCTGCGCTCCGTTTCCGGGTCTTCCCGCCTGCAGAAGCTGTGTGAAATCAACGACCTTGACTCCATCTACGTGTTTGACGACAACGGACACACGATCGCCACAAATACCGCAAACTGGTTTTTCACCCTCAGCCACGACCCCGCCGACCAGTCCCAGCCCTTCCTGCAGGTGCTCGAAGGGAAGAAAGACGAACTGATCCAGGGCTACCAGGTCAGCGATACGGGCAGCAGCGCGCAGTATATCGGCGTCGCGTTCCGCTATTACACCGCGCTGGACGACGAGGGACGCACGGTTTACCTGTCGCGCCGGGATTATGAGGCACAGAAAACCGGGAGCAATCCCCGGCCCATCACCGCTCACCGCTCCCTGCTGCAGATCGGGCTCGACAGCGAACTGGGTATCGTGACCGCCACGAAAACCGAGTACATCCTTTCCTCCAACATCCTCGACGAAGGCGCTTTCCTGCTGTTTGACAACACCGAAAACCATGTATGCGTCTATTCCCCCTACGAAGAAAACATCGGCGTAAAAGCGGCGGAAATGGGCATATCGGAAAAGGCGTTCACGCCCGGCGAATACTACGGATTCCCGCGGGTGAACGGCGCGGTGCACTTCCTGTACTCCCGCTACAGGGACGGGGATTATATCGTGACCATCATCCCCCGCAGCGATATGTACCAGGCCCGCACCCGGATCGCCCTGAACACCGCGCTGATCAGCCTGCTCCTGATCCTCTTCCTTTCTGAAACCGTCGCCCTGACGACCGAAGAGGAGGAAATGCTGTACACGACCATGAGCGATAACAAGGAAACGCACGGCATGGACGCGATCCTCAATATGTTCCTTCCGTTCCACAGCAGGACATCCGTGAGCGAACCCGGCTCCCGCTGGAACAACATGTGGATCCCCTGGTGGCATAAAACCCCGGAACAGAAACTGACCCGCCTGATCGGCGCTGTCGGCCTCGTCCTTCTGATCTACCTCGTCATTACCATCACAGGCGCGAAGACTTTCTTCCAGGAGCACTCCGTGATCCTGTATATCCTCAGCGGCGGATGGGACCGCGGCCTCAACATCTTTGCGCTGAGCGCCTGTGTGCTGGCGATCATCGTGATCAATATCGGGATCTCGCTGCTCCGGATCCCGCTGCGCAGCGTGACCTCCCTCCTGGGTACGCACAGCGAGACCATCGGCAACCTGATGCTGTCGGTCGTCAAATACGGCGGCGCGATCGGCGCGATCTTCTACTGCCTGTATATGCTGGGCATGGATACCGCCAGCCTGCTCGCCAGCGCCGGCGTCCTCTCTCTTGTCATCGGCCTTGGCGCCCAGAGCCTGATCAAGGATATTCTCGCCGGCATTTTCTTCGTGTTTGACGGTGAATTCCGCATGGGCGACATCGTGACCATCGGCGACTATCGCGGCACCGTCATGGATATCGGGTTGCGGACGACGAAGGTCCTGGGGCCGGGCGGCAACATCAAGATCTTCAATAACAGCGAGATCTCCGGCGTTTTGAACATGACGCAGGAATCGTCCTTCACCTATTGCCGCATCAGCATCGAATACGGCCAGGACATCGACTATGTGGAGGCTGTGCTGCGGCGCGACCTGCCGAAGCTGAAGGAGAAAAACCCGCAGCTGCTTTCCGAGCCGGTCTGCCTGGGCGTTCAGACGCTCGGGGACAGCGGCATCGAGCTGCTGATCCAGGCCGAGTCCAAAGAGCAGGACATCAAGAAC
>JAFRNK010000017.1 GCA_017430225.1 Clostridia bacterium | reverse complement strand
TCGTCTGGAAGAGGGAGAGCGCTTCGTCACCGCGGCCGCAGGTGATCACGTCATAGCCTTCCTTCTCCAGTAGCAGTTTGATGAGCTGGGCAATGTTCAGATCGTCGTCAACGATCAGGATCTTCTGTTTGTCTGCCATAATAGCCTCCTGCCGATACTTTCAGGGATGAACGCAGCCTGATGTCATTTCAGGGTCAGGATCGTGACCCCGTCTTCGCCTTCGCCGTACTGGCCGAGGCGGAAGCTTTTGACTGCGCGATGCTTTTTAAGGTGCTGGTGGATACCCGCGCGCAGTATGCCCGTGCCTTTACCGTGTACGATGGTGACTTCGTGATAGCCGGCCATGACCACCTGGTCCAGGTACCGGTCGACCGTTTCGACAGCTTCATCCAGCGACATGCCGCGCACATCCACTTGCAAAGGCACGACGCTGTGTTTGGCATCCTGATGGGCGTGGACCTGCGTCTTTTTCTTTTCGGCGGGGGCGTCTTCCAGTACGAGCTGTTCCGTGGGCAGCTTGCATTTGATGATTCCGGCCTGGACCAACACTTCTCCCTTTTCGTCGGCTTCCTTGAGGACGGTACCCTTGGTGTTCAAAGTCAGGATCTGGACGATATCGCCCTTCATCAGCGGTCGCTGGTTCTTGCGCACGAGCGGGGGCTGCGCCGCTTTCAGGCCCTCGGAAAGGTTGTCGAGGCTCTTTTCCAGCCTGGCGTTCAGCTGCTGCGCCTGCGCCTTGTTTTCTGCCTTGAGGCGTTTGAGTTCGCTCAGGACCTCCTGGGCTTCGCGGCGGGCATTTTCTACGATCCTGCGCGCTTCTTCCTTGGCCTTTGTATTTGCGCTGCGGCGTTTTTCTTCTGTTTCCTGGTACAGCTTTTCAGCCTCGTTGCGCAGGCGTACGGTCTCCTTGCGGGCTTCTTCCGCCAGCTGGCGTTCCCGTTCAGCGACCTGCTGGTGGTATTCAGCGCTGGCAATGACATCCTCGAAGCGGATGCTTTCGTGGCTCAGTAAGTCCTTGGCGCTTTCGATCAGTTCTTCGTTCAGGCCGAGGCGGCGGGAAATCTCGAACGCGTTGGATTTGCCGGGTACGCCGATGCTCAGCCGGTAGGTCGGACGCAGACTGGAAACATCAAACTCCATGCTGGCGTTTTCAGCGTTCGGGGTCGTCATCGCGTAGGCCTTGAGTTCGCTGTAATGGGTCGTTGCGACGGTGCGGATATGCCTTTCAAGCAGATAGTGCAGGATCGACTGCGCGAGTGCGGCGCCTTCCGTGGGATCTGTGCCCGCTCCGAGCTCGTCGAACAGCGTCAGGTCGTTATCCGTCACATCGGAAAGGATGGATACGATGTTCGTCATGTGCGAGGAGAAGGTGGAAAGCGACTGCTCGATCGACTGCTCGTCGCCGATGTCCGCGAACACGTCATGGAAAACGGCCAGTTCCGTGCCCAGTTCCGCGGGCACCTGCAGCCCGGCCTGGGCCATCAGGGTGATCAGGCCGATGCTTTTCAGCGTGACTGTCTTGCCGCCAGTGTTCGGCCCGGTAATGATCAGGCTCGTGTAAGCGTCGCCCAGTTCGAGGCTCAGCGGGACGACCTTGTCCGGATCGATCAGCGGATGCCTGACCCGTACGAAGCGAAGGAAGCCCCTGTCGTTCAGTTTGGGGCTGACACAGCGCATCTGGCGGGAAAGGATGCCCTTGGCGAAGCAGAAATCCAGGTGTGTGAGGATGGCCACGCTGCGGGAAATATTGTCCGCGTCCTGGCCGACCAGAGCGGAAAGCGCGGCGAGGATGCGCTCGATCTCCTGCTTTTCCTTGCCCTGCCATTCGCGGATCTCGTTGCTGAGCTCCACGACGGCGAGCGGTTCAATGAACAGAGTGGCACCCGTTGAAGACTGGTCCTGCACGATGCCGGGCACGTTGGCGCGGTATTCGGAACGTACGGGGAGCACATAGCGCCCGTTGCGGACGGTGACGATATTCTCCTGAAGGTATTTGGAATAGGCGCTGCCGTGGGCCATTGCGTTCAGCTTTTCGCGGATGCGGTCGTTCGCCCGGGAAATATGGCGGCGGATATCGAGCAGCAGCGGACTCGCGTGGTCGGAGATTTCTTCCTCGCTGAGGACAGCGTCGGTAATGTCGCGCTCCAGCGCTTGGTTGGGCCTCAGCTGGGACGCTTCGGCGGTGAGCAGGGGCGTATTGTCGTTCTCGGTGACCAGCTGCGCGCGCGCGTTGCGGGCGGCGCGGAGCACTTCGGCTACCTGCAGCAGGCGGCCGGGGGAAAGGACAGCGCCTTTTTCCGCCAGGCTCAGCGCATCGTTGACGTCGCTGAACGCGGACAGCGGATTGCCGCCGAGCCGGCTCAAGAGGATGACGGCTTCCTCAGTTTCCGCCTGTGCGCGGGTAACGGATTTCAGGTCGTTTTCGGGCTTCAGGTCCCGGCACATGGCTTTGCCGCCGTCTGTCAGGGCGTTGGCTTCCAGCATGTCCAGTATTTTGGTAAACTCGAGCACCCGTTGTGCGCGTTCGTTCATATTGGCCTCCATTCCGGTATGACGCCGGCAATGATATTATAGTACTCCGGTCGGGTATTTTCCGGGGATTCCGTCGATTTCGCAGGCGCTGCCGTTCCTGAACGCCTTCAGGATGCGAAGGCGCTGCTCGGTGGGTTCATCCGTGAAGCTGAGGAGGAAGGAAAGGGGCCGCTCTCTCAGGACGGGCATATAGCTGAGCAGGGAAACCGGCTTGCCTGAATACAGGCGCACGACGCATCCGTGGTCTGTCCGATAGGGTATCAGCGGGAGAAGCAGGCCTTTCCGGTCTGTCAGGCCCTGGCCGGAGAGCCCGCTGCCGCTTTCACAGAGGCGGCAGTTTTCGTGTCCGGCCGTGAGACCGCGGCTGACTCTTTCGGGGCAGTGATTGAGCAGCATGAGACGCTGGCGTCCATAAACGCTGATGATCCGTTCAAGATGCGGTTCCGGCATCGCAGCGATCTCTTTCCCTGAGAGTTCCGGACTGAGGACAGCGCTCTGTACACCCTGCCTGCTCAGGGACTCCTCTGTATGCATGTTGAAAACGGGAATTCCTTCCGCAGTCAGTATTATACGCGGTGAAAGACCGAGCTGGCCGGCGTTGTCAGCGGCGATGGACAACCCCATCCGTTCAGCGAGATCCGCCATCTTGTGCACAGCCGCGTCGTCCGCGAGCGGCGGAAGCTGCAGGATCACGGAACCACTGGAACAGGCTTCCGGGTCAAGGCGCGCCAGAACGTCCTCCGTCGTATCGCGCAGTGTGAGCAGTACGCGGTCTGCCCCGGATGCGAGCAGGGCGGGAATCTCTTCAGCCCGGTCAGTACGTACATAGTACTGACCTGAAACCGCACTGTATGCAGTAGCAGGCGCTTGGACTGTGCGGCAAACCGGGCGGGAACGTTTTGATTCATTGGTTAGGATGACAGCGTCTTCAAGCGCCTGCAGGCCGTCCCTGCGCATGGCGTTCAGCTGTGCGCTGCTCAGATAGGCGTTGGTGACATGGATATCGACGGAATCCAGATAAAACGGCGCGTCGCCCGTCTTGCTCATTGCCTGCCGGAAAGTGGTTTCGCTCAAAGGATGGTGTTCAGCGGCCTGCGCAATGGGTCCGGAGATCCGGACAGTCTGCCCGCGGGCCGTCAGTTCCAGTACTGCAGGCTGGCCGGCGTCAGCCCGGAGAAACGCGGAGAAAGGCACGCGGAGCTGTTTGAGCGCTTCGGGGCTAAACATTGAGCGGGCATCTTCCAGCTGCTGTGCTGACTCAGTGCGCAGCACAGCGGTCCCAGTGGAAACCTGGCGGTGCAGGCGGAGCGTGGCGGTCTGGCCGGCCGGGACGTCAGGCCCGGTATAAATGCACTTGTCTTCGCCGACTGTCAGGCCGTCCTGATCATGCAGCGTCAGTGCTGGTTTGAAGTATCCGAGTATGGCGTTCCCGCGGCGGGCAGCCTGGTCGATGCGCCCGATCTGCAGACCCTCGTGCGCGGTATGGTCGGGATTGAGGATACCGGCATCCTGCTGCCCGCAGGCATACCCCTGGGTAAAACGGCCGCGGCAGAATATCTGGCGCAGCGCCTGCATATCATTTTTGCCGGACAAAGCGCTTCCTTGATTCAGGCGGTCGAGCGCGCGGCGGTAGATATCGGTGACGATGTATACATACTCCGGGCGTTTGAGGCGGCCTTCGAGCTTGAGTGAAGACACTCCGGCATCTGCCAGCCGGCTGAGAACCGGCAGTGTGCAAAGATCAGCGGGGGAGAGCCATGCCTTTTCTTCTTCGCGGTAGGAATACGCGAGGCGGCAGGGCTGGCCGCAGCGCCCGCGGTTGCCGCTGCGTTCGCCGAGGCTCGCGGATAAGGCGCACTGGCCGCTGACCGATACGCAGAGGGCGCCGTGGGCGAATACTTCGATTTCGACACCCGTGTTCACAGCGGCACGGATATCGTCCAGCGTCGCCTCGCGATTGAGGACAACGCGGCTGATTCCTTGACCGGCGGCCCATCGGATCCCCGAAGGAGTGTGCAGGGACATCTGGGTGCTCGCGTGCAGGGTCAGCTCCGGGAACTCCTCCCTGCAGAGATTGAGGACGCCGAGGTCCTGGATCAGAACCGCGTCTGTCTTCAGGTCCCGGAGCATGGTGAGTGAAGCGCGCAGATCGTCCCACTCACTGTCTTTGACCAGCGTGTTGACCGTGACATAGATCCTGCGGTCGTGAAAGTGGGCGAAGCGGATCGCTTCTTTGAGTTCGTCCGGAGAAAAACCGACAGCGGCGCGCGCGCCGAAAGACGCCGCGCCGAGATATACGGCGTCAGCACCGGCGCAGATGGCAGCCTTCAGCGCTTCCAGACCGCCGGCCGGCGCAAGCAGTTCAGGAATCACGGGAAGCACCTTCCGCAGGTTTTGCGCGCGTGATCTCATACAGCTGGTCGCGCAGGCGCTGGGCTTCGTCTTTGGCGGTGAAAAGCTCTTCCGTGACGGAAAGCCCCGCCACAACCGCCGCGATCTCGCCGTTCATGGCGGTGTGCATTTTGGCTTCCGCGATCTTGCGGTCGAGGTAGTCCGCGATCCTTTTCAGGCGCTCAGGATCGTCCTGCGCGCTCAGCGTGTAATCACGCCCGCCGATGCGGGCGGTAAAGCTCTGTGAATTCATGGTTCATCCTGCCTTTCAGGCAGCCGTCTTCACTTGGACGGCAATCCATGTGCATAGCATACCATAAATTCCCGATTCTCACAAGCGGTACGGCGTATAAATCTGCGGTGCAAGCAGGAAAACGGCAACCGTTATCGAATAATAAAGCGGATTCACAGGGATCATTCCTGACGATGGAAGAGGTGAGGATATCAGGATGCCGCCCAGAACAGATGCTATGGATACGCAGTTCCCCAGCCGTTCCGTGCCGATGGCGGAAGCGCAACTGGTTCTTTTGTATATGCTCAAGCGTTTGGAATCGGCTACAGACGCGAATCTGCTGGACTTTCTGACGGAAACCGGCCTCATGAACTATATGGATATGATGCCGGCTATCGGCCGCCTGGTCGAGGAAGGCGCTGTTCTGGAGGCGCAGGAAGGCGTTTGCAGGCGGTATACGCTCAGTCCTTCAGGAGAGGAGATGCTTGCCCTTTACGAAGGGCGCATTCCGTTCAGCGCGAGGGAGAAGATCGAAGCAAACCTGCCGGAATGGCAGGCGGCGCTGCGCGCCCAGCGCGATTACCGGGCGGACATGGCGCAGACGCCCAGGGGCGATTATGAGGTCAGCCTGAGGATGATGGAACGCGGGCGGCCGGTCATGACGCTCACCGTCAACCTGCCGTCTTCCGAAATCGCAGCCCGCATGTGCAAACGCTGGCAGCGTGAGGGAGGCAACGTGTTCCGGACACTTCTGAGCCCGCTGATCGGGGAGAAACAGCCGTGAGTGTGTGTGTGATTCTCGTCTGCGGCGGTAGCGGAACGCGGATGGGTGCGGAAGGGAATAAAACGCTTCTGCCTGTCGGCGGCGTTCCTTCATGCGTCCGCGCGGCGCGGACATTGCTGACTGTCGCGGACAGTCTTGTCGCCGTCGTCAGAGCCGGTGAGGAAAAGCTGTTTCAGGACGTATTCGTAAAATATGGCCTTCAAAATGCGACCATCGTGACCGGCGGCAGCAGCCGCCAGGAATCCGTCAGGAACGGATTGAACGCAGTCCCGGATGACTGCACGGAAGTCCTGGTCCACGACGGAGCGAGGCCGCTGGTGGATGAAGAGACAGTGCACAGGGTCCTTGAGAGCGTCCGGAAATACGGCACGGGCATCGCTGCCATACCGGTGACGGACACGGTCAAGCGGGCAGATGCAGAGCAAAACGTACAGACGACGCTGGACCGCAGCAACCTCTGGCGAATGCAGACCCCGCAAGGCTTCCGGCGTGAACTGCTCATGCGTGCTCATCGGGAGGCCAAAGACGACCTGACGGACGACGCCGGCCTGGTCGAGGCGCTCGGGGAGCCTGTGCGCCTGGTGCGCAGTAGCGTCCGGAACATCAAACTGACGACGCAGGAGGATTGGGCGATGGCGGAATTACTGGCAGGGCCGTCCATACGTGTCGGGACCGGATTCGACGCGCATCGGCTCGTAGAAGGACGCGATCTGGTGCTGTGCGGCGTCAGGGTCCCGTATGAACTCGGCCTGGACGGGCACTCGGACGCCGATGTCGCGCTGCACGCGCTGTGCGACGCGCTGCTCGGCGCAGCGGCATTGGGGGATATCGGCAAACATTTTCCGGATACGGACGGGCGTTATCTCGGCATATCTTCCCTGATCCTGACCGAGCGGACGCGCGAGATCCTGGAGGACGCCGGCTATGCGCCGCTCAACGTGGACGTGACGATCGTCGCGCAGAAACCCAAGCTCGCGCCGTATATCGAACAGATGAGGAACAACGTCGCAAAAGCCCTTCGGCTGCCGCCGGAAATGGTGTCCGTCAAGGCCACCACGACGGAAAAAATGGGCTACGAGGGCCGCGGAGAGGGGATTTCCGCACAAGCTTGCGCAACGGTCACGGGTTTTCGCAGAAATTTGTTGTAATTTTCACTGTTTTAGACTATAATGTACCTGATTCGCGGCAGCGTCCGCAAAAAAGCAGAAACCGTCTGAAAGAAAAGTCCATAATTCCGGTTTTCCGAGGACGGAAATGAATCCGAAACGGTTATTTTCAAAATAATAAGGAGGAAACAACATGCTGTACGATCAAAAGATTTGGGTTGGAACGAGCTCTGAGGGAGCCGTATGCCTGCTGCCGAAGATGGCGAACCGCCACGGCCTGATCGCCGGCGCGACCGGCACCGGCAAGACGGTGACCCTGCAGGTGCTGGCAGAGGGCTTCTCTCAGCTGGGCGTGCCGGTCTTCATGGCGGACGTCAAGGGCGACCTGGCTGGCCTGGCCAAGCCCGGCGAGCGCAATGAAAAGGTCGACAAGCGCCTCGAAGACTGCGGCGTGACCAATTTCAGCTTCAATCAGGCGCCGGTAGCGTTCTGGGACGTTTTCGGCGAGCGCGGCGTACCGATTCGCACCACGGTCAGCGAAATGGGTCCGCTCCTCCTCTCCCGTATGCTTGGGCTGAACGATACCCAGGCGGGCGTGCTTCACCTAGTGTTCCGTATCGCGGACGACGAAGGCATGCTCCTGATCGACCTGAAAGACCTGAAGGCGATGCTCGCCTATGTCGGCGACAACGCCCAGAAATACGTACTGAACTACGGCAATATCACGAAAGCTTCCGTCGGTTCCATTCAGCGCGCGATCGCCATTCTGGAAGACCAGGGCGGCAACTATTTCTTCGGTGAGCCGGCGCTCGATCTGGCGGACTGGCTGACCCGTGACGAAAACGGCGCCGGCACGGTCAATATCCTCGCGGCGGAGCGCCTGTTCAGCAAGCCGAACCTGTATTCGACCTTCCTGCTCTGGTTGCTGGGCGAGCTGTATGAACTGCTGCCGGAAACCGGAGACAAGGAACTGCCCAAGATGGTGTTCTTCTTCGACGAAGCGCACCTGCTCTTCAATGACTGCCCGAAGGCGCTGATGGAACGCATCGAGCAGACGGTCCGCCTGATCCGCTCCAAGGGCGTCGGCGTGTTCTTCGTCACCCAGAACCCGATGGATGTCCCGAGTACTGTGCTGAGCCAGCTTTCCGCGCGCGTCCAGCATGCGCTGCGCGCCTTCACTCCGGCGGAGCAGAAGACGGTCCGCGCTACTGCGCAGACTTTCCGCCAGAATCCCGCGTTCGATACGGAGACTGCCCTGACGCAGCTCAAAACCGGCGAAGCGCTGGTCTCCTTCCTGATGGAAGACGGCACGCCCTCCATCGTCCAGCGCGCGACGATCCTGCCGCCGCAGAGCTACATCGGCGCGATCTCTGACGCCCTGCGTGAGACCTTCGTCTCAACGAGTGTCTATGAGGAAAAGTACGGCGAAGCCTTCGACCGCGAAAGTGCGTACGAAATCCTGGCCGCCCGGTATATGGGTGAAGGCGTGCAGCAGACCCAGGTCGTGCAGCCGATCGTGGAGGCCTCTGCGCCCGTATACGCGCCGCAGGCTGAAGCCGCTCCTGCGGAGCCGCAGTACAGGCCGATGACCTTCAGTGTTTATAATCCGCAGACCGGCGCGTACGAGATCAAGGAAATCGCGCAGATGCAGGCCCCGGTGTATGAGGAACCGCAGCCCCAGGCCGCGCCTCAGCCGCAGGCCGCCCCGCAGATGCCGGCAGCCGCCGCGCAGCCGCCTGTCCTCGTCTGGGACGCCGCATCCGGCCAGTACGTGGCCCAGCAGGCCCAGGCTGCTCAGCCCGCTCCGCAGGCCAAGCCCTCCATCTTCCAGCAGGCGAAGGAGACTGTCTCCAACGCTGTGAGCTCGCTCGCCGGCGGCAGCCAGACCGGCAACAAGAAGGATAAATCCTATGTGCAGCAGCTCATGGATTCCTTCGCCAAGTCCGCGACGACCAGCGCCGGTCGCGAGACCGGACGCCAGCTGTCCCGCAATCTGCTGGGTATCTTCGGCCTCAATTCCAACAAGAAGAGATAAGCGATAAGAATATTGAATTATATCAGCCTTCGTGGCTGATTTGCGAAGGAGAAAATCCCTGTTAATGAAAAAGTACCTGATCCTATTTCTGCTGATCTTTGTAATGTGCTGCGTCTGTGCGTCCGCCGAGGAGGCGGACGCCGGCGCGGTTGCCCGCAACCCGTATCTGGATATCGCTTTTTCGTGCCTTGAGGAAGGCAATCCGATCCTGATCAAGTATAACGCGCTGACCGGCGCGAATATCGAACCCATGCTGAAAACCGGCATGCCTTACTATTTCGGCGGCCAGGATTTCAGCCGGCTGCTGACAGTTGGGAGCATGTGGGAAACTTCCCGTTACGGCATCAAGGGCCAGAAGTACGTTTACGGTTTTGACTGCGTAGGCTTCGTACGCTATATCCAGACGCAGATGGGCGACGAATTGGTTCCGAGCCTGTCAGAGATGATCCTCAAGCGCACCGGCCAGTACAAGGACTATGTGCTGGTCGACGTGATGGAAAAGACCGCGCCGTTCTCGCTGGCGTGGAACAGTGACTCGGTGAAGATCGCAACAGGAAAGACGCTGAAGAAGCCGAAAAAGTATCCCGGCGTCGAGGCGGAGCGGGAGACCTTTGCGCAAGTCGCACAGATGCTTGAGCCCGGCGACCTGTTCACGGCCAACCATGGCGGCCGCCATGTTATGATGTTCATCGGCACTCTGCGTCAGTACGGCCACACAGCGGAAGAAGCCGGGGAGATGGGCGAATATCTCGACTATCCTCTCTTCATCAACTGCGTCTGGAATCCGGATTACGTCGCGCGAATGGAAGCGTATATCGCGGAGAACGGCCTGAAAGCCCTGCCCAACAAAGGCGGCGTATGCATCACCATCGTGGGCCCGCGTACGGAGGACGCGCCGCACATGATCGCGGATACCGAGCGCACCCAGCGCCCGAAAAACTTCCATTATTTCGAACTGGAAGGCTATCATCTTTCCCTGCTCGATCTGAGCCAGGCCACATCCTATGTCTGGTGGCGTACTCCGGCTGACAAACGGGGCAATGCCAACTGACAGGCTGAAATGTAACTATGTCATGAAACCGCTTGCTATTTTTCTCAACCGAGTGTAAAATATGAGCATGATTCAACAGGAGGGACCAGCAATGACGATTGATAGCGTAATGACCCAGGTAAAGGAAAAAATGACCAAGACCCAGGAGTTCTACAAGCGTGATATGCTGTCGCTGCGCGCGGGACGTGCGAATCCCCAGATCCTGGACAGGATCATGGTGGATTATTACGGCACGCAGACCCCGCTCAAGCAGATGGGCAACATCATGGCGCCGGAACCTCGTCTGCTGACGATCTCCCTGTGGGATCCCAAAGCGATCGGTCTCGTTGAAAAGGCGATCCAGAAGAGTGATCTCGGTCTGAATCCGTCCAACGACGGCAAGATCATCCGCCTGGTGGTGCCTGAACTCAACGAGGAACGCAGAAAAGAGCTGACCAAGGTTGTCCGAAAGGGCGCGGAAGAAGCCAAGGTCGCGATCCGCGGTGTCCGCCGCGACGCGATGGAAACCATCAAGAAGCTCAAGAAAGACAGCGAGATCACCGAGGACGACCAGACCAAGGCCGAAAAGGACCTGCAGAAGGTCACCGACAACTTTATCAAGGAAATCGACAAGATCGCCGCTGATAAAGAAAAGGAGATCATGGAAGTCTGATGCTACCGGAACTGACCGGCATGCCCCTGCAGGATGCCGAAGCCCTGCTGCGTGAAGCCGGCGTCGAGTACACCTTGCGCAGGACGTCCACGCCTTTTGCGCATGCGTATGCGCAGAAAAAGAATAATTGCGATTATGCCGTGCGGTTCGATCAGGGGGAGCTGACATATGCCAGCTTCCCTGTTCTGTCAGTGAAGGATGAACCGCAGGAAGGAACACGATGAATTCAGAATGCCTGCCAAAGCACGTCGCGATCATCATGGACGGCAACGGTCGCTGGGCGCAGAAGCACAGTCTGCAAATCGCCAAGGGGCACCAGGCCGGGGTCGAAACCCTGCGCGACATTATCCGGGAAAGCAGCGATTTGGGCATCAACACCCTGTCGCTTTACGCTTTCTCTACGGAAAACTGGCGCAGGAGCCCGATGGAAGTCGCCGCGCTGATGTCGCTGCTTCTCAGATACTTTGAATCCGAGATCGACGAACTGGATGAGAAGAACGTGCGCATCCGCATCCTGGGCGACAAGCAGGGTTTGCCTGACTTGCAGCGCGCCGCCGTCATCAGCGCGGAGGAACGCACCAGGAACAATACGGGGCTCAACCTCTGCATCGCGCTCAATTACGGCGGCCGCCAGGAGATCGTCCGCGCCGCGCGCAGCCTTGCGGAACAAGTCCGTGATGGCAGGCTGAAAGCGGACGAGATCGACGACGATGTATTCAGCCGTGAGCTTTATACGGCCGGACTGCCGGATGTGGATCTGCTGATCCGCACCAGCGGCGAGCAGCGGCTGAGCGGATTCCTGCTCTGGCAGTGTGCTTACGCCGAGTTCGAGTTCCCGGCCACGCTGTGGCCTGACTTTACGCTCGACCATTATCATGAAGCGCTTGAACTGTATCAAAAGCGCGACAGGCGTTTCGGAGGACGAAAGACATGATGACGAGAATCCTGACCGGGGTCGGCCTGGTGATGCTGTTGGCTTTCGCCGTGTCCATGGGCGGCTGGGTTTTCTCCGTGCTGTTCATGATATCCTTGTGCCTGTGCATATACGAGGTCTTCCGCGCGATGAAAAACGCGGGGATCCACCCGATCGAATGGCCTGTCTGGATGTGCGTGCTGATCAGCATACCCGCGTTCATCATCTACAAGCAGAGCTATATGGTGCTGCTGCTGATGGGGTGCGCCTGTATCCTGACCTGCGGCTATATCCTGTTCAGGAAAGAGCCTTCGCTGTATGACCTGATGTTCTCCTGCCTGCCGCTCTTTTCCCTGGTGCTGCCGGGGATGTGCATGCTGAGCTTTCAGCAGTACGAGAACCGGCTGATGCAGACTTATTTCATCCTGCTCTCTTTCGGGATTCCGCTGATGGGCGATACATTTGCGCTGTTTATCGGCCGCAAATGGGGCAAGCGTCCCTTCAGTCCGCGCGTGAGCCCGAATAAAACGCTGGAAGGCGCGCTGGGCGGACTGCTCGGGAGTATCGTGTTTGCACTGGGTCTTCACCTGATATACGCGATCTTTACGGACGTGCCGCCGATCTGGCATCCGGCGTTGGTGGGTCTGATCGGTGGTATACTGGGCCAGATCGGCGACCTGTTCGCGTCTTTGGAAAAGCGTCACTGCGGCATCAAGGATTTCGGGCATCTCTTCCCGGGACACGGTGGTATGATGGACCGGCTGGACAGTGTGTTTTTTGCGACGCTCGCGGTATATCTGTACTCGCTGATGTACAGTGCCAGCCTTGCGGGAGCACTGTGATTTAAGGAAATGCGATGAGGAAGATTGCAGTATTGGGTTCGACCGGTTCGATCGGCCGGCAGACCCTGGACGAATGTGAACGGCATCCGGACCTCTTTCAGGTAACTGCGCTGACTGCGAACAGCAGCGCGGAACTCCTGTTTGAGCAGATCCGGAAATTCAGGCCTGAAATCGCCTGTCTCACGGGCGGCATGCCTGAATCGATCCCCGAAGACCTCGCTTTCTGCCGCTTTTATCCCGCGGATCAGCTTGAAAACGTGGCAGCGGACTGCGATGCGGACGATCTGATGGTTGCGGTCGTCGGTGTGGCAGGACTGCGCGCTACGCTGGCAGGCCGACGGGCCGGGAAACGCATATTGCTGGCAAATAAGGAGACGCTGGTCGCCGGCGGGCATCTGGTAATGGACGCCTGCCGTGACGTTGACGGGCAGCCCACGCTGATTCCCGTGGACAGCGAACACAGCGCGATCTGGCAGTGCCTGCAGGCTGCCGGACCGAACCGCCCGAAGAAGATCCTGCTGACTGCCTCCGGCGGACCTTTCCGAACCTGGAGCAAAGAGGCGATCGAAAACGCGGATTGCGCTCAGGCGCTCAGGCATCCGACCTGGAATATGGGCAGCAAGATCACGGTGGACTCCGCGTCCATGTTCAATAAAGCGCTTGAGATCATCGAAGCGAAGTGGCTCTTCAATGTGGAACCTGAGCAGATCAAGGTGCTGGTGCATCCGCAGAGCATCGTGCATTCGATGATCGCGTTTGAGGACGGGGCAGTGCTCGCGCAGCTCGGCGTACCGGACATGCGCGTGCCGATCCTGTACGCCATGACCTATCCCGAGCGCGTCTGGAGCGGCGTTCCCGCACCGGACTTTGCAGCGCTTTCGTCGCTTACGTTTGAAGCGCCGGATCCGGAACGCTTTCCGGCGCTCCGGCTTGCGTACCAGGCGCTTTCCATGGGCGGGGCAGCCTGTGCGGTGCTGAACGCGGCCAACGAGGTAGCGGCGCAAGCTTTCC
Organism: Clostridia bacterium; assembly: GCA_017430225.1. Classification (GTDB taxonomy): domain Bacteria; phylum Bacillota; class Clostridia; order Christensenellales; family Aristaeellaceae; genus UBA4246. The sequence continues at coordinate 7,381 of JAFRNK010000017.1, read as the reverse complement.
TGAGCGACCGTATCCGCATGGGCCAGGTATATCGGGTCGTCGCAGGGACCCTCGACAGAATCGGTGCTCCTGAGGCTGACAGCCTGGAAGCGATCCTCGAGGCCGACAGGCTGGCGCGTATAACCGCGAATGAATTCCTGAAACAGGTGGAAACATGAGTATTATATATGTCCTTCTCGCCTTGCTGATGCTGGGCATTATGGTCACGGTGCACGAATGGGGGCATTTTATCGCCGCCCGTTTAACGGGGATCCCCGTCCGTGAATTCGCGATCGGTTTCGGGCCGAAACTGATTCAGTGGAAAAGCAAAAAGTACGAAACTGTATTTACCCTGCGGCTGATTCCAGCCGGCGGGTACTGCGCGTTTTACGGCGAAGACGATCCGGACAGCAAAGCGGATGAAGATCCCCGTGCCATGCGCGGATTCCCGGTCTGGAAACGGCTCGTCACGGTTTTCATGGGTCCGTGCATGAATTTTGTGCTCGCTTTCCTTGTGGGCTTAGGCTTCTATTGGATCGGCGGCCTGAATGCAGTGACCTATGGAGACTACCTGCAGGTGCAGTCCGTCAACGTGGGCAGCGCCGCAGACCAGGCGGGATTCAAAGAAATGGACCTGCTCAAGCAAGTGGACGGTACCGACGCAGCCGGTATGACCGAGGATGGTACCGATTACCGTTTCCGTCAGCTGATCAACGAGCGCGGACGGGACAATGAGCCGCTGAACGTGGTCGTGGAGCGCGGCGGGGAAGATGTCAGCCTGACGGTCATCCCGCAGGCGGACAGTACGGGACGCCTGATGATCGGTATCGTGATCGCCCCGGTCATTCTGGAGCAGAAGGTCATCCGTCCCGACTTCCTGCAGGCGGCCGGGCTTTCAGCGGAGCTTTGCGTGCGGGAAGGCGGCGTGATCATCCAATCGCTGGGCATGATGGTCCGCGGCGATGTAGGTCTCAGCGATATGTCCGGCCCCGTGGGCGTAATCCGCATCGTGGCGGAAGAAACACAGCAAAACGGAGCTGAGGCGTATATCTTGCTGCTCATCTTCATATCTGTCAACCTGGGCCTGGTCAACCTGATGCCCATTCCCGGCCTGGACGGCGCGCAGATCATCCTGCTGCTGATCGAGGCGGTGCGCAGGAAGCCGCTTTCGCGCAAAACCGAAGCGTATATCAAACTGGTCGGCTTTGCGGCGCTGATGGTTCTGTTTGTGACGCTGACCTTCCAGGACGTGACGAGCATATTCGGGGGTGGCCGATGAAAAAAGCGGTATTTGCGGGCAGTCTGCAGATTGGCGGCGGGGCGCCTGTCTCAGTCCAGTCTATGACCAATACGCGGACTGAGGACGCAGTAGCGACCTTGGGCCAGATCCGGAAACTGGCTGACGCGGGCTGTGACCTGGTACGCGTTTCCGTATATAACGAAGCTTGTGTCAAGGCGGTCAGGCAGCTCGTAGACCAGAGCCCGGTTCCGCTGTGCGCAGACATTCACTTCGACGCCCGTCTGGCGATCGGCGCGGTGGAAAACGGCATTGCCAAGCTGCGCATCAATCCCGGCAATATCGGCGGCGAAGAGAAGGTCCGCATGGTCGCCGACTGCCTGAAACAGCATCACATTCCGGTCCGGATCGGCGTGAATACCGGCTCGATCGAAAAGGACATTCTCGCGAAATACGACGGCGTCACCGCGCAGGGCATGTGCGAAAGCGCCCTCGGCCACGCGAGGCTGCTCGAGAAGGAAGGCTTCGACGACATCGTGCTTTCGCTGAAGGCCAGCGATGTCCGGCTGACGGTGGACGCCTACCGGATGATCGACAGGCTGTGCGATTATCCGCTGCACGTCGGCGTTACGGAAGCCGGTCTGCCCGGAGAGGGCACGGTCAAGTCGGCGATTGGCATCGGCGCGTTGCTGCTGGATGGTATCGGCGATACGGTGCGCGTCTCCCTGACGGGCGATCCCGTGCGTGAGCCGGCTGCGGCGCTCGAAATACTCCGCGCGCTGGGGCTGCGTTCCGGCATCCGGTGGACTTCGTGCCCGACCTGCGGGCGTACGCGTGTCGACGTCGAGCGCATCTCAAAGGAACTGCAGGAAGCGCTGAAGGACGTCACTGCCGATCTGAGCGTCGCGGTCATGGGCTGTGTGGTCAACGGGCCCGGAGAAGCGAGAGACAAGGACATTGCGCTGTGCGGCGGCGACGATTGCGCCGCGCTGTATATCAAAGGCGAGTATGTGCGTACGCTCCGCGGCAATATCACGGAGCAGACCGTACAAGCAATCAGGGAATATATCCATGACAAAGGCTGAACTGCTCCAGGAAATCCATCGGAAGATCCCGTCGACGAAAAACGATCTCACGATCGAGCGGGTATTCTTTAATAAAGCGGATAATCACGCGGTCATTTCATTTCTGTCCGGGCAGCTGCTCGGACAGGATGATTTTGTGCGCCTCAAAGCGCTTCTGGAAAGCATCTTCAAGAATATGCGCATTTCACTGCGTGTCGCTTCCCCGGAGCTGGCGGACGATTTCCGGGCCGATCCGATGACCTACGGCGTGCCGGTCCTCGATTATCTGACGAGGGAATATCCTCAGACACAGGGCTGGAGGCGCTGGCTGAATATGCGCATGGACGGGGAGAAACTCTGTCTGGAAGTGCCCGACGTATTCGCCCAGGATTTTTTCGGCCAGCAGGAAGTCATGGAACGCCTCGCGCAGGCGGTGGACGATATTTACCGTTTTCACCCGTCGGTGACCGTGGATATTGCGGGGGAGAACGAACGGCGGATCCAGGAAGAACTTGAAGCAAGGGTCATCGAGGAAGAGAAGCTCTTCACGGCTGCCGCCGCCGCAAAGCCGCAGAAGCAGGCCGTCCCGACGATCAGGGGCCGCGTGATTAACGCGCCGCCGGTGCCGATTGACGGGCTGAACCAGGAAAGCGGCCGCGTCGTGATCCGCGGAAAGATCCTGAGTATCGAAACCAGGGAGGTTTCCGGGGGTACGAGCCTTCTCGTGACCTTCGGGGTCACGGATTTTACCAGCTCGGTCAAGTGCAAGCTGTTCCTGAGTTACCGTCCCCGGCAGCGCCGCGGTCCGCTGAGCGAAGACGAACCGCCGATCACCGCTGAGGAAAAGAAAGCCGCGGAAACAATCGTCAAGCAGCTGCAGCCCGGAAGCGGGGTGCTGGTGCGCGGCAACATGCAGTTCGACAATTTCCTGAAAGAAGCCGTGCTGATGGCGGACGATATCATGCCTGTGGAGCTCCCGAAGAGGATGGACCAGGCTGAACAGAAACGCGTCGAGCTGCATCTGCATACCAACATGAGCACTATGGACGCCATCAACTCCATCTCGGATTATATGGCGCGCGCCGCCAAGTGGGGCCATACTGCGCTGGCGGTCACCGACCACGGCGTCGTGCAGTCTTATCCCGAGGCGTTCAACGCCGCGAAAAAAAACAATATCAAGCTGATCCCGGGCGTCGAGGCATACCTGACCGACGACGAGGCGATTGTGGAGAATGCGCACGGCCAGGCGATCGACGACACGATCGTCGTGCTGGACTTTGAAACGACGGGCCTCAATACGCGCAAGGACCGGATGATCGAGTTCGGCGCCGCCAAGCTCGCGAACGGCCAGATTGTCGACGCTATCGACATTTTTATCAATCCAGGCTTCCTGCTTCCGCAGAAGATCAAGGATCTGACGCATATCACCGACCAAGATGTTATGGCCGCGGAACCTGCCGCGAAGGTCTTGCCCAAAATACTGGAATTCATCGGGGATTGTCCTGTCGCGGCGCATAACGCCAAATTCGATATTTCCATCCTGCGCAACGAACTCAAGCGGGTCGGCCAGAGTTTTGAAGGTACCGTTCTGGATACGCTGAGTTTTGCCAGGAAGCTCTATCCGGACATGAAATCCCATAAGCTGGGCTCGGTATGCAAAAAACTGGGTGTCGTCCTGAAAGACGCCCACCGCGCCGTCAACGATGCCAGCGCGACCGCGCAGTGCCTGGCTGTCATGTTGGACGAGGCGAAGAAGCACGGATGTTCTGTGCTGGATGACTTGAATGAGCTGTCGCACGACTGTACACTGGGGAGTGCTACGCACATCGTCCTTCTGGCGGCGACGCAAAAAGGCGTGGAGAACATCAACCATATCGTGACGGAATCGCATCTGAATTATTTCAAGCGCCGTCCGCACGTGCCGCGTGCTATTCTCCAGAAGTACCGTGAAGGCCTGATCGTCGGCTCAGCTTGCATCGAAGGCGAACTGATGCAGGCGGTTGTTGCGGGGGAAAGCGACGACAAGCTCAAGAAAATCGCCCGCTTCTATGATTATCTGGAGATCCAGCCCATCGGCAACAACGCGTTCATGAAACGGGAAGATATGGCGGAGGACGATGAGTTCCTGCGCGACATGAACCGCAAAGTGGTCTGGCTCGGGGAAAAGCTCGGCATTCCCGTCTGCGCGACGGGCGATGTGCATTTCCTCGATCCCGAAGACAGCATTTTCCGTACGATCATCCAGAACGCGCAGGGCTTCAAGGACAGCGAAGAACAGCCGCCGCTGTACTTCCATACGACGGACGAAATGCTGGAGGAGTTCAGCTACCTTGGCAAGGAAAAGGCGTTCGAGGTCGTGGTGACCAATACCAACAAGATCGCCGACAAGGTGGAAAAGACGTTTTGGCATATCCCGCATCCCGAAGGCAAGGAGACCTTCTCCCCGTTCTGGGAGGAAGCTGCGCACGATATCGAGACGATGAGCTGGCAGACCGCGCATGAAATGTACGGCGACGAACTGCCCGAAATCATTACGAAGCGTCTTGAAAAAGAGCTGAATTCCATTATCGGCTACGGCTACGCGACCCTGTATTCCATCGCGAACAAACTGGTTCAGAAATCGCTGCGCGACGGCTATCTGGTGGGCAGCCGCGGCAGTGTCGGCTCTTCCTTCGTGGCCTGCATGTCCGGTATCACGGAGGTTAACGCTTTGCCGCCCCATTACCGCTGTCCGAAGTGCCGGAAGGGGTATTTTGATATTCCCAAGGGATATACGGTCGGTGTCGACCTTCCGGACAAGGATTGCCCCGTCTGCGGTACGAAACTGTGCAAAGAGGGCTTTGATATCCCCTTCGAGGTCTTCCTGGGCTTCAAAGGCGACAAGGTGCCGGATATCGACCTGAATTTCTCCGGCGAGTACCAGCCGCGCGCACATGCCTACATCGAGGAGCTGTTCGGCAAGGGTTCCGTGTTCCGTGCCGGGACTATCGGCACCCTGGCGGAAAAGACCGCGTACGGCTATGTGCTCAAATACCTGGAAGAGACAGGAAAAACCGTCTCCGAGGCGGAGAAGGACCGCCTCGCTGCGGGCTGCGTCGGCGTCAAGCGCACAACAGGCCAGCACCCCGGCGGTATCGTCGTTCTGCCGAAGAACTATGATATCTGCCAGTTCACTGCGGTGCAGCATCCGGCGGACGACCTGGAGTGCGGTATCGTGACGACGCACTTCGATTTCAACTCCATGCATGACGTGCTGGTCAAGCTGGACTGCCTCGGACACGACGATCCCACCATGATGCACCTGCTGGAGGAACTGACAGGCGTACCTTTCAAGCAGATCCCCTTAGACGACAAAAACGTCATGAGCCTGTTCTCGACCCCTGCTGCTCTGGGTGTCAAGCCTGAGGACATCGACTGCACGACCGGTACATTGGGCGTGCCTGAGTTCGGCACCTCTTTTGTCCGCGGCATGCTGGATGAAACGCATCCGACGACGATGGAGGAACTCATCCGTATTTCCGGCCTCTCCCACGGCACGGATGTCTGGCTGGGGAATGCGCGCGACCTGATCCTGAACGGCATCGCGAAGCTGAAAGAGTGCATCTGCACCCGTGACGACATCATGAACGCGCTGATTGAGTACGGCGTCGAAAGCAAGATGGCCTTTACCACCATGGAAAACGTGCGCAAGGGCCGCGGCCTGAAGCCTGAAATGGAGGAAGCCATGCTAGCGCATAACGTACCGGCGTGGTTTATCGACAGCTGTAAAAAGATCAAGTATATGTTCCCCAAGGGCCACGCTGTCGCCTATGTGACGATGGCACTGCGTGTGGCGTGGTACAAAGTGTACCGGCCGCAGGCCTATTACTGCGCGTTTTTCACGATCCGCGGCGACGGCTTTGACGCGTGCACGATGCTGCTCAGTATGGATGACCTGAATGCGCGGATCCGCGAGTTCAAGAAACTGAGCCAGGAAAAGAAGCTGTCCGCGAAAGAGGAGACCGAAATCACGGCGATGGAAATGGTGCGCGAGATGATGGCCCGCGGGTTCCGTTTCCTGCCTGCGGACCTGTACAAGAGCGACGCGCGGCGTTTCCTGCCGGAGGGGGATGACGGGATCCGCGTACCTTTTGTATCCTTGGGCGGTTTGGGTGAAAGCGCTGCGGACGGCATCGCGGCGGCGCGTGAAATACCGTTCATTTCCGTCGAAGACCTGAAGAACCGTGCGCACGTATCCTCTGCGGTCGTGGAGCTGCTGCGCAGCCACGGGTGTCTCAACTCGCTCAGCGAAACGAGCCAGTTATCGCTGTTCTGATCATTTTATGAATGAATTATTCTATTTCTTGCGGGGAGGCTTTCGGTAAGCGGTGAAGGTGAATGGACTGACAACGAATATATTCGTCACTGCGCTGATGCTGGTGATGGTTTTTGTGCTGCCATGGATCGACCGGCGCGTGTGCAAGCGGCTGGGTCTCAATCTGCAGGGCGGCCTCAGTACCCATCCGAAAGCCGAAACGCTGCTCAGGCTGCGGCAAAGCCTGCTGGTCGCCATCTTCCTGGTTTATCTGGCTGTGATGGCGTGGCTGGTCTTTTTCTCCCGCTCGGCTTCGAATGACTATCAGGTGCATATCGCGTTATATGAAGACCTGAAGCATTCGGTCCGGATCGATTTCGGAATTCTGGGCGTTCTGAAATCCGTGTTTACCGATGGCCTGACCCAGGCAATATCACATATTGAGATCATCAGCCCCGCAAATATTGCCCAGGTATACCTGAATATCATGCTTTTTGTGCCGATGGGCTATTTGCTGCCTTATGTATTTGCATGGTTCAGGGCGAAGGTCGCTGTCCGGCCAATCATCGCCGGTTTCGTGATATCATTTCTGATTGAGAATATCCAGCTGATATCGCGCAGGGGGTTTTATGACATCGACGATCTGGTCTCTAATACGCTGGGGACAGTGCTTGGGGTGCTCCTGTATATTGCGGTCGGGTATGTCGTCACTCATCCGAATTGGCGGAAGGAACTGAAAGCCTATCATCGCTGGAAGAGGAACGCCCGCAGCCGGACTCTGTATCCGTTTGCGCGCAGGATGAGGCT
>JAFRNK010000016.1 GCA_017430225.1 Clostridia bacterium | reverse complement strand
TTCCTCAGCGTAGTGGATGATACCGGCATCGGCGCGGAGGTCGTCGACCGCCTGTCAAGGCATAAGGTCAACACCGACTGTATCCTGCGGCAGCCGGACGGCATGGGCACCTGGCTGGCCATCTTCGACAACAGCGGTGATGTGGTCGCCTCCATCTCCAGGCGCCCGGACCTAAGCGCGCTGCTGGACGTGCTGAATGCCCGGGGGGATTCCCTGGTCAGCCGGGCGGACAGTATCGTGGTGGAAATAGATATGGATGCCCCAATTCTCAAGCGGGTTTTTGCCCTTGCGCAGCAGTACGGGAAAGATGTCTACGGCGTGGTTTCCAATATGGCCATCGCCATGGAGCGCCGCGACCTGCTTCAGCAGACTTCCTGCATTGTCTGCAACAAACAGGAAGCAGGCATGCTGTTTTCAGAGGATTATTCCGAAGCCTCCGCCGAAGAAATCAGTGCCCTGCTTCCGGACAGGCTTGCCCGTGCGAACATCCCGCGGATGGTCGTCACCCTGGGGCCTGACGGCGCGGTATATGCCGAACAGGGTAAAGGAAGCGGCATCTGCACGACTCCGAACGTCGATCCGGTGGATACCACCGGGTGCGGGGACGCGTTTTTCTCCGGTGTAGCCATCGGCCTGACCTATGGCAAAACACTCCCCGAGGCCTGTGAAATCGGCACGCGCCTCGCCATTTCCGTGATTCTGACCAAGGAAAGCGTCTGCCCCCGCTTCCGCCCCGAGGAATTCGGCCTGTCTCCTGTTCAGGAAGAATAACGTGCGAAACGATGGAACCCGAAACAGGCAGAGGCGCTTGCGCCCGCGGTGCGCGTGCAATTCCTTGGTGGTTTGCCCTCCGCTCTCCACTCTGAACTCTCCACTCTTCACCCTATTAATAGCTTCTGAAATTTGCGACAGTTCCTTATCTTGTGAAAGCAGCGGGAAAAGAATATAATACAGGCAGATGCCTGCGATGATTCAGGCATGTATTGTCTCTTATCACATTCATAACGCGGACGGAGGTATCCTGAACGATGAAAAAACTGTTTGCATTGATCCTGACGCTGGCAATGATCCTGGGCATGACCGGGGCTTTTGCCGAAGCGGCCGGTAACGAAGTCTGGAACGAAACCGAGTATCTGGCTCACGCGGATATCCGCTATGACCTTGACAGGGACTATTCCGGCAAAACGGTGATCCTTCACTCCAACGACGTTCACGGCCAGATTGACGGCTATGCCTGTATTGCCGGCCTGCGCACCTGCTTTGAGAAACTGGGCGCCGATGTGATCCTGGCCGACGCGGGCGATTTCAGCCAGGGAAATCCTTATGTCAACACCAGCAAAGGCTTAAGCGCCATTGAGATGATGAATGCCGCAAAGTACGACGTGGCGACCATCGGAAACCATGAGTTCGACTTTGGCTATCCCCAATTGAAGGAAAACATCTCCAAAGCCCTGTTCCCGGTGATCTGTTCGAACGTCACGCTGGATGAAACCGGCGAGAGTATTCTGCCTCCTTCCGCCGTCATCACCACGAAGAGCGGTCTGAAGATCGGCTTCGTGGGCATGGATACGCCGGAGACGGTGTCCAAGGTCAACCCCGGCCTGATCAGGATGCTCTCCTTTGCCCCCGCCGAACAGATGCCGGAAATCGCCCGGAAAGCAGTGGACGGGATCCGGGCGGATTGCGACCTGGTGTTCGGCCTGTTCCACCTGGGGGTGGATGTCGAGCAGTTGGGCGACGGATCCAGCTCCAGGGAACTGCTGAAGAAGGTAACCGGTATCGATATGGTTCTGGACGGACACAGCCATACCGCGATGACGGCCGGCCAGGGCGGCGAACCCATTCAGTCCACCGGCACCAGGTTTGCCAACATCGGCGTGGTCGTGATCGACAATGAGAACAAGGGCATCGAGAGCAATTTCCTGCTCCCGACCCTGATCACACACGACCTGTACACGGCCCGCTTCATCGATGGGAAAGTCAGGGATGACGCGCAGAAGATCATCGACCGGGTGAATGAGGAATACGGAAAGGTATTCGCAACCTCTGAAACGTGGCTGAACGGTGAAAGGGCTCCCGGCAACCGTACCGAAGAAACCAACATGGGCGACCTGATTACCGACGCGATGATCTGGTCTGTTGTCAAGGAAGGCGGCATTGAACAGGTGGAACCCAATGCGGTCGTCGGAATCGTCAACGGCGGCAGCATCCGCGCTTCCATTGAAAAGGGCGATGTGACGAAGAAAGATATCAACACGGTGCTGCCCTTCGGCAATACAGTGGCATTGGTCTATGCGACCGGAGCAGAGCTGCTTGAAGCGCTGGAGGCTTCCACGTTCCTGATGCCTGAGTCCGCCGGCGGATTCCCCCAGACGTCCGGCATCGAGTGGACCATCGACACGACGAAAGCCTATGACCAGGGTGCCGTCTACATGCTGAACGGCAAGGAGAGCAGCTATTTCGCGCCTGCGTCGATCCGGCGCGTGACCATCAGATCGATCAACGGCGAGCCCTTCGACGTGAACGCACTCTACGCCGTCGTAACCAACGATTTCTGTGCTGTGGGCGGGGATACGTATAATGTGCTGGGCAGCTCCACGAGCAGATTCGACACCGGGATCCCGCTGGACGAGGCAGTCATGGGCTATATCACTGAAGTGCTCGGCGGAAAGATTACGGAAGAGGCATACGGGGCGCCCCGCGGTTCCCTGACTGTCATCAGATAAACCGGTGAGGATCCGCCTCAGCAAACATCTTTAAAAGGCGGCGGGATGTGTTACCGCCCGCCGCCCTGGTCCGGTTCCTCCGGATATGGTTTTCCCTGTTTCTTATTTCGTGCCGGTGCCGGCCAGTGCCATGGAATAAGCGGATCCGATCAGGATCATATCGATGCCGGATTCAATAAAGTAGAAGCTGATGAGGATACCCAGGCTGACGGCAAGCACCGCGGGATGGGCAATGGAATAAATACCCAGGATGATGGCCACCACGCCCAGCACAATGCTCAGGATCTTCATGCCGCCTTCTTTCCGGCCGGCGATGGCGTTGATGATGGTGAACACGCCATGGAGAATGAACCAGCCTGCAGCCATGTAGAGCAGGATGGAATTGTTCATCTCGGCAATGCCGGGGACCGTAAGGCCGATGATACCCAGGATCAGGCTGAGAACCGCAAGGAAGAAACTCTTGTCGAAACGGTGCTCAAAGAATCCATGAACGACGCCGACAATACCGTTGATAAAGAACAGCATGATGATGCAGGGCCCGGTGCCCAGGTAGGTGAGCAGCGGGGTGGCGAGCATGGAAATGCCGCCGATGATCGTCAGGACGCCCATGACCGTGAACAGGATCGTCGTGCTGTTGCCTCCCGCGCAGGTGGCCTTGCCGATGATGATTGCGTTGACGCCGGACTCGATGAAGTAGAAGCCGATCAGGAGCCCCAGGCTGACGGCGAGTACCGCGGGATGC
>JAFRNK010000015.1 GCA_017430225.1 Clostridia bacterium | reverse complement strand
CAAGGAAGGTCTTACCCGCTTTGCCCTCAAAAGCATTGATCACGGCTTCCTGGGCAGCAGCGCTTACCAGTGTTGCGCCGGAAACGGCGTCTGCACTGCCGCTGCTCATATCCATGGCTTTGACTTCTTCCAAAGATTTGCCGACGAAACGGTCCAGGAGGCCGCCGCTGACGGCTGCGTCAAAATAAGGCTTGTTCTTGTTGGCCCAGAATTCTTCATTGCCTGCCTGTACGGAACCAGCGGTGCCGGTGCCGTTGTCCTTCACTGCGGTGATGACACCGTTATCGTCTGTTTCAACGATCAGCTTCACGTTATAGAAAGGGGGATGAATGAACGGAGAGGTGGAAGGATAATACCGCTGATCCACGTTGGCGTCACCTTCCATGGTCCGGTCAGCCAAGGCGCTGACTGTTGCAAACAGCACGCACAGTACCACTGCCAGGGCGAGCAAAGAACGGGTTCTTTTCATAGGGGAGACCTCCTTCAGTATGTGTTCAAAATGTGTGAATTGAGCTATAGTTAGAGCCATCTAACCCACCTTTCAGAATAAACTGCTCGATGAAAGTGTACATCAGGGAGCAGTCGGTTAGATGTATCTAACATCGATATAATATCATGTAAATGACTTCATGTCAAGCGAGTTCTTTGTTTTTCGCCGTTCCTTTCGCATGATCATCCTGAATGCGTTCCCCGGCGGTATTCTTTTATATGCGGCTTCTCAAATCACCGTGCATATCCAGGCCAGCAGCATTGAGCCCAGGATCATTATTGCAATCTGAACCGTATGGGACTTCCGGTTATAGCCGAACAGATGGGGGCCGCATAAAGCCTTTGTTTCAGGATAATAACGGGTGAAAAAACCAGAGCGGCACAGCAGATACCAGTCGAAGAACAGGATATCAAAAGCCTTCAGCAGAAGAAGCATCGCAGTAAAGCGGACAAAGAACTGCCAATAATGGAAGCCGTGCCTGATACCGTCATAACCGCCGAAGATCAGTGCGCCGCCCATCAGCGTGAGCGACATAATCAGCATGATCCACCCCATGAGGTGCTGTCCCCGAAATCTTTCATGCTTTGGCTGAAGAGCATCCTGGATTTCTTTCGGCGCAGAAGTAAAGAACCTCTGGTTCTGGACAAAACCCACGGCGCCCCACAGCATCAGAAACAGCCCGGCCATCATGATGACCGACAGAGCAATCGTTGTCAGCATTTTATCATCATCCCTCGCCTTTTGTGATATCAGTTGAATGGATCAGTAGAACAGACTGCGTTTTTGAATGGAGCCGTATAGTATTCTTTATTGCACAATCTCTTTGAAAAACAATACATATAAGTGAAGGGATACTGCATGTGTTATTTTGCAGCATCCCTTCGCGATTATGATTGTTTGTGACAGGATCCGGACATGGGACAGCAGCCGCAGTTGCCGCCGCAGGAGGATCTGCCCTGCCGCTTGTCCTTCCGCAGTTTTACGATGATTGCGGCCACCACGGCTGCCAGGATCAGGCTGACGGCGATGGTGCCGGCGTTTTCAGAAAACCATTGGAGCATTTGCGTTTACACTTTCTTGGTCAGTTTGGTGGCCTCATGGTATTTCTTGAAGAAGAGCATGTAGATAATGCAGCCGAGTACGGCCAGGGCGGCGATCAGGCCGATCACATTCATGTTTCCGGTAAAGAGGGAACCGAACTGGTAGATCATCAGGGATACAGCGTAGGCGAAACCGCACTGATAGCCGATGGCGAACCAGGTCCAGCCCGCATTGTTCATTTCGCGCTTGATCGCGCCGATGGCGGCGAAGCAAGGCGCGCACAGCAGGTTGAAAACGAGGAAGGAGAAAGCCGCGATGCCGGTGAAGGAAGCCGCCAGGTTCGCGTAGGCTTCGGTGCCGCCGTACAGGATGCCCATGGTGCCGACGATGTTTTCTTTGGCGATCAGGCCGGTGATGGAGGCGACCGTCGCCTGCCATGTGCCGAAGCCCAGAGGCGCAAAGATCCAGGCGATCACATTGCCGATCCTCGCGAGGATGGACAGGTCGAGTTCTTCTTCTTCCAGCATGCGGAATGTGCCGTCCGCCACGCCGAAGCGGCTCAGGAACCAGACGAGGATGGTGGAGAGCAGGATGATGGTACCGGCTTTCTTGATGAAGCTCCAGCCGCGCTCCCACATGGAACGAAGCACGTTGCTCAGGGTCGGCCAGTGATAAGCGGGCAGCTCCATGACGAAGGGAGCCGGATCACCGGAGAAGCGGCGCGTCTTTTTCAGCATGATGCCGCTGATAATGATGGACGCCATACCGATGAAATAGGCGCTGGTGGAAATCCAGGGCGAACCGTTGAAGATCGCGCCTGCGATCATGGCGATGAAAGGCACTTTCGCGCCGCAGGGGATGAAGGTCGTCGTCATGATGGTCATCCGGCGGTCGCGTTCGTTTTCAATGGTTCGTGAAGCCATGATGCCGGGCACGCCGCAGCCGACGCCGATGAGCATCGGGATGAAGGACTTGCCGGACAGGCCGAACTTGCGGAAGATACGGTCCAGAACAAAGGCGATACGGGCCATGTAGCCGCACGCTTCCAGGAAAGCGAGCAGGAAGAACAATACCAGCATCTGGGGCACGAAGCCCAGGACCGCGCCGACACCGGCGACGATACCGTCCAGGATCAGGCCTTTCAGCCAGTCAGCCGCGTTGACGGCGTCCAGTGCCCCTTCCACCAGCACGGGAATGCCGGGTACCCAGGTGCCGTAAGCGGCGGGATCAGGCGCTCCGACGTCGGATTTGTAGCCTTCCTCGGTGCTCAGATACTCGTCGATCGCAGCCTGCAGATCCGCTTTGCCGGTATCGGGATGCTCTTCGGTTTGCAGTGTTTCTTCGTCCTGGGTAATGTATGTCACACTCGCGTCGTCAGGCGTGGCGGCGAGCAAAGCAGCCAGGGAATCTTCAGGGTTTTCCGCATCGAACTTCACACCATATTTGTCTGCGAACGCCCCGATGATGGCGTCGGTATCGCCGTAGCGCTCCGTGGCTTCCTCATACTGTGCGGTGCCGTTGCCGAACAGGTGATAGCCGTCGCCGAACAGGCCGTCGTTGGCCCAGTCGGTCGCAGGCGTGCCGACAGCCACCATCGCGATCCAGTAAACCGCGAACATGACAAGAGCAAAAATGGGCAGGCCCAGCCAGCGGTTGGTCACGACCTTGTCGATCTTGTCTGAGGTGGTCAGGCTGCCGGCATTGTGCTTTTTATAACATGATTTGATCACCTGGGCGATATAGACGTAGCGCTCGTTGGTGATGATGCTTTCCGCGTCGTCATCCAGCTCTTTTTCAGCGGCGGCGATGTCGGCTTCGATGTGCTTCATGGTTTCCGGAGAGATCTTCAGCTGTTCAAGCACCTTGTCGTCCCGTTCAAACACCTTGATGGCGTACCAGCGCTGCTGTTCTTCGGGCTTATTGTGGACCGCGGCTTCTTCGATATGCGCCAGCGCGTGTTCCACCGGGCCGGAGAAGGTATGCTGGGGGATGGTTTTTGTGCCCTGCGCGGCCTGAATCGCCTCTTCGGCGGCTTCCATGACGCCGGTGCCCTTGAGGGCGGAGATCTCGACGACCTTGCATCCTAACTGCCTGGAGAGTTCCTTCGTGTTCAGCTTGTCGCCGTTCTTTTTGACGACGTCCATCATGTTGATCGCGAGGACGACCGGAATGCCCAGTTCCACGAGTTGGGTGGTCAGGTACAGGTTGCGTTCCAGGTTGGTGCCGTCGATGATATTCAGGATGGCGTCGGGACGCTCGTTGATCAGGTAGTTGCGGGCGACCACTTCCTCAAGGGTATAAGGGGAGAGGCTGTAAATGCCGGGCAGGTCGGTAATGACCACGCCGTCATGCTTCCTGAGCTTGCCCTCTTTCTTTTCGACCGTGACGCCGGGCCAGTTGCCCACGAACTGGTTGGAGCCGGTCAGCGCGTTGAACAGTGTGGTTTTGCCGCTGTTGGGGTTGCCCGCCAGGGCGATGCGAATATTCATGGCGAAATCTCTCCTTTTTGATTCCAATATTAGATAAAACTAACTCAAGGACAAAAAAATCATTCTACCTCGATATTTTCGGCGTCCGCCTTGCGCAGGGACAGCTCGTATCCGCGCACTGTGACCTCGATGGGGTCTCCAAGCGGCGCGACCTTGCGCACGTAAATCTCTACGCCCTTGGTGATGCCCATGTCCATGATCCTGCGCTTGACCGCGCCTTCACCGTGGATCTTCACCACTTTTGCCGTTCCGCCTACCGGAGTTTCCCGCAGATTGTTCATAGTCTACCTCCCATTAAATCATGATCCTGCGCGCCATCTCATCGTTGATGGCTACGCGTGATTCCTTGACCTTGACGATCACGTTGCCGTTCATGACCGTGATTACCGTTACGCTGCCGCCTACCACGAACCCCAGGTTTTCCAGATGCTGCTTGACCTCCGGGCTTCCGCCGACTTTCCTGATGATTGCGTCTTCGCCCGGCTTCGCATAGCTTAAGGGCATCATCCTGAGACACCTCCTGACATTAGATGAGGCTAACTGAAACCTTAAAAAGTTAGCTGTATCTAACAGCTGGGGATATTATAGTTAGATATATTTAATTTGTCAAGACGAATTTCAGAAAAAAACGGGTCAAATTGCAGTCCTGCAAATGATTATTCCCGGGAAATGCCGGACAGCTTGAAAAAATCCGGCAGGCTTGGTATACTGTTATCCAATGGAGCGTGATGAAACATGTACACACTGGATGTATCCCGGATTCCCGGTAAAAAGATCTATGCCCTGGACGAAAGATTCTCGGGCAGCAGCCCGGACGGCCGGGAAATCGGGTTCACCAACGACTATATGACAGTGAACGGAAAGCCCTTCTTCGGGATCAGCGGGGAAATGCATTTCGCCCGGGTGTCTCCCGATCAATGGGAAGACGCTGTCGTCAAAATGAAGTGCGGCGGCGTCAACATTCTGTCCACCTATGTATTCTGGAACGTCCACGAGGAGGAAGAAGGCGTCTTCCGCTTCGACGGCTGCCGGGACCTGCGCTCTTTTCTGGAAATATGCGAAAAGCATCGCATGATGGTGATCATGCGGATCGGCCCCTTCGATCATGGGGAAATGCGCAACGGCGGCCTGCCGGACTGGCTGTACGGCAAACCCTATGACGTCCGGGAAAACAACCCAGGTTTCCTGGATGCCGTGCGCAGGCTGTTCCGCCAGCTGCATCTGCAGATGGACGGTCATTATTTCCATCAGGGCGGGTGTATCGTGGGTACGCAGATCGAAAACGAATACCAGCATTCCTGCGCTCCATGGGAGATGACTGCCGGCGTATCCAACGAATGGATCACCAGCGGTCACTCCGGGGTGGAATATATGCTGGCATTGAAACGGATCATGCGGGAAGAAGGCATCGTCACGCCCTTCTACACTGCCACGGCCTGGGGCGGAGCCGTGACCCCCGTGGACGAAGCGCTGCCGCTATGGGGTGGCTATTCGTACCAGCCCTGGCTTTTCTACAGTAAGCCGGGCGTTCATCCCGCCACGCCGGAATACATCTACCGGGACAACCACAACAGTGATGTCAGCAGAGAATATAATTTCGAACCGTCCTATGACCCGGAAACGCGGCCTTATGCCTGCTGTGAGATGATGGGCGGCATGATGTGCAGCTACAAATACCGTTTCCGGCTGGATATGCGGGCGGTCGATGCTCTGGCGAATACCAAGCTGGGCAGCGGATGCAACCTGCTGGGTTATTATATGTATAAGGGCGGTACCAATCCGACCGGCAGGCGGACGCCTTACCTGAACGAGGGCCAGATCCCCAAGCGCAGCTATGACTACCAGGCGGCTGTCGGAGAGTTTGGACAGATCCGGGAAAGCTACGGGCGCCTCCGGACCGTTCATATGTTCTGCAGTCTCTTTTCCGGATTCTTCGAGAAAACGAAAGCTGTTTTGCCGGCGCATCTGAAAGAACTCCGGCCTGACGATCTGGGGCCTCTGCGCTTCTCCGTGCGCGTGAAGGACGGAAGCGGCTTCCTGTTCGTCAACAATTTCCAGGATCATGTTGAAATGAAAGACCGGCACGGGGAAGAGGTGCGCCTGATCCTGCCGGAAAAGGAAATCACCTTCCGTTTCGATATCGCCGCGGGGGAAAACGCTATCCTGCCCTTTGGCATATCTTTGGGTGACGTCACACTGGACTGGGCTGCTGCCCAGCCGCTGGCACACGTTGGAAACACCTGGTTCTTCCTGGTGCCGGACGGCATGACGCCGGTCTACTGCATCGACGGTCAGGAATTCTATCCCCAGCCAGGCGAAGCCTTCAGGGCGGGGAAGCAGACCATCATGACGCTGTCGCGGCGGGATGCTCAGAATTTCTGGGTCTATCAGGATAAGGCCTGGCTGTGCGGCAAACCGCTGCTGTGGGATGGCAAACGCCTGTATGTGGAGTTGGAGGACGGCTGTGCCGAAGTCCGTACTTGGTCGGAGCCGGACCGTCGATTTATCCTCCGACGGCGTGTTTGCGCCGGAACCGGGACGTCAGCCCTGGCTTTCGAACAGGTGGGAACGGGCCGCTATACAGTCCGGTTATCTCCGGATGACCAGCGGGGGCACAAACAGGTGCTGCTGCGGGTCAGGTACCGGGGCGACATCGGGCATGCTTTCGTGAAGGGGGAACTGATTTCCGACAATTTCTGCAACGGTGATGCCTGGGACATCCGGGTGGACTGTTATGCGGACAGCCTGAAAGAAGAACCGCTGGTGCTGTACCTGACGCCCGTGAAGGAAAATGTGACTGTGGACGTGTCTGCCATGGCTGGGTTGAAGGAACGCGCGGACGTCACGGAGGGGCAGCTGATCAGTGCCGAGCTGGTGACGGTGGATGATTACCCGATCATTGAACAGGAGGCTGTACTATGAACGCCAGCATACGTGTAGAAACAGTAATGATCCCCTCGTACGGTATCGGGAAAGCTGATAAAAACCCCATGTTTCTGGAAAAACGGGTGTATCAGGGCAGCAGCGGCAAGGTGTATCCGCTGCCGGTGGTGGACAAGATCCTGGATGTGAAAGAGGATAAACCCTATACCGCTGTCTGGCTGGAAAACGACTATATAAAAGTGATGGTTCTGCCGGAACTGGGCGGACGCATCCAGCGGGCTTACGACAAGACCAACGGCTACGATTTCGTATACTATAACGAGGTCATCAAGCCAGCGCTGGTCGGCCTGACCGGGCCATGGATCAGCGGCGGCATCGAATTCAACTGGCCCCAGCACCACCGGCCCACTACCTTCGGGCCTACCGATTTCCGCACTGTCGAAAATGTAGACGGCAGTGTGTCGGTGGAACTGTCCGAGGTGGATCAGATGTACGGCACCAAGGGCAAAATGACCTTCACCTTGTACCCTGCCAAGGCATACATAGAGGTCAGGGGACAGCTGTACAACCGCACCAGCCTGCCCCAGACCTTCCTGTGGTGGGCGAATCCCGCCGTATCGGTGAACGACAACACGCAGAGCGTGTTTCCGCCGGACGTCTGCGCGGTGTACGACCACGGCAAGCGGGACGTGAGCAAATTCCCCATTGCCACGGGGGTGTACTACAAGCACGATTACGGCGCGGGCGTGGATATCAGCCGTTACAGGAATATCCCGGTGCCTACAAGCTATATGTGCGCCCACAGCGATTACAATTTCGTCGGTGGATACGATTACGGCGCGGAAGCGGGCATCCTGCATGTTGCCGATCATCACGTTTCCCCGGGCAAGAAACAGTGGACCTGGGGCAACGGTGATTTCGGCCGGGCCTGGGACCGCAATCTGACGGACAGAAACGGCCCTTATATCGAACTGATGACGGGCATGTACTGCGATAACCAGCCGGACTTCGCCTGGCTCAAACCTTTTGAAGAAAAGACTTTCACCCAGTACTTCATGCCCTATAAGGCAGCAGGCTATGTGAAGAACGCCAGCAAGGAATGCGTGCTGAACCTGGAAACGGGAGATGGAAAAGCAAGGATCACCGTATATGCGACCCAGCTGTTCAAACAGGCACGGGTGACGCTGACGGCGGACGGCGAAACGATTTTTGACAGAACATGCGACATCAGTCCCGTCGATGTCCTGAGAGACGAAACTGCCGTTTCAGTTCCGGAAACGGCATTGACCCTGGCTGTTTATACGTCCGGGGGCAGGAAACTGCTGGATTATACACCGCAGCCGAAAAAGATCGAAGAAATACCGGATCCCATGCCGCCGGCCAAACTGCCGGAAGAGATTTTGACCAACGAGGAATTATACCTGACCGGCATCCATCTGGAGCAGTACCGTCACGCCACCTATCAGCCGGATCCCTATTATCTGGAAGCGCTGAAGCGAGATCCCGGCGATATCCGGGCCAATAACGCCTATGGCACCCTGCTGCTGCGGAGAGGCAAGTTCCGGGAGTCGGAAAAGTATTTCAAGGCAGCCATCGCCCGTATGACTAGCCGCAACCCGAACCCCTGCGACAGCGAAGCTTACCTGAATCTGGGCCTGGCACTGCGTTATCAGGGCAGGGATGACGAGGCATACGACGCTTTCTTCAAAGCTACCTGGACTGCGGCGGAGCAGGAGACGGGCTATTACCATATCGCCTGCATCGATTGCATCCGAGGCGAATACGCGATGGCGCTGGAGCATATCGAGCGCAGCCTGGTGAAGAACTATCACAACCTGCAAGCCCGTGCCCTCAAGGGACTGATCCTGGATTCGCTGGGCAGGGACGCAGAAGCGGAAGCCTGGTACGAAGAAAACCTGAAGCTGGACGCCTTCGACTATGTCTCCCGCATCGAAAGCGGTGATATCGAAGGCGCGCTGAAGCTGATGGGCAGCCGGGCCAGCAGCTATATCGAATGCGCTATTGACTACGCCGAGGCGGGATATTACACGGACGCCGTTTTCATCCTGGAGTGCTGCCCGGAGCCTACGCCGATGGTGTGGTATCATCTGGCATATTATACCTGTGCGAATGCTGACTGGGATTACGCGAAACAGGCGTGCTTCAACGCGGCACGTGCAGATTCCCTGTATTGTTTCCCCAACAGGCTGGAAGATATCAACGTCCTGGAATACGCCATGGATCACAACCAGGAGGACGCCAAGGCGCATTATTACTTGGGCTGTCTATGGTACGACAAGCGGCAGTATGACGATGCCATCTTCTGCTGGGAGCGTTCGGCGAAGATCGATGAGACGTTCCCCACAGTGTGGCGGAACCTGAGCCTGGCTTATTTCAACAAACGGCATGATCTGGAAAAAGCCAGGATCTGTATGGAGAAAGCCTATGCCCTGGACGAAACCGACGCACGCGTATTGCTGGAACTCTGTCAGTTGTACGGCAAACTGAACTATTCCCTTGAAGATCGTTTTGCTTTCCTGGATGCACACAGGGAAATGGCTTTCCGGCGGGACGATTTGTACACGGAGTACTGCACTTTGCTCAACAATCTGGGCCGGCACGAGGAAGCGCTGAACCTGATCATGGCCCATAACTTCCACCCCTGGGAGGGCGGCGAAGGCAAGGTGACTGCACAGTACGCCGTTGCCATGACCCAGCTGGGGATCCAGGCACTGAACAGCGGCGACGCGGCCAAAGCAAAGGAACTGCTGGAAAAGGCGTTGGTTTTCCCGCACAACCTGGGAGAAGGCAAGCTGGAAGGCGCCAAGGATAACAACATCCATTACTATCTGGGCCTGGCTGAAAGGGCGTTGGGCAATGAAACGGAAGCCCTGCGCCATCTGGAACTGGCCGCCGCGGGCAATGAAGAGCCCGCCTCCGCCATGTATTACAACGACCAGCCAGCCGATATGATCCTCTACCAGGGTCTGGCTCACCGAGCGCTTGGCCGGGAGGACAAAGCCCGCAGCCGGTTCTATAAACTGATTTCCTACGGCGAAAAGCACTACTACGATCAGGTGAAGATCGACTACTTCGCCGTATCCCTGCCTGATCTGCAGCTCTTCGACGAAGATTTATCCCTCCGCAACCGTGCGCACTGTGAATACCTGATCGCCCTGGGAAGCTACGGCCTGGGGGAAAAGACACGGGCTGCCGAAGGTTATGACGCCGTACTGGCAATCGATCATTGCCATCAGGGAGCCATCCTGCACAAGCGGCTTCTGTAAGATCAATCCGTCATAAAACAAAGAGCTGCCGGACGGGGCAGCTCTTTGCATTTGGTTATTGGTCAAGTGGCTTTGGACCTGGAATTACCATTTTGATTACACTCTGATTCAAACGATTATCGCAGCTTTTCCAAGAGATAAGACTGATTATCCGTTCACCAACGATCCTTCGGCATCGCATCGAATACCGCCCAGGATCTGGTCGGTATAACCAGTGGGCAGCGGAATAGGCTGCGTAAAAGTGGTGGTCATGTGATAGACTTTTTCTTCTTTGGAGGAAATGTCCAGTCCATGGAGGATCTCCATCGTATGCAGGCCCAGATCGGCAGAGGCGCGGTGAGGACGGTTTTCGATCATGGCCCACGCCATCACCGCCGCACCGACACCGCGGTGCTGGCCGTAATCGGCAGGGGTTTCAGGCCCATAGAGCGGTGTGCCGGTGAAGCCGTGGGTAAAGGGCATGACGGTTTCAGGGGCGTTGTTGCGGATCAGGCGGACGGAACCGTTGAAGCTGTTGGGATCGCCCAGTTTCAGGATGCCTTCGGTGCCGTAGATCACCAGGGAGGACTGTTCCTCGTCGATGCTTTCTCCGTCCAGGTGCAGTGTGGCAGCCGCGCCGCTTTCGAACAGCAGCGATCCGGCATATAGGTTGCTGTCCGCGGTCTTCCATGTTTTGCCAAAGTCGCCGGCCCGGAGGATGCGGGCTTCATGCTCACGGCTTTCCGAGACGAAGCCTGTCACTTTCCTGACAGGCCCCAGCAGGCTCAGCAGCGCTGTCACATAATACACGCCGACGTCATAGGCAAAGCCGCCGCCCGGATTGCGGATGAAACGGAATATCTCGGAATTGAGCGCCTGGGAGCGGTTGACAGCAGCACGGGCAGAGGTGACCTCGCCGATCATACCTCTGTCGATCAGCAGACGCGCTGTCTGCAATCCTGCACCCAGGAAGGTGTCCGGCGCAACGCCCAGATACAGGCCCTTTTCCTTCGCCAGCGCCACCAGTTCTTTGCCCTGCTCGAAATCTGCACAAAGCATCTTTTCTGTGAACACGTTTTTCCCGGCTTCCAGCAATTCCCTGATGACCGGATAATGGGCTGCCGGGCCGGTCAGGTTGACCACCAGGCGGATTTCAGGGTCTGCCTTGATCTCGTCCATGGTCATCACAGGAACATTGAACAGCTCGGATTTTTCCCTGGCGTTCTGAGCGTTATTGTCACAGATCCCAACTAAATCGATCACTGAAAAAAGATGCCTGAAATTCTTGATATAGATGTAGCTGATCATGCCGCATCCAACCACGGCCGTCCTGATCTTTTCCATGGATGATTCTCCCTCTGATGTGTCTTTCCTGGAAAGGGGTCTGGGGAGAACTGTTCTTTAGATGCTAAAGATCGGTTCTCCCCTGAAATACATCGACTTAAGGACGGATACCGGCCTTGATGAAGTTGTCGGTGTGATGCTCCATCATTTCGCTGACTTTGTCGAAATCCTTCATGTCGAATACCTTGGTCACGCCGGTGAACTTCCAGATGCCCTTCTCCAGCAGTTCCATGCAGCGGCGGCACAGGCCCGCTTCGTAGTCGATGCGGCGCTCATGGCAGTTGATGGTGGTGATGGCCTTGAAGTTCCAGAGCTTGTAGTCGATGGAGCGGGGGCCGTCGTTGTGATAGCCGCCGATGCCGAGGCGCCCGTGCGCTTTCACCAGTTCGCCTGCCAGCTGCAGGCCGTCTTCGGTGCCGGCAAATTCCATGACGGTGGGGATCCCCGGAGCGAACACGTTGGCGTTGTTGCCGCTGCGGGTCAGATCCGCCTTGCCGATGGTCTCAAAATTGCTGCGGTACATTTCGGGGATTTCTTCGGGAAGATAGGTCTCCGTCGCACCGAGCTTTTTCGCGTTCTCCAGGGCTTCGGGACGCTTGTCGATGGCGATGATGTTGCCGTAGCCCATCGCCTTGAACAGCGCGATGGTGCCCAGCCCCATATATCCGCAGCCAACGACCGCCACAGTGTCGCCCAGGGTCTCCACGGGAAGCTTCATAGCGGCGGAAAGCAGGCAGGCCAGAGGCTCGGAAATGGCGTCTTCGTCCTTCAGGCAATCCGGCACATGGGCAGTTTTCTTAGGAGAAACCACGATATATTCGCGGTACGCGCCGCCGCCCAGGCCGGTCACGCGGTCGCCGACTTTGAAACCTTCCACGTTCTTGCCGACCTCGGCCACAACGCCGATGGCTTCATGACCCAGGATGTCGCCTTCCTTGGCGGTGGCCCAGGGATACCACTCGGAATGGCACATGCCGGTCAGGGTCACCTTCACCAGCATTTCGTCGTCACTGTACTTTGGAATCGGCACCTCGATGATTTTACTCTTCCGGGGACCTGCCATGACCATCTGCCGCATCATACCTTCCATTGCTCTGCACTCCTTTGCTTCAGTTGATGGCTGTATTATAACGCGGACCTCGTCAATCCATCAGAACAGAACCGACAAAATAGCTGGACAAAAACGCTGTACGCTGTTATACTGTTGCCAATAAAAAGCTGAAAGGAATGATCGGCATGGCCCTGTTGCTGGTCGGCGCCTCGCCCAACCGCCTGATGGATCATGAACTGCACAGCCACGACTTCTATGAAATCATTGTGAATACAGAGGGAGAAGGCACTGCGGAAATCGGCGGACGGGAATACCCGTTTTCGCCCGGCACCGTTCATGTGATCCCGCCGGCGATGCCGCACAGGAAAACCGCGCCTGCCGGATTCAGGGATTTCTATATGCGCACGGATACGCTTCGCCGTACAGACGCTTTTCACAAAAAAGAGGTCGTACTTTCAGAGCCGCTGATCCTGGCGGATGACAGCTGCCACACCATGACGAACCTGCTGGCCATCCTCCTGTCGCGCTACCTGATCCAGAAGGAGACAGACGCTGTGACAGAAACGCTGTACAACGCGGTTATGCAGATGATCGAGGCGGGTATTTCCAGTCCGCCGGTGAACCCGGTGGTCAGCCGGGTCATCCAAACGATCACCGCCTCCTACAGCGATCCCGATTTTCAGGTGACGGAAGCGCTGACGGCGACAGGGTACAGCAAGGATCATCTGCGGCGCTGCTTCCAGCAGGCCACCGGCATGACGCCTCACGGGTATCTGACGGATATCCGCATCCGGTACGCCAAGCGGCTGCTCCGCCAGCGGGACGCGGTGCGGATGCCTGTCAGTGAAATCGCCATGCTGTGCGGTTATTACGATCCGGACTATTTCTGCCGCCTCTTTCGCGCGCAGACCGGCGTGACTCCCACAGCTTACCAGCGGGAACACAGTACCAGCCATCAATAAGAGGATGAAGGATATGCGGATTGCCATCGTGGATGACGAATTGGCCATGCGTGAACAGCTGGCGAAATATATCAAGCAGTTTGCTGACGAGAAGCAGATCTTGATGGAAACATGCCTTCTGCCATCCGGCGACGCGATGCTGGACGGAGAGGACAGGAACTTCGATATCATTATCTTTGACATCGACATGCCGGGCACCAACGGCCTGGATACTGCCAGGAAGATCCGCGAAACGGACGAAAACGTAGTGATCCTGTTCGTGACCAACATCGCCCAGTATGCCATCAACGGCTATGAAGTGGACGCGGTGGATTATATCATCAAACCCATCGGATACTACGATTTTGCCATGAAGTTCCAGAAAGCCGTGCGCCGGGCGGAAAGAAACCAGGAGAACCAGCTGGTGATCGATACAGTGAACGGGCCTGTCGCCCTGAACACATCGGTGATCCTGTATGTGGAAGTTATGGCCCATTACCTGATTTACCATACCGCCGACCGGGAATACCGGGTGCGCGCCAGTATGAAGGAGCACGAGGACACTCTGCGTTCCTATCATTTTGCGCGGTGCCATAAATCCTACCTGATCAATCTGAAGCACCTGAAAAGCCTTTCTTCCTCAGAGGTCATTGTGGGAGAGCTCAGCATTCCCATGGGACGCGCGTACAAGGACAGCCTGCTGAACGAGTACATGAACTATCTGCACAGGTGAAATATATGGATTTGATTTTGGCTTACCTGGACCAGTTCCGGTATATGACCGGCATACTGGCGATTTGCATCGTGCTGTGCCACAAAGCACTGACGCACAAAACTCCTTACTTGTCACGCATATGCGCCAGCGCGGCCGTATTCTATCTGATGGCGTTTGCCTATGTGCCGCTTCGCCGGATGCTGGAACCGCTCTACAGGGTGACTCCGCTGGCAATCGCTCCTTACTGGCTGCTGATGAGTTTCGTGCCGGTCTTGTTTGTGTTCTTCTGTTATGAAACCAACTGGGCGGGCGCGCTGTTCCGCGCCATGATGGCTTCGTTTACGGAAACGATTCTGACCGTTCTGATCCGCAATCTGTTTGTATATACGCTTTTCCCGGATTTTCCCCATAGTCATCCCTTCCTGTATATGCTGGGGATGATTGTGGTTTATCTTGGTTTCTATTGGAGCGCCAGCAGAGTACTGGGCGAAAGGATCCGCGCGGATGAAATGGCGCGGCTGCATAACGACAGAACGGCTGCTTTGATTTTTCTGTTCATTTTCCTTTCGTTTACTGCAATCCTGTCTGCTGCCAAGTATGCTATGGAAGACCTGATCCTGCCCATTGCCGCATATGCGGAGCTGAAAGCCGCTTATCGTTATCTGCAATTCTTCCTGGTGGGGATCATGCTGGTGCTTTGTATCGTTATGCAGGTGATTCTCTGGTACATTTACAAGCGTACCGCCATGCAGACTGAAAAAGAAATCATCGCCCGGCTGGTACAGGACAGGAAAAGCCAGTACGAGTTTTCTAAAGAGAACATCGAAATGATCAACCGCAAGACCCATGACCTGAAGCATCAGCTGCAGGCGCTGGCGATGGTTTCGGACGACGAGCGGAAGCGCCAAATCCAGGAAACCAGCCGGGCAATCGACTTCTACGATGCGGTGGTGAAAACCGGCAACGAAGCCCTGGATATCCTGCTGACAGAAAAAAGCGTGTACTGCGCCAACCGGCAGATCCGGCTCTCCTGCATGGTCAATACCCGACAGCTGCAGAAAATCAAACTGGTCGACCTGTATACCCTTCTGGGCAACGCCTTGGACAACGCCATCGAAAGCACGGAGCGCATCAGCGATCCGGAACGGAAGGTCATCAGCCTGTCGATCCTGGATCAGGGAAACATGCTGTATATCCAGCTGGAAAACTATTTTGAAGGCGAGCTTCAGATGCAGGACGGCCTGCCCCGTACCCGGAAAAAGGACGCCGAGAATCACGGCTACGGGCTCAAAAGTATCGTCAATATCGTTCATTCCTACGACGGTAAAATAGAAGTGAGGACGGAGGGCGAGATCTTTTATCTGGAAATCATGATCCCCTGACGTTCAATAATCTGTCGTTTGTGCCAAAAAACTGTCGTTTGTGCCACGCATCTTGCGCGGCACTTTTCTTTTGTATATGATATCCATGTCAAAAAGGGCTGGATATAAACCAATCGCAGCCCGAATAAAAGCAATGAAGAGGGGAGAGTTTTATGAAAAAGAAACGCCTGTTCAGAGGGTTGGCAAGTGTCTTCCTTGCCTGTGCCATCATCTTCAATGTGGTATTCACGGTGGCCAATGCCTGGTCCGGCAAGGTAGACGAGCTGCTGGGCACCTCATCCACCGGCATCAAACGAAGCACTGACCCGGACGATTACCGCTACAAGTCCGATTATGAAAAAGCCTCGGACCTGGTGGCAGCGGAAATTGCTTTCGGCACCCGCGCTTCCGCTGAAGGCAGCGTTGCACTCAAGGGCCTGCCGGCGATCGAAGGTCGGAACGTGACCCTGTTCGGCATGCGCAGCGGCGAAAAGATGCAGTTCGGCGGCTCCATGGGCGAGCTGGTCCAGACCTCCCAGGCCGTCACACTGGCGGACGCGCTCACCAAAGAGGGTTTCTCCGTCAACCCGGATATGGTGAAGTTCTATCAGGACAGGGTCAATACCTACGGACCGACCCGCGCTTCCGGCGGCAATGTTGTCAATGATTATGAAGATCAGGGATCTGAAATCCACGAAGTGCCGGTATCCGAATACAATGCCGCTCTGCTCGGCAGCTACAAGGATGCCGCCATCATCGTCCTGGGCCGCGACGCCGGCGAGTCCTGTTGTTTCTACCCCGGCCTCAACGGCCTCAAGACCCCTGAAGAGTTCACCAACTCGTTGACCGGCAACATCCTGTCCCTCTCCAATGATGAGCGGGACCTGGTGAACTGGGTTAAGGGCCAGGGCTTCGGCCGGATCGTGGTGCTGCTGAACTCCGGCACCGCTATGGAAATCGAAGAACTGAAGCAGGACAGTGCGGTGGATGCCATCCTCTGGATCGGCAATCCCGGCTGCTACGGCACCTACGGCATCGCGCAGCTGCTGTCCGGCGCTGTGCTGCCCAGCGGCCATCTGCCGGATACCTTCGCAGTCAATTCCGCACTGAGCCCTGCCGCGCAGAACTACGGTATCTACGTCTTCGAAAACGCGGATGAAATAGAAACGACCACCAACAACGCTCTGCGCTCCTCCTGGTATCTGGCTGAGCTGGAGGGCATCTATACCGGCTACAAGTATTATGAGACCCGTTACTTCGATACCGTCTACAATCAGGGCAACGCCGGCAAGGCCGCCAAGGGCCAGAGCGTGAATGGCAGCACCTGGAATTATGACGCCGAGGTCAGTTACGCCTTCGGCTATGGCATCGAAGGCTCCTCCTTCAAGGAAGAGATCACCGACATGAAGCTCGACTGGACCGGGTCAGCGCCTTCCACGGCGACCGTCAGGGTCACCAACATGGGCGATGCCGCCGCCAAGCACGCGGTGCAGCTGTATGTGTCCGTGCCATACACTCAGCGCGACCGTGACAACCGTGTGGAAAAGAGCGCGATCCAGCTGATCGGCTACGCCAAGACCGGCGAAGCCAAGGAAAAGGACTTTACCCAGACGGAGCTGCTGAAGCCCGGTGAGAGCGAAGAAATCACCATCACCTTCAACGCCGAAGATCTGTATACTTATGACCGTACCTATGAACATGACGGCGTGACCGGTTCCTGGGTGCTGGAAGCGGGCGACTATTACTTCGCTACCGGCAACGGCGCTCACGACGCGCTGAACGCCGCCCTGCAGGCCATGGGCGTCAACATCGCCTCCACCGGCACTTCTTACGCCGCCCATGTGGACGCGGATATCTACAAACATGAGTCCAATGGCGCCACTGTCCAGAACCAACTGGAGCAGGCGGATCTGAATAACTATGGCATCAGCGTCACCTACCTGACCCGCAATGACTGGCTGAACACTTTCCCCAAGTCCGTGGATTCCATTACTGCCACCAAGGAAATGATCTATATGCTGCGAAACGAGATCTACAACCTCGATGTGGAGCTGGCCGCCTATACCGGCCCGCAGTCTTTCACCTACGGTGCGAAGAATGGCGTGTCCGCCGCGCAGCTGATCGGTCTCGAGTATAATGATCCGCTGTTTGAAAAGGTGCTGGAAGAAATGAACCTGCAGGACCTGATCAACCAATACATTGCTTACCTGGAGGAGATCGAGGAGATCACATTCCCGGTTGAGAGCCGCGCTGACTCGCCTTTGGGCATCATCGGCTACATCGGCCAGCGCACCAAGGGTACCCTGTATGAGGTGGCGGAGGATGATCCGGCCTACAAGCACTACACCGACGTATATGCCGCCGGGCCCGTGATCGCGGCGACTTTCTCCCCGCTGCTGCAGTACGAAATGGGTCGCCTGGTGGCCAACGACGGCTTATGGTCCGGCTACCAGGTCTGGTTCGCGCCGGGAATGAACATGCACCGCACTCCATACAACGGCCGCAATATCTGCTACTATTCCGAAGATCCCGTACTGACCGGTCTGACCGGCTCTTATGTGCATAAGGCCACCAACAAATATGGCCTGATGACCAACGTCAAGCACTTTGCTTTCAACGATCAGGAGACCAACCGAGACGGCCTCGCCGTGTTCCTGAATGAACAGGCCGCCCGTGAAAACGAATTGCGCGGTTTTTACATCGGTATCCGCGACGGCGGCATTAAAGGCTTCATGAGCGCTTTCAACCGCATCGGCTGCACGCACGTCGGCGCGTCCAAGAATCTGATGGTCAATATCCTGCGCAATGAATGGGCCTGGAAGGGCTTCATGATGACTGACTCTGTCAAGTCGGCCGCCTACTTCCTCCCGCGTGAAAACGCCGTGGCCGGCAACGACCAGATGCTGGGCGCTTCCAATAACGGCAAGATCTGGAACCTGACTGTCGACAGCGTGTCCAAGGATATCGTCCTTCAGTCCAACATCCGCGAGAGCTTCCACCGTAAGCTGTATACTCATGTCAACAGTGCCCTGATGAACGGCATCAAGGCTGATACGGCCGCCGCAGGTTCCATCCCGCTGTGGGTGCTGATTCTCGAGATTCTCATGTGCGCCGGTTACACCGGATTCTTGGTCTTCCTCGTCCTGTATCTGATCCAGGAGCGGAAGGAAAGGAGGGCGTAAACAATGAAGAACAAGCAGACTACCAGAGAGATCACTGCCGGCTTTGCGGTCATCGCGCTGACTGTGCTGGCACTGGTCCTGTTCGGACTTGGTTTTTCCACAGGCTACTATACCTATGGTCAGATGAACTCCGTGATCGTGACCATCTGCTTCGGCGGTGCATTATTGATCGAGTGCTGCGCGATCCTCTGCCTCAAAAAGTTTCCCAAGGCTTTGTGGCCCAAACTGCTGACCTATCTGGTGACCGCGGCGCTGGCTTTCGGCGCGCTGACCCTGCTGGGTGATCGCGTGGAAGGTATCGGCATCTGCATCCTGACCGACTACGACTCCGGCCACGGCGGTGAGGAGGCCATTTACTTCTCTCTGGGCAGCGTGCTCGCGGCCCTGGCCGCCATGGTCTTCAACATCATCGGTTCCTTCGGCAAAGAACCGGAAGAAGCGAAGCTGACCCGCGGTAAAAAGGCCGGCATCCTGAGCGCCGGTGCTATCGCGCTGGTGGCTATCCTGGTACCTTCTCTGATCCTGGGCGGCGTTTTTACTGCCAAGAATGCTCCCGGAGCGGCGAATACCGGTACTGGCGCAGCCAACACAGCTGCTGCGGGCATCGCCGGGAATTACAAGGTCATTATTTCCGGAGCGGAAGGCAATCTGGACATCATGCCCGATTATCAGCTCCAGTGTGCTGACCTCAGCGGCCTCCTGAAATATGACACCCGCCTGACCCTGGCATTGGAATTGGCTCTGAAACCTGACAACACCTATGCGTTGACCAGCGATGCTTACTGCGTCGAAGCCGGCAAGCGCGCTGTGATCGGCGACGACACCGGTCTGGGCATGGTCTCCACCATGAAGGCGGAGGGCACCTATACTGTCAACGAAGACGGATCCGTCACGACCTCCAAGCCTGACCATGCGGTCTTCACTCTGGAACTGGACACTTATTCCAGCCAGATGCGCAGTCCCGCCAAGTACCAGATCGGTGACACGGAAGCGGCAGACGGCACCTATGATTCTGCTGACTACCCCGCCGTGCTGGACGACGTGCCCGCCACCGTCTGGAGTATTGCTGACGGCAAGATCACCGGCTACAAAAAGGATACCAACGTTGTGGGTACCTACAGCGTCGTCCTCTCCGGCGCAGAAGGCAATCTGGATATCATGCCAGATTATCAGCTTCAGTGCGCAGACCTGAGTGGGCTGCTGAAGTACGATACCCGCCTGACCCTGGCGTTGGAACTGATTCTGAATCCCGACAATACCTATGCTTTGACCAGCGACGCCTACTGCGTCGAAGCCGGCAAGCGTGCCGTCATCGGCGACGATACCGGCCTGGGCATGGTTTCCGTGATGAAAGCGGAAGGCACCTATACCGTCAACGAAGACGGCACCGTCTCCACCTCTGTTCCGACCCACGCGGTCTTCACCCTGGAACTGGATACCTATTCCAGCCAGATGCGCAGTCCCGCCAAGTATCAGATCGGCGATACGGAAGCGGCAGACGGTACTTATGATTCCGCCAACTATCCTGCCGTGCTGGATGACGTGCCCGCCACCGTCTGGACCATCGCTGACGGCAAGATCACTGGTTACAAGAAGGATACCAACGTTGTGGGCACTTACAGTGTCGTCCTCTCCGGTGCCGAAGGAAACCTGGATATCCTGCAGGGCGATCAGTTCCAGTGCGGCAAGCTGGACGGCCTGATGAATGTGGATACCCGCCTGACTCTGGCACTGAAACTGACCCTGAACCCTGATAATACTTATGCTCTGACCAGCGACGCCTACTGCATTGAAGCCGGCAAACGTGCTGTGATCGGCGATGATACCGGCCTGGGTATGGTCTCCACCATGAAAGCGGAGGGCACGTACACTGTCAATGAAGACGGCACCGTCACCACTGCTGCCGCTGATCACGCGATGTTCACCCTTGAGTTGGACACCTATTCCAGCCAGATGCGCAGCCCTGCCAAGTATCAGATCGGCGATGCGGAAGCTGCGGACGGCACCTATGACTCTGCTGAGCATCCCGCTGTGCTGGACAGAATTCCTGAAACCGTGTGGACCCTGAAAGGCGCTGCCATCGCCGGATACCAGGTCGTCGTAAAAGAAGAGGCAGAAGAAGTATCTGAACAGCCCGCTGAGGCATCAAATGAACCGGCCTCTGCCGCTCCCTTTGCTGTGATTCCCTCCGATGACGGCGCTACGTCCATGACGCTGTCTGCTGACGGTACCTATACCTTCGAATTCGCCGCCTACGGCATCGCTGATCAGGGCACTTGGAACTATGAGAACGGCGTCCTGACCCTGACCGACAAGAACGGCAAGCAGTCTGTGGGCGAAGGCGACCCCATCAAACTGCACTACACCTATTCAGACAGTGACCAGCTGACCGGCGATTATACCATCCCGGCATCCACCTTTGCCGCACCGGGTGCTGCCGCTGTGGAAGAGACGTCTGCTGCGGAAGAAGCCCCTACCGCGCTGCTGTCTGCGCCTGCCGTCATCCCCTCCGATGACGGTGGCACGGAAATGACCTTCAACCCGGACGGATCCTATCGGTTCTGGTTTTCTGCCTACTCAATCGAAGACCTTGGAACCTATACATTTGAAAACGGCGTCCTGACCCTGACGGACAAGAACGGCAAACAATCCGTCGGCGAAGGTGATCCGATCAAGCTGCACTACACCTATTCCGACAGTGATCAGCTGACCGGCGATTATACCATCCCGGCATCCACCTTTACCGCTCCGGCTGCAGCTGTTGTGGAAGAGACGCCTGCTGCCGAAGAAGTTCCCGCTGCTCTCCTGTCCGAACCTGCCGTCATCCCCTCCGATGACGGCGGTACGGAGATGACCTTCAACCCGGACGGATCCTATCGGTTCTGGTTCGCCGGATACTCCATTGAAGATCTGGGCACCTGGACCTATGCAGACAGCGTGCTGACCCTGACTGACAAGAACGGCAAGCAGTCCATCGGCGAGGGCGACCCGATCAAGCTGCACTACGCCTATTCCGACAGCGACCAGCTGACCGGCGATTACACCATCCCGGCATGCACCTTCGCCGCTCCGGCTGCGAACGCCGTGGAAGAGACGCTTGCTGCCGAAGAAGCTTCCGCTACGCTGCTGGCCGAGCCTGCCGTCATCCCCTCCGATGACGGCGGCACGGAGATGACCTTCAACCCGGACGGAACCTATCGGTTCTGGTTCGCCGGCTACTCCATTGAGGACC
Organism: Clostridia bacterium; assembly: GCA_017430225.1. Classification (GTDB taxonomy): domain Bacteria; phylum Bacillota; class Clostridia; order Christensenellales; family Aristaeellaceae; genus UBA4246. The sequence goes on along the minus strand of JAFRNK010000015.1, from coordinate 18,108 downwards.
TGGGGACCTGGACCTATGCAGACGACGTGCTGACCCTGACAGACAAGAACGGCAAGCAGTCCGTTGGCGAAGGCAATCCCATCAAACTGCACTACGCCTATTCCGACAGCGACCAGCTGACTGGCGATTACACCATCCCCAGTGATACATTTGCGAAATAACAGGAGGCCACTATGAAGCAGATCCACGGAACCAACCTCGGAAATTGGTTAGTGCTGGAAAAATGGATGAGCCCCGGTCTCTTCGCTGATACCGGCACAGAAGACGAAACCTGGCTCTCCCGTAAGCAGCCGGCAGATGAATTTGTCCGCCGCCTGACAGAGCACCGCAACACCTATGTTACCGAAGAGGATTTCCGATTTATCGCGGAGAGCGGACTGGATACGGTTCGCCTCCCGGTACCGTACTTTGTGTTCGGCGACCGTCCGCCCTTTGTCGGCTGCATCGAATATGTTGATCTGGCGCTGGACTGGGCAGAAAAGTATGGCCTGAAGGTACTCCTGGATCTTCATACCGTACCGCACAGCCAGAACGGTTATGACAACGGTGGGATTACCGGTGTATGCAAATGGCGCAAGTTTCCGGACGAAGTGGAGTTTGCCCTGACTGTACTGGAGCGGCTGGCGCAGCGTTATGGGCAGCGTCCCGGCCTGTATGGCATCGAAGTGCTCAACGAGCCCATCAGCTGGATCGTATACATCACCGCTCCCTCTACCGGCAAAGCGGTGGACAAGGAAGAAGCCAAGGGCTCCGGCTACGTGCCGCTGCCTTTCCTGCGGGATTTCTACACCAGGGCATACCGGCGTATCCGCAAATACCTGCCGGAGGATAAGACCATCGTGTTCCACGACGGTTTCCGCTGCACGGCCTGGAACAAGTTCTTCCGGGAGGCGGGATTCAGGAATGTAGCGCTGGATACGCATATCTATATCTTCGCCATGGAAAACTTCGTACCCATTGCCAAGCCCTGGGTGTACAAAATCTATCTGAATGCCTGTATGTCACAGGTGCGCAAAGCGCAGAAGGATATCCCTGTGATCGTGGGCGAATGGTGCATCTGCAATAAATACGCCAACAAGATGGACCAGTCGGTCATGTCTCAGAATGACCGGGCTGAGAAACAAAAAGGCAAGTACCGGCAGATCGCCAAAATGGAACTGGATGCCTGGAAGGAAACGGCCGGCTGGTTCTACTGGAACTACCAGCTGCTGCGTGACCGCGTGACGCCGACCGACGAGAGCTGGAAGGAAAGCTGGGATTTGTGTCGGTGCCTGAAAAACGGATGGCTTGCGAAGGAGGATTTCGCGCAATGACCTCCGCCTCAAAGAGTTTCTGGAATCTTCCTGTCCTCAATTCCAGGACCAATAAACAAAAAGTGACCTTGCCGGAAATGATCTTCGGCTACTTCCTGGGGCCCTTGCTGGTGCTGGCCATGACCAGCGTGGTCTCGACCTATTATCTCACCTTTTATCGCACTTATGACGACATCGTGGCTTCGGGCAAGTTCCTGGTGCTGCTGCCGCTGATCTCTATTATTCCCATGGCGCTGTCCAACATCATCGTGGGCATCGTGCTGGGAAAAACGAAAACCCGGCAGGGGAAAGCGCGGCCTTTTATTCTCACGGCCGGGCCGTTGCTGCTGATCTCCGGCATCGTGATGTTCATTATTCCCTATTTCTCCATGGGCTTCCGCATGGCCTGGATGGCGATCACCTATAACCTGTTTGCCGCTTTGGCCAACCCCATCTATTCCAACTCGCACTACCTGATGGTGTCCCTGTCCACCCGTGACCTGGACCAGCGCGGGAAGCTGTCTGTGGTCGCCAATATCCCTGCTGTCGCAGGAAACGGGCTGGTGTCCAGCATTCTGATGCCGGCCATTCTGGGCTGGATCAAGTCCGGCGAAGCCTTGGGCCTGGAAATGGGTTTGGGCCAGCAAATCGTGCAGAACCGCTGGCAAACTGTCATGCTGATTTTCGCTATCGCTGCCTTTGTGGGCTGCCTGCTGGAATACCTGTTCACCCGCGAGCGAATCACCGAGGAGGATATCGACGAAGCCGCGCCGGAACAAAAAGGTGAAACCATTTCCACAGGGAAACAGCTGAAAGCCGCCGCGTCCGACAAATACTGGTGGATCATCATGATCTTCTATTTCCTGTATCAGGCGGGGGTCATGTTCAAGGGCGGCTATGTGTTCAACATCTTCTGCAACGATTTCTTCCCCTCTGTTACCCTGTTCGGGCGGACCATGAACGCAGAGGGTGTCCAGTCCCTGATGGCGCTGATCGGCGGTATCCCGCTGGCGGCGGGCATGCTGTTTGCCTGGCCGGTGGCTAACAAGATCGGAAAACGGAACTTCGTGATGCTGGGGTGCGTGGTCTCCATTCTCGGCAGCATCGTGTGCCTGCTGGCGCCTTCCAACTTCATTATTGTCACCATCGGCCAGGTTCTGAAAGGGTTCTCCTCCATTCCCGGCGCATACATCATGATGGCGCTGTTCGCGGACGTGCTGGATCATCTGGAAGCCAGAAACGGCTTCAGGATTGACGGCATCTCCATGAGCGTATACTCAACAATCCTGACAGTCGTCAACGGACTGGCAGTCGCCTTCTTCAATCTCTTTTATGATGGAGGGATGTTCAGTCACCAGCAGGTGTCCAGTTTCTTCTTCCTGGGTTTCGAAATCTTTGCCCACGGCATCCTGATTGTGGTGCTGATGTTCCTGAACGTGGAAAAGCACATCAGGGAAGAACAGCAGCTTATCGCTGACAGAAAGAAGGGAAATGCCTGATGAATACTGCATTGAAGCTTTCCATTACCTATGGCAGCGGTGGGTTTGATCAGCAGTTCCGCCAGACGGTACTGTTCCGTACGGGTGTCACAGAGAATCGCGTGATCAACCTGTATCCGGAGATCACTTACCAAACCTTTGACGGCTTTGGCGGCGCGATCACAGAAGCTGCCGGATCCACCTACAACCAGATGAACGAAGCCCAGAAGCAAGCACTGATGTATGCCTACTTTGGGAAAGAGCGGATGAACTATCAGTACATCCGCCTCCCCATCGACAGCTGCGATTTCTCCCTCTCTCAGTACGAAGCCTCTTCAAAGCCGGATTTCAGCGACTTCTCCCTGGAGCGGGTAAAACAGAACCTGTGGCCCATGCTGGACGACGCTGAAAAAGCGGCAGGCCGGAAACTGAAGCTGATCCTTACGCCATGGTCACCGCCTGCCTATATGAAAACCAACGGCAAACGGGATCACGGCGGCAAGCTGAAGCCGGAATATGAAGCGCTGTGGGCGGAATATCTGTGCCGCTATATCCAGGAATATCGGAATCACGGATATCAGGTAGTGGGCATGACACTGCAAAACGAGCCCAAAGCTGTGCAGACCTGGGATTCATGCGTGTTCACCGCTCAGGAAGAAAAGCATTTCCTCAAGGATGTGATGCGTCCCGCTCTGGAAAAGCATGGCCTCAGCAATATTCAGATCTATCTGTGGGACCACAACAAGGAACGCGTCTGGGAATGGATGCGCGATATCATTGACGAAGAAACAAGTGACCTAATAGCCGGTGCGGCCTTCCACTGGTATTCGGGCGATCATTTCGACTCGCTGGATCTGTGCCGTACCCAGTTTCCGGATAAAAAACTGATCGTATCGGAAAGCTGCATCGAATACAGCAAGTTCGATCCGAACGACGCCTGTAGCGCTGCCCTTCACATCAGCCATGAACTGATGGGTGATCTGAACCATGGCATTTCCGCCTTCATCGACTGGAATCTGCTGGTGGATGAACAGGGCGGCCCCAACTATGTGGACAATTACTGCCTTGCGCCATTCCTGTATGATACCCGGAAAAAGAAACTGATGCCGCACCTGATTTCCCAGTTCTTTGAGCACTTCGCGCATGCCGTGCAGCCCGGCTCTGTTCGTATTGCTGCTACCCGTTACGCCGAAGAGATCGAAGTCACTGCCTGGAAACAGCCTGACGGTACCCTGGCGGGCGTGCTGATTAACCGTTCTGCCGAACCGAAACCGATTTGCGTCCGCTTGAGGGACCAGGAAGCCGGCTTGCTACTTCAGCCGCATTCCATCGCGGACTTTACTGTTCAGTAAGAACGGGTATGGATTACATACACGCTTTCGCGTTTACTGAAAAGCTGCTATCGGATAAGGGATTCATTCGATTATCTTCTCAGGATAAATAGAAACAATAGTCACGATGATTCTTCTGTTGTTCTGAAAATGCACAGAAATAGGGCTAACTGACTTTCACAAGATCAGTTGGCTCATATTTTCGTTAATCTAATCCTTTCGGAAACCTTTATGTGATGTGTTTCTGGAATATTGGCTATTATCCCCACTCTATGCATCATAACGCTTTTAGCTAAATTATTATTTCTCCTGTTTGTTCCCGTGATTCTGATTCTACAGATTATTTGTATTCTCCATGTTCTAATGCTTCAGTTTATGGTTTCTTTATCAGCGATAAAGAGGCTGTTTTGCTGTGGATTGTGGGGATTATTTCCTTAGGATGATTATAACACTTCTTAGGTTTTCTATAAAGCACTTCCAGATGACATGATGCGTAAGCCTATTAGGGTCAGGCATTTTTGTGTCTTCAATCGCTGCCGCTGACTGCCCGGATATCTGTCATCACGTTCATTGCCTTTTATTTATCTCATTTTATCCTGTTCTGTAATGGTGCGGATCACCCGGCAGGGATTGCCCACGGCTAAGCTGTGCGGGGGAATACTCCGGGTCACCACACTGCCCGCGCCGATGACGCTGCCTTCTCCGATGGTCACGCCGCCACAGACCACCACGTTGGCTGCCAGCCAGCAGTTGTCCTCGATGGTGATGGGCTTTGCGTATTCCAGATTATAGAAGCTGCCGTTTTCCCGCCGGCGGACATTGCGTTCCTCCGGCAGCAGCGGGTGCATGGGCGTCGCCAGGGTCACGTTGGGGCCGATCATGACGTTGTCGCCGATGTGGACCGGGCACACGTCCAGGCAGGTGAAGTTGAAGTTAGCTCCACTGAACTTGCCGAAGGTGGTATTGCAGCCGTAATCAAAATAGACCGGCGCCTGCAGGGACGGCAGATTGGGCGTATTGGGCAGGAGCTCCCGCAGGATCGCAGTTCGCTTTTCCGGCTCATCCTCGTCCGTCTGATTGTATCTTCTCGCCAGTTTCCGTGCTTTGACCAGCAGCGCAGTCAGTTCAGCATCGCTGGGGTCGTAGAGCTTCCCCGCAAGCATTTTTTCTTTTTCCGTCATCGTTCGTTTCCTCTCTGCGAATTGGTCTCAAGCTGTTTTTCCCGGATGGCTTCCCGCATCATTGTCCTCACCTTTGCCGCGGATTGTTCTATCATTCTGGTATCAGCGCTGATAACAATGGGCGGTGGTTGCTTAAGATAAATACGTGTTTATCTGTCATTCCAGAAAGCAATTCATTCATTGTTGGATTTTGCGCAGAATGGAGGTGTATTTCCGTTTTTGTATTGCCATGCTGATTGGATTAGACAGGATACCGGCTGCAATACCAATGATCCAGACATATTTCCAGCTGATAAGAAATCCGATCAGATTGATGGCGGCGATGATTATCGCCCAGTATATGAAGTTGAACCTCACTGCCGTTTTATTCAGCTCACCGACAACATCTAATCCGTTCGATGAATGCGGTGCATTCTCGATAAACTCCGCTGCACCGGCAGGACCTGTGCAGGAACGAAAATCTGCACTGCACTCATCAGCGGCTTTTCTATATGCGGATTTGCTCAGGATTTCATGTACAGAAGACCGGATGCCGCCGACTGAATCGTCATTTAAAACCGTACCGGCGCCGATTTCCGTCACCCTTCTCGCTACTGCTTTCTGCTCATTTGTCTGGGGATAGAGCACCATCGGCGCAGCCATATAGAGGCTTTCGGAAACGCTGTTCATGCCGCAATGCGTTATAAAAACGTCCGCTTTGGAAAGAATGTCGAGCTGATCAACGCAGGGATACACATGGACGTTGTCAGGCAGCACTCCCAATGACTCACGGTTTACCGCATTCCCACATGAAATGACGACGTCAGCATTCTGATCCTGCAGTGCCTCTATGCATTTTGTATAGAAATCGGGTCTGTCGTTGATGACGGTCCCCAGAGAAATATAAACAAGTGGGCGTTCTTTCGTTTTATCCGGAACGGCATTTGAAAATACAGAGGGCCCTACAAATGCATAGTGATCCGAAAAACTCTCCGCATACGGCTGAAAACGCCGTGAAGTATAGACGATGCTGTCTGTCCGATTATCGCTTTGTACCAGTGATAAGGCACCTTTCACATGATAGCCAAAAGGCTCAAGCTTTTTCAGTTCCTTTGACACCCTCGGCAGGCCCAGAATCAGATCCGCCATTTCTTTCGGTGTATTCTTCATGTACTGCGAAGACAACTGATTAAAAGCGAATGTACTGGTAGAAACCACCATTGGAACATGGTGCTTCCATGCATTCAGTTTTCCCCAGAAGCAAACGGAATCCGTATATACGACGTCAGGCTGGAAGCTTTTAAACTCCTTGTCGAGAAAACTGTCCATCTTGAGTGTGATCCGGATATCCTGCACCGTCATTTCCGTAGTGGATATATTCTTCAGTCCGGTTTTTTCCTGCTCCGAAAGTTCCGGCAGATACGCATCGCAGGATATAAAATCTGCGCCTGTTGCGTTGATCTTGTCTTCAAATTCATCGAACGAATAGAATCTGACGGTGTTTCCTCGTTTCACCAGTTCTGCGGCAACAGGCAGCATGGGATTCGTATGACCGTGTGCAGGAATGCAGAAAAAAGCAACTCTCTTCATCCTCTGCCACCGTCCTGATCCTGAAATGCCACCCCAAACAATTCTGCAAAGACGCTTTTCTGGGGAATAGCAATTCCCCGCTCCACATCACCAAGAAGAAGCAGTGTATCTCCGGGCTTGATTCCAAAGATATCCCTGGCTTGCTTCGGTATTACTATTTGTCCTTTTTCGCCGACGGTAGCCGTCCATGCGTATTTTCCTTCCGGTGCTTTCATGCCTCCACCTCCGATGGTATGATTTGTTTAACTAATTGTACTCAACTCTTATGAGACTGTCAATGGTTATAAAAAAAGTGACGGGGATTGCCTTGGATATTAACAATTAAAGTATACCCGAGAACAGTCATAATTCCAAGAGGCATGATCAAAGCAGGCAGGTTCTGCTAAACAATTTGTTGTATTAAAAACAATTGATTGATTATTGATTCTGCTCCCGACTCCGATTATAATTTGATTGCACCGGTGAATGAATAGCTAAAGGAGCCTGTCTATGATCAAATTGGGAGAGAGAATTAAAGAACTTCGTCTGCGGGACGGAAGGACCCAGGATGCTCTTGCGTCTGAACTTGGCGTAACTGCTCAAGCAGTGTCTCGTTGGGAAAAAGAAATCTGCTATCCGGACATGGAAATGATTCCATCGATTGCCAATTATTTCGGCGTTTCGATTGACGAGTTATTTGGATACGACAATGAACGGTCAAAAAAGGTAGACAATTTGGTTGCCGTAATCAATGGTATGATCCGCCAGAACAACGGAAAAGACGTCAGCATGGATGCATGCATTACGACTGCCCGGGAAGCTCTTATTGAATTTCCGGGCAATGAAAAGCTGACACTTGTGTTGGCTTCCGCTCTATATAATGCCGGATATGTGCGCCACGGTGAGTGCCATATCGTCGGAGCGGATGGATACCGTGTTTACGACATGGAAAGGCATCAAAAATATCCCGAATGGCAGGAAGCGATCAAGCTCTATGAAAAGTTGCTTTCGTCCCTCCAAAGCGGGGAGATGCGCCAGCAAGCAGTGTTGGAGCTATCACAGCTGTACAAAAACACGGGAGAACAAGAAAAAGCCCTGCGCCTGGCAGAGTCCGCGCCGGCCATGACCGCCTCCAGGCCTTTCCTTCGAATCAAGGCTTTCGACGGAAAAGCAGCCGTTGCCGCACAGGGGGAAGCACTCATAGAAACCGTACAGCAGAGCGTTGATCTGATCATCCATATCGTTCTGGATGATGCTACGATCCCGCCTTATACAGCAGCAGAACTGCTTCAAAATGCTGAGAATATGTTTGCTCTCATTGCTCCCGACCACTGTTACGGGAGAAATCTCGGGATGCTTTCCTGCACCCAAATGCTCCGTTCTTATTATCTGTGGTTAGCGGAAAAAAAGGACGATGCATTCCTTGCACTGGATGCCGCTCTTGATTACGCAAGACAGTTGGATGCGCTGCATAATTGCACAGAAAAATACTTTTCCTCTCCGTTGCTTCATCATGTTCTGATTCATACGGAAGAGATGCCTGCCAGCAGTGCCTTCCGTGCCGAGTTGCCGGATCTCTGGCCTTGGTGGGATGTCTCCGAGCAGGAAAAAGTCAAGGCGGAAATGCAAAATGATTCGCGCTGGATGGAATGGGTACAAAAAACGCAGAAATGAATACAAATCGGCGGCGGGGATCGCTCCCTGCCGCATGATACCTTATACGTAGATCAGAACGTTATTCACCACCTCCATAACCGGATCTCGGATGCTGTTCATCCGCTGCACCCAGAGCATTTGATCCTGGCTTTGAACTGTTCAGTGATGCCCAACGGGGCGACAGCTGTTTTCCTGTGATCAAGCCGTTATCAATACTGATAACATAAAAAACAGCAGGCGTTCCGAAGAATGCCTGCTGCTTTATGCCATTCAGGATAATTCAGTATTTTTAAGGTAAAATCTGCATTATTCCCACTCTATGCAAACTAACGCTTATAGCTTAATTTTTGTTTCTCCTGTTCGTTCTCGTGATTCTGATTCTACAGATTATCTGTATTCTCCATGCTCTACGGCCTCAGTTTATCATTTCTTTATCAGCGTGATAAAGAGGCTGTTTTGCTGTGGACTGCGGGGATTATTCCCCTGGAATCATTATACTCTATCTCTCCCTGCCGAACAAGATACTATTCAGATTATTCAACAAATAATTGCACGTCACTCGTTGCTGCCATCTACTCAGGCACTTTTGTTGAGAACAAAGGAGTCGACTGCCGTTTGAATGAACTGTCTGATTGGAAGAGTCATATGTTGATCCTTTCGGTATACCAGGTAGAGCCAGTCGTCCATAATTGGAGGGCAGGGCAGGGCGCAAATGCACGGATTGTCTTCAATGATCTCTGTCGGCAGGAAGCCGCAGGCGACATTGTTTTCGATAAACTGTTCCACGGTGCTGATCTGCGTGGTATAGTAAACCTCTTTGGGCATGGAACATTGGGAGGCTTCCAACTCCCTCTGAACAGTTTTGGACAACTGATTGAATTTATCCGGCAAAACCAGCGGAAGCTTTGAAATATCCTGCCAGGATACAAATGTTCGTTTCGCTATGGGATGCATGGCGGAAACTGCGAAAGACATCTGGATCTTTTCCAGCTTCTTATGACGGTACAGGGAAGAGTCGTTCCATTCTTTCTGAGACACCTCAGGCTTTTTTTCAGCGATGATGAGGTCTACCTTGCCGCAGTCCAGTGCTTTGTAGAGTTCCTGAGTACTGTCTTCTGTCAGAAAAAGCTGGATTTCCGGGTGCAGCCTGCGGAACTCGGAAATCATCGTGAGGATGGCGTTTTTTCCGTTCATGGAGACAAAGCCGACCCGGACGTAATTTTTTTCCAGAATATGATCGGAAAGCATGGTCTCCAGATGATCATAAAGATCAATAATGGTAGAAACTTCCTGCAACAGTACCGTGCCTACTTCGGTAATAGCCAGTGAATTGGCATTGTGATGAAACAGGGCAAGGCCGTAGGTATTTTCGATCTCCTTGATGGCCATTGACAGCGCCGGCTGAGAAACATGCAGTTCCCTGGATGCCTTGGTCAGGCTCATATACTGGCATACGGTTCTAAAATAACGCATCTGGGTGATCGTCATCGTAATCCAGCCTCCTTCTGTCTGCCCGATATCTTCAATTCATGCGGGTGCGGATGGTTCGATCTGCTCGTTTGTGACTACAGTATAGAGGATGTCGTTTCCGGTTAGCAATCCGCCAAATTTTTCTCCTCTTTTTGAACGGCAGAAGGCGGCCTGAAACAGCTTTTGATCATTTTATACCTTCATTTTTTTCACCGGGAGAAGGCAGAAACTGTCTTTGCATCATCATTTTTTCTTATACCGCGCAAACTCCCCGGGCGTTCATCATTTTATGTTATCTTTTTTACAGACGAGAATTTGGGTTTTTCCGGGTTTTTCAAGGGGAAAGTCATTTTTTGACATGCATTTTTTGACACTGGAAATGATCAAAAAACAAATGATGACAGCTGAAAAGAATGATTTACTGCTGGTTTTTCGGTTCTGATGTCAACCGACAGCTGCTTTTTTCTGTATGAACCTGGGCAGAAACATAAAAAAAATTTAGTGTTCAATTCCCGTGAATTGGTATAAAATATAATTATGGTCCGCAAATAAGAAAGATATATGCGGGGGAAAGGAGTGTGCTATGAAAAAACCACAGAGCAGGAAAATATCGATCCAAAAAAGACTGTTCGTATGTTTTGTTTTAGCCGTTCTGATCCTGTGCGCTGTCGTTACCGTGATCCTGGTCAGGCTGAACCGGGAAACGGCGGACGAGAAAGAACGTCACATGTCGGGAAATTATGCCCGGATCGAATCCATGCTGAAGGAATTTGAATTCGTTTTGAATCATACGGAAATTCAAAACCAGATGCTTTCAGCTTCGTTATATCTGACTCCCCATTTCTCTGAGGCGAGCAGGGAAACGCTGGAGGCGGAGATGCATGAGGACTGGATCCCGTCCCTGATGAAATGGCATAAAAACATCATAGGGGAAGGAACGGACTACGCCGTATCGATCCGCTATTCGCCCGCATCCGGTTGTTATCTTGGCGCGTCGATGGATGATCCGGACGGCTTTATGGCATTTGATTTTGCCAATCTGTACCAGACGATCCATTTGTCCGGACAGGTGACGGAACAGGATTTTGTGCGTGCCGGCTCCTTTCATATCTGCCGGCTGGAATCCGTGGATGAAGATATTCTGCTGTTTACCACTGTCCATGAGGGAAGCGGAACGGTTATGATCTACGGCTTTCAGCCGCAGCAGCTGGAAAACACGGTTTTTTCAGCGAACATAGGCCCGTCTTATCAATATCTTTCCACACATCTGGTGCTGCCGGACGGCCAGTTCCTGCTCTCCTCAGCGGACGGAGAGGATGATCTGTCGTCATCGGAGCTCAGGAAGCTGCTTCTGCGGGAAGAGGACATTTTTATCGACGGAGACAGGACCCTCATGAAGATCCAGGAGCGGAACGGAGGTTTTACCCTTGTTTACTCGCTGATAGAGATTCAAAAAGGGCCGATGAACGGGAATCTGATACAAATGCTGATGATCTGCATGGTATTCGTTACACTGGCCATACTCATCATAGCCGCTGTCGTACTGCGCCTGCTTTACGGCCCTATCAGTTCCCTTGCAAAAACAGTTTCGGTGCCGTCCGTCATGGAGACGGAAAAACGGACGAACGATCCCTTGGACCAGATCTCTTCCGCGATTGAATACTACCGTCGTCAGGCCGATCTGAGCAGGGTGACCATTGAGGAGCAAAACGACGCCCTGTTTCGTTCTGTTCTGCTCAAAATGATGCTGGATTCGTCCTATGCCGGGTCCGAGGATGAAATTGCCTATTTCCATCTGGATGAGCGGCTTCGCAGTTTTGTCCTGATGAGCGTCAAGGCGTCCAATGAGCTGTGGGACCCAGAAAAAATGAGCCATTCGGAAAGGGTCTATCACCGTAATCTGGCTCTCTTGGACGCAGAAAGCGAAATTGAAAACGAATACGCCAATTTTTCTCCGATTTGTCTGCGGCATGATCGCAAGACCTTCGTTCTCTTTCGGGTGGACGAAGAGGGACTAGCGCTGCTGCGCAACATGCTGATGGATACGCTTGTTCGCCTGAACCGACAGGAAAAGGCGACGTATATATTCCGGTTCAGCAAAATATACAGCGGCCCCGGAGCGCTTCATAACGCGTATGACGAGGTCCTGTACCGCGCCGATTTTACCCTTTCCGCGGACAGGGAGCCCGTATTGCAGGAACATGTCAGTACGCAGCATATGCTGCAGCTGGAAAATCGCCTGATCAGCCTGGTTTATGTCGAGAACTATGCCAAAGCGTATGACTGCCTTGAAGAAATCGTCCGGCTGATCTTTCAGAGCGAGCAAAGCGACGCCATGATCAAAAGCCAGGTGCAGTCCATATCTCTCAGGACCTTCCGGATGCTGATGGAATCCGATCCCGATCACCGGAGCCGGCTGGACGCTCTTTTTTCCGGTATGTCAGAACGGATGCAGGATTATACCCTGAACAGCGTGCTGGAATTCTGGAAAGAGATATTTGATGAACTGGAGAGCGGGAAGACTGCCGCAGGTACGGAATCCTCCTCCGAGGAATTCAACGCCGTTCTCGAGTACATACGTCTTCATTTCAGAGACCCCAATCTTTCCCTTACCAGCCTTTCGGATCTTTTCCATCGTCCAATCGCCAGCCTGTCCCGTGATTTTCAGAAATATCTGGGCAAAGGGTTCCTGGAGGTACTGCACGGACTGCGGCTGGAAGCTGCGGAAGTGGAGATCAGGACCACGCAGTCTCCTATGAAGGTCGTCGCGGAGCACGCGGGGTATACCAGCGAAATCACAATGACCAGGGCATTTAAAAAATACCGCGGCGTCACGCCGGGCGTGTACCGCGCTCAGAAAGAAAAGGAAGGGCCGTAACAGATTCCGGAAAATACAGAGGAACTACAGTTCCGACAGCAAAAACGGTATTTTCAACCGCTGAGGCGGAAGAAAATGCCGTTTTTTCTTTATCCAAATAGAGGCAGGGATGCCCAGCTGCTTCAGCAGCTGGACATCCCAGTCTTGTGTTATGAAATCAGTACTGCGCGTTCAGGAAATCAAAGATGACAGGCAGGGAAATGCACCAGCCAGTGTTATGTACGCCGCCCGCAGCGGCATAGAACCGGATATCGTTCACATAGCTCTCCAGAATCTTGTAATTGGCCAGATACAGGTCATAGCCGTAGCTGTCTTCGGTGCCGACGCAGCACAGGATGGGCTTATCCACCAGGTTGGGGAAAGGATTGCCGTCAATCAGGGAGAAATTCGGCATGATGGCGCAAGGCACAATCGCGTCAAACATGTCAGCATGTTTATTGCCGAGGAACAGCGTACCAACACCGCCCATTGAGTTGCCCATCAGGTACAGATGATCCATATCAACGTTATACCGCTCAAAGGCCAGTTCCATCAGACTCAGAACACTCTTTTCAGAGCGCATACGCAGTTCTTTATCATATTCAGAGAGATTGCGCCACTCTGTCTGATCCTGGAAGGGCATGCCGTCCACATCGCCGTATCCGCCGCCTACCAGATAGGCAGTGCCGGAGATAAGAATGTAACCGTATTCTTCGGCGAAGGTCTCAATACCGCGATACTGTTTGATGGCTTCCTGGGTATCGGGATAGAAGTAGTTCATGCTGACAGAATTGCCGTGAAGCAGCACAATCGCCCGCATGGGTTTTTCGGGGTCGTAGTTGCTGGGCACGTACAACCGCAGGGGCAGGATTTTTTGGTCCGGATCATCAGGAATTGTGTAGGTAAGATAGACAAAGCCCACGTTCTTGCCGCGTATCATGCCGTTGTACAGGTTGGTATCGAACCGACCGGTGATCTCGGCGGTGGAATAGGATACGGCATAGAATCCATTGCCCAACTCTTTCGCTGGGGTCCCGAAGCCTACGCTGCACAGTTCCATGGCAGGCACCATCACTTTGCCGTCCACGGTTTTGGGAGCATTTTTGAAGGTATAAGCATGGCCATCGATCACAGCGTCGGCACTGTCAGGATTCAGAGTTACGGTCAGTCCGAAGTGATTCAGGGTCAGCTGATCCGCTGCTTCCTCTACAGTGAAATCAGGGGCATACATGGCTTTCAATTCGTCCAGCAGCACATATACATCCCCATCAGCTGCCTCTGCGGGAGCAGCCATCATGTGGATGTATTTGTCCATCCATGACATGGATTCTCCTGCTTTGAAAATGAGCGTGGCATATTTGTATGAGTAGTTGATCCCCTTGGGGGGATTGGGCTGTACGGTGAATTCTTCGGCGCTTGCGAAGGCACCGCAAAGCAATACTGCTGCCAGTAAAAATATGATCAGTTTTTTCATGATACAATCCTCCAGTAACCAAAACCATTTTGTACCGGCACACCCCGGTGAGTTTTCAAGAAGAACCGTGCGCACAGTTCAGTCAATATCATCATAGACAGAATAAAAAGATTTGTAAATTTGTTTTTCTTTATAGAGCATCACGGAATGCGATGCATATGTTTTTGTTATCCCTAAAGACCGGAAAAAGAGACAGCCAGGCGGTTTTGGTCGCCTGGCTGCCAATGTATAGAAAGGGGAATAAGGGATATCAGGTATCGCGTACGGAGCCGTCTTCGCAGAAGGTCCACCTAGGCTTGTTGCCCTGGAAGGGGAATTTCTCCTCGAGATCGTCAATGATATCGATGCCCAGACCGGGGCCTTCGGGCATGATGATGTAGCCGTTTTCGACCTTGATGGTGTCGCCCTTGATCATGTCGTTGAAGTTGCCGAAGGTGCCGGGCCACTCCTGGCACTCGAAGTTCGGGGCAACGCGGTCGATGTGCAGCGCGGCAATTGTGGAGATCGGTCCGAGCGGGTTGTGCGGGACGATACCCACGCCATAGCCCTCCGCGATGTGTGCGATCTTCATGCCGGCAGTGATACCGCCGATGACGCAGAAGTCGGGACGCAGATAGGCGACGTTGGTGTTGCGGCACAGGTCAGCCAGCTGATAGATGTTGAAGGCGCGCTCGCCGTTCGCGATCGGGGCGGGGCAGCGTTCGGTAACGTAGCGGACTTCCTCGGGGTGGTCAAGGACCGGGTCCTCAATGAAGTGGACCATGTATTTATCCAGCCGCTTGCCCAGTTCGATGGCCTGTACGGGCTTGCACTGACGGTGCATTTCGATGGAAATGTCGATTTCGTAGCCGATGGCTTCACGCAGCTTGGCGTACAGATTCTCGTTTTTTGAACAGATCTGAGCCATGTTATCCGTGCCGTTGTTGCTGTCCGGACGGATGCGCAGGTGACGCCAGCCTTCAGCGACCAGGCGGACCGCGTCGGCGACCTTTTCTTCGGTGGTGTTGCCTTTGAGGGTTTCATAGGCGTCGATCTTATCACGATGAGCGCCGCCCAGCAGTTCATAAATGGGCACACCCAGAGCCTTGCCCTTGATATCCCACAGGGCGATATCGATCGCGGAGATCGCGCTGTTCAGCAGAGCGCCCTGCTGATGGGGCGTACGGATCATGGCGTTCCACCATTTTTCGATCTGGAAGGGATCCTTGCCTTCCAGCAGAGAACCGAGGATCTTGACGCACTCGGCGGTAGCCGTCTGCCAGGCCCAGCAGCCGCACTCGCCCCAGCCGGTAATGCCGGCATCCGTCTCGACCTTGACCAGGCACCAGCGAGTATAGCAGGGAATCGGGGTGATCTTTGTGATCTTCATGCCGCTCATGCCGTATTTTCCTCCTGCAGTGTTTGTTTCTTCCGCGAAAGCGGATCCGAACAGGTTTGCCGCCGCTATACCGGCAGTGATCGCGCCAGCTCCTTTGAGGAGATCTCTACGGGAGATATCCATATTGTTTTCCTTTCCGCAGCAGTCGGTGCCGCTGCTGTGTTGTATTGTCCGGACTTGACTTTGATGAAGGCTGTTTGGCGTGAGCCTGCACATCTGGAGAGGATGAGTAGACTTGCTTCCCGATGAAAACCGGTGAACAGCCTGGGTTTTCATCGCCTGCAAACGGTTGCGCATCCGTTTGCGATCGTACCTGAAGGCCCTCTTTGATTGGGATTATAGCATATGCGGGTTTTTTGTAAACTCAAGATAAATAATGCTCCATAAGGAAAAGTGAATCACACTGCTTCAGGATTCCTGATGCTGTATTCAGTCCGCATGAGCTTTCGGGGATAAACCGGATCCTGCTTTGGGGCGCTGCATAAGGTCACGTCATACTGTATCATGATGTTTTAATCTTGTCAGAACGGGAAAGTGCAATATAATAAAACCAACGGCAGCGGCACAAAGAAGGGGGAGTGTGTGAATGAATAACGGATAAAAGGAGATTCAAAAAATGAAGAAATTGCTTGCATTCTGCATTGCTGCGCTGCTACTCGCCGGCGCGTGCACCGCCATGTCGGAAGAAGTCAAAGCTCCTCTGTTTGCCTTTTCTCATGTGGGCGTAAACGGCCCGGATGCCGAAGCTCAGGCTCAGCTTCGGGATTTCTTTGAGAATGTGCTGAAATTCGGCGACACCCGCGAAATCGCCCCGTCTTATTATGTGGCGGATGATAACATCGAACTGTATAAAACCGCTGGTGCGGGCACTCATGGGCACATCGGTCTTTACACGGACGATCTTCCAGCCGCACGGGCGTATCTGGAATCGAAAGGCTACTCCTTTGACGAAAGCACTGCCAAGTTCAAGGATGACGGAGTGACCATGCGCCTGATCTACATGAAAGAGGAAATCAACGGCTGGGCTTTCCATCTGACCACTTCCCTTCCCACTCTGATCGAAAAGGATCAGCAGACTTTCTTCTTTGATCATCTTGGCATTAACGGTACAGAGGAAGACCCGGACAACGCCAACCTGATTGATTTCTTCGAGAATGTGCTTCAGATGCACGACACTACTGACATCGGCGTATCCAATTATGTCGCCAATTTCTACCTGGAACTGTACAAGGGCACTGCCCCCGGGACGCATGGCCATTTCGGCATTTATGTAGAAGACATGCATGCCGCCCTGGATTACCTGGAGCGGGCTGGCTATAAGGTAAATTACAGTACAGCCAAGTTTGCCAATGACGGGCATATGCGTCTGGTGTACCTCACCGATGAAATCAACGGTTTCGCTTTCCACCTGACCACATCGAAGAGAAGATAACCCTTCAGTTTTTCCCTCTTTTATTGCTGCCGCCCTATGAATTCAGATTGCCCTGCTGCGATGCGGCGGGGCATCATTTTTTCGTCTGGTTGCCGGGAAACAGCTTCTGTACAGTCAGAATCTCCTGCAGGAATAAGGGAAAAAGCGGAGAAGGAGGAGACCATAAATCCATTTTATGCTCCATCAGAAGGATATAGTTTACATGAAGGTGCTTTTCAGATATGATCATGCCAACAGAAGGCCTTCCGCTGCAGTGTAGCGCAAACATTGCGGCAAGTACAGTTCAGAACGATGTCAGTATGAACAAAAGTGATAAACGTAAAGGGAGGAAATCAAAAATGAAAAAAATCGTTGCCATGATCCTGTGCGCTGTAATGCTGATGGGCTGTGTCTCTGCCCTGGCTGCGGAAACCTACACGTTTACCGTACACCACATCGGTTCCCAGGTTCACCCCTATCAGAAGGGCGCTGAAAAATTTGGCGAGCTGCTGAAAGAATATTCCGGCGGAAAGATGGAACTGGATATCTATGGCGCCAATCAGCTGGCCGCCGGCGCGAAGGCTGTTGAAGGCACTCAGCTGGGCAGCATCGATATCTTCATCGAGAACCCGATGAGCGTTTCCAACATCGTTCCCTCTTTTGACGCCCTGAATATGCCTTATCTGTTTTCCAGCGCGGAGGAAGCCTTCGCCATGATGGACAGCGAAGAGTGCAAGGTATTCGCAGAAGACTGCGAAGCGCACGGCATCAAGCTGCTGGGCTACTGGTACAACGGCTGGCGCAACGTGTCCAACTCCAAGCGGCCCATCGAAAAGGTGGAAGACCTGGAAGGCCTGACCATCCGTATCGCTGAGAGCCAGGTGTTTGCCGACATGATGGCTGCTCTGGGCATGAACGCTGTACCTCTGGCCAACTCTGAAGTTTTCACTGCTCTGCAGATGGGCACCGTGGATGCTCAGGAGAACCCGCAGAACAACTACATCAATAACAAGTATTATGAGGTAAACCGTT
>JAFRNK010000014.1 GCA_017430225.1 Clostridia bacterium | reverse complement strand
TGGCACCCCCAATGGGATTCGAACCCATGTTTCCGCCTTGAGAGGGCGGCGTCCTAGGCCTCTAGACAATGGAGGCAAAATGGCTGGGGAACAAGGATTTGAACCTTGACAATACGAGTCAGAGTCGTAGGTGCTGCCGTTACACCATTCCCCAACGCCTGTGAGCTAACTCACAGGGGGTATTATAGCGTCTTCCGGGACTCCTGTCAAGCATTTTTTTGCAACGTTTCTCAGCATGCAAAAACGGCGTTCTTCACTTGCCAAGAGCCCTGCCGACGAAGTCCGTCACGATCTCACGGTACATCTGCGGCTGCTTCAGCGCCGACTCGGCGTGGCCGGCGCCGGGGATCAGGTGCAGCTCGCTGTGGTCTTTCGCCGCGTCCCGCATCGCCTCGCTGTTGGCAGGCACGATGAAATGATCCTCCGCGCCGTGCAGGAACAAAATCGGCGTATGGTCGCCCGCGAGGCTGTCGATCGGCCGCATCTGTTCATAGCGGTACCCGTACCGCAGCCCGGCGGCCAGCGACGCCGTATCCACCAGGAAAACCGGCAGGTGCATGCCCCTGATGCCGACCTTCATGACGTTTTTGATCTCGCTGAACGCGCAGTCGGACACCGCGAAGCTGACGCCCGGGCGGTATTTCAGGCAGGCGACCGTCGAAGCCGCGCCGAGGGATTCCCCGTGCAGGCCGAGGATTTTGAGATCCGGCCAGCGTTCCTTCGTGTCGCGGATGAGCGCTTTCAGGTCCGCGCTTTCCCGGATCGAGTAGGAGCAGAAAGTCGGCTCGTTCAGCCCGTGGCCGCGCAGGTCGTAAACGATCACGTCGAAGCCCATGTCCAGGTAGGTTTTCGCGTATTTCAGCGCGCCGAAGCGGTTGTCCGTATAGCCGTGGGAAATGATCACAAAGCGGCCCGAAGGCTCCGGCTGGACGATGTGCTGGACGTGCAGGCAGTAACCGTCGTCCGCGCTGACGGTATAATCCCGCTTTTCCAGCGCGTCGTACCAGGACAAGTCGTAACGGCTCTCCTGCCACTGCCGCGCCTCCTCCAGCGTCTGGCGGCGGATGCCCATCGAATAGCCCGCCAGCATCCAGCTGACCGCAATGAGCGCGATCAGGAGAACCGCAAGAACCGTCAACAGAATCACCATCATATGCCTCCGTATTATTCGTTCAGCAGCGTCACAGCCAGGCGCACCGGGTTGTGGTCTGTGGCTGTAAAGCCCAGATCCACCGTTTCCAGGCGCTCTACCCGCAGGTTGTCCGACACCATGAACCCGTCGATCAGGTAGTACTGGAAATCCGCGCGGTCCGCGCCGGCCAGCACACGGTCCAGGGACCGGCAGGTCGGCACGGTCCCGTCCATCAGCAGGCTCAGGCGCTCATCGCTTTCTTCCGCATAGATGACGCCCGGCGCCCACAGGCCCTCTTTCACCGTCCAGCGGTCCAGATCCGCGTTGGAGAAGACCTGGTTGAAGTCTCCGCCCACGATCACATAATTGCCCTTATCCAGCTCCGACTTCAGGAAAGAAGCGAGCATGACGCTCTGGGCGATCTTCCCGCTGCCGTCGTCATAGGCTTCCAGGTGCAGGTTGACCGCGACCAGTTCCTTATCGCTCCCCTCGACGGGGATGCGGCTGACCAGCAGGCAGCGTTTCAGGTTCACCATGCGAACCGGCCAGGAGAAGGGGCAAGGCAGCTGTATGCGGCTGCCCTCCGACACGAAATAGCGCGAGAAGGTCAGCAGGCCGGATTCCACATGCCCGATCGGCGGCAGCGGATAAGGCACGTACAGGGCATTGTAGTTGTACGCGAACAGCGACGTGTATCCCGGCATCGCCGCGGCCAGCTCCGCGCGCTCGTCGATATGATGGGAACGGTCCGAGTTCAGATCCGTTTCCTGCAGGAAGAGGAGGTCCGGCGCATCGGAGGTCACAAACTCACGGATGTCCGCCATATTCCGGCGCACGCGCGCCTCGTCCGCCGTCTGGACCATCGTCCCGCCGTCCATGAAGAAATCGGCGTTGTCGCCCAAAGCGCCGTAGCCCAGGTTCCAGGTCAGTACGCGGACGGTATCCCCCGCGTGCAGTTCGCCCGCCGCCGTGCCTATGGGAGAGACTGCTTCAACGTCTTTCGGCCTGTATTCGGCCACAGTGAACACCGCCAGCGCGACGGCGGCCAGCGCAACGACTGCCGCGAGCAGGATCGCGGCGAACTTCAGCAATTTACGGATCATGGATGTTTCTCCTTCGGGATAAAGCGTTCGAAAATCTGGATTCCATAGCGGTTCCTGAGCCGGTCCATCTCCGCCTGCGTCCGGACCGTCCAGGCCGCCCAGTGCGCCGGGAACAGCCTGAGCAGGCGCAGCGGCAGGCTGTGCGCGGTGGCCGCTTCCGCCGCGATAAAGTCGGGACGCCCCAGCACGTTCATGATCTGGGACGCCAGGAAACGGTAGAGCGGCGTCTTCGGCAGCTTCGACGGGGATACCAGCCCGAAGGTCAGCTGGCCGCGCAGGATGTCCGGCCGGTTTTTCCGGTACCAGCGCACCGCCCGCGGATCGAAGCTCTCGATCATATACGCCCCGGAATAGGCGTTCAGGCGCTCGTTCAGCTTTTCGCACAGCTCGGGGATCCGCTTGTCGGACTTGATCTCGATCAGCAGCGGCACCTTGCCGTCCACTACCTCCAAAAACTCGTCCAGCGTCGGGATCAGGCATTTCGTCCCGAGCAGGCGGTAGGTCCGCAGTTCCTCCAGCGTGCATTCGGAGATCGGCCGATCGACGCCGCACATGCGCTTCAGGCTGTCGTCATGGAACAGCACCAGCCGGTCGTCCCGGGTGATATGCACATCCGTTTCGATGCCGTAGCCGCCCTCCACCGCGGCGCGGAAAGCGGGCAGGCTGTTCTCCGGCCGTTCCCCGTCCCACAGGCCGCGGTGCGCGTACCAGTGCGCGGTCATCGTGCTCATGTCCCGCTTCCCGAACCGCGGCGCGATCAGGAACAGGTAGATCAGGAACAGGCCTACTGCGGTCAGCAGCAGAATCAACCAGACACTCATCCGCTCAGTCGTCCCCCGCGTCAAACGCTTCCAGGCCGTGCTTCGCTTCCGGCTTCGCGTCGCCGTGCTTCACAAAGCACATCGTGACCACGGAGACCGCCACCATGATGCCCGCGTACGGGAAGAGCGTATGATAGCCCACATGCTCCAGCAGCCAGCCGGAAATGATGGGCGTCAGCACCTGCGCCGCCATGGAGAAGGTGTAATAGTAGCCGGTATATTTGCCCGTGTCCGCGCCGGTGGCCAGTTCCACGACCATCGGGAAGGAGTTCACGTTGATGGACGCCCAGGCGATGCCGATCAGCGCGAACAGCACGAACATCAGCACGCCGATGGACTGCAGCGTGCCCGCCAGGAAGAAGCAGACCGACAGGAGGGCCGCTCCGGCCAGGATGACCTTTTTGCGCCCCAGTTTGGAGGAGATGATGCCCACCGGCCAGAAGCTCAGCGTCGCGATCACCGTCGCCAGCAGCATGCAGTTCGAAGCCGTGCCCTCCTGCACCTGCCACTGGGTGATGGCGTACTTGCTGAACGCCGTAATCACCGCGTTGTAACCCATGTACCAGAAGGCCACGGAGAAGAGGATCAGCAGCAAGGAGCGCACGACTTCCGGATTCATCCGGCCGCTCTTTTCATCCCGCGTGACAGCGGTTTCCGCCGCCGTCTCACCGTAGTTGATGCGCTCCATCTCTTCCACCAGCGGCCGCTCACGGATGGTTTTGTACAGCACGAACACGCTGATGGCCATAATGGCGGCGATGCAGTAGAAAATATAGGTATAATCCGAGACCTTTTCCCCGGCTTCGTTGACAAAATGACGGATCGCGACATTGTTGAGCACCAGCGCCAGCATACCGCCCACCGTGCCCATCAGGTTGATGATCGCGTTCCCCTTGGAGCGCAGCGGCTTGGGCGTCACGTCCGGCATCAGCGCGACCGCGGGCGAGCGGTACAGGCCCATGGCGACGAGCAGTACGCCCAGCACCACGAAGAACAGCGGCAGGGAGTTCGTCCCGATCACCGTGGGGAACAGCAGCAGCAGCGCCACCGCCAGCCCGGTGCCCGCCAGGATAAAGGGCATGCGCCGGCCCATCTTCGCGCCGCAGCGGTCCGACAGCGCGCCGAACCACGGCAGCAGGAAGAGCGCCAGCACGTTATCCATGGCCATCACCACGCCGGCCAGGGTATCGCTGATTTTGTAGGTGTTCTTCAGCAGCAGCGGGATCGTGAAGTCGTACATCTGCCAGAAGGCGCTGATGGACAGGAACGCCAGTCCGACCAGCATGGTGCGCTTGTAGTTGAGTTTCATCGGCGATCATCTCCGGTTTCAGATTGTTCTACGAATTATAGCACAATCACGCCGTGAATACAACCGAGAAGGCAGCGAAGGAGCTGGTCCGTTGTTCAACAGATAATCGTTCCGATTGTTTGCGGAATAACGCGAACCTGCGTACGTACGTACGCAAATAATCAAGGGTTACTCCACAACGCGCAAAAGGATTCGCAGCCCGCTCTGCTGTTCAAACCATTTCCGATACACCGCGTACGTACGTACGCAGTAAATCGGGGTATTCTCCACAACGAATAACATCAAATACTATCTGTCCTTTATGGCAAACACCTGCTGCAAGGTTTATAACCCCGCTCTATTGCCTCTTCCCGAGAGTTAAGCACTACTTTATTCTTTTCTTTCATGTCACTGACAGAAGTACAAGTTACTTTATGAAACACATGTGAATTCTTGTTTCCGATATACTTTGGCTCTGACGCCGCTTCTTCTGTATCAAGAGCAGAGGTATTTGTGAGTAATACCTCTTCATTCTCCTCATCATCGCTAACTCCAAGTTTTTTGCCCATATATGTTTCAAAATCGATGTTCCTGCCTTTTATCTTTGCCTGCAAAGCATCAATAAAAAAACTGATATACTCATCTAATATTCCTTGATTGATATCCTGTTCTTCTATAGGAAAAAAACGAAATATGTTTGTGCAATCGTACACAGATGAACGGCACTGGGTAAATCCAAGCGCTAAAGCGTTTTCCAATGATACCACCCTTGGAAATGCCATCTCTGAACAGTAAGGATTGCCATGATACCTCTTTCCACCGTCAGTTGGGATAAAGACAAATACTTGTGTTTTTGTTTTCTTTCTATTCTGCAATAACAATGTCAAAGTCTCATTGTCCATCACACCTGTACAGCGAAGATCGTGATCACTTTGAAACTTGATAACAGCTTCTTGGATTTCTTCTGAAAAGACAGGAGATTTGTATCCTTTCTTCAAGTAACCTTTTATTATCAGCTTTTCTATAATCTTCTTTATCGCCCTTCCACCATCATTTAATTGCAAAAAGGTGGAAGAAGATAAGCCATCTATGACTTGTTGACTATAGCTCTCTGTAGCATCACCTGGATCAGCATCAGGGAAGTGAGCAATTATGTCATTATCGGCAGACGCCGTTGAAATAAAGCATAGGCAGCACAACAGCGTCAGAGTGAGCATCAAACGCTTATACATACCGGACACACCTCCTTTCTTATCAGTATGGAATGATTATATCATATATTCAACTAACGCGATACAGAATTATTTATTGAGATTCTTTGCCCCCGCACAGGCTTTCTGCCCGTGCGGGGGCATTCAGGTCATGCCGTTTCCTTGAACTGATCCAGCTGCCGGTAATACTTGAACGCGGTCCATTGCGCGTAATCGTCCATGGTCATGCTGACGCGGACGATCTTTTTGTTGACGTATTCCTTCTTGACCCTTTCAAGCACCGTGCGGTGGATTTCCTCAAAGTCGTTTTTGTCGATCAGAATCATTTCTTTCATCGTATTTCTCCTTTCAAATTGTGTGGATGAATCTTATATGCTGTACATAAACAGGATCGTCATGACGCCGGAAACAGGCAATCCGCTGTTTTATCCATCCCGTCCATGATCTCCTGCAATCCCTTGCAGTAGGACAGCGCGATATATTCCGCATATTCCTCCCTGCTCATGGAAACATAGAGTGCTTTCCTGTACGGATGCCTCTCTTTCATCTCGTCGAGCACGGCGTCGTACATGCCCTTATAGTCCTTTTTATCAAATATATACTGGTCTTTCATCAATTCTCCTTTCGCCGGGGCATATCCGCTCCGGCATCGTTGTGTCGTTGTGTGGGAAGGTAAGCCGTTTTTCTGCGTACGTACGTACGCAGATTTCAGCTGACTGCTGACCACAGATTTTCCTGTTCGGCTACTTCCTCAGGGCTGGCTTCCTGCCAGGCGGCGGCAGACGGAAAACCCCTCGATTTCACCGCGATGCCCGTGAAGCCACGCACCCGCTTGCCGTCAGTAGCCGTCAAATTGTTCGAATATACGATGTTATACTTGCCCATGTTCGCAAGGATGATATCGCTGAAGCTGCGCTGTTTGAAAGCATCGTATGCGTTGGCATCGCACCATTTGCAGTAGGCGTTGTACAGGTCCCTGGAACTGGCGGAAAGCTTGGGATCGTACATGACATAATCCTCTGCCTCCATGAAAGCAAAGACGTTATTCGCATCACGCTTTACGGCCTGGCGGTTGGCCTTGCACCGCTCACTCTCCGTGAAATGGAAGTCGTTCGCGGCCAGCCGCTGCAGGCCCTCGAAGGCCCAGTTGAAGATGCCGGGGAGCTCGGCGGTCATCCTGTCCGCCAGGTCGGGGTCGTCCACGCGGTCGGCGGGGCGATCCTTCGTGGTCAGGATCAGTTGCCGGCGGTAGAATCCGTCGCTGCGGTCGTACAGGCTCTGCAGATCGCCGTTGGAGAAGGCCAGGATGCGGGCGTACAGCCAGCCCTGGTAGCTCTGCTTGCCCTTGCGCTCCAGGTCCATCATGCCCTGGGCGGTCACCAGGGATTTGACATAGTTGGTCTGCTTCAGGGCTTCCATCTGCATGTCGTCGTCCACCATCAGGTGGATGTGCTCCAGGTCCGCGCGGGCGAAGCGGTTCTCCGAGATCTTGCCCACGCTGCCGTCCTTCATGTTGCAGCCGAAGAGCTTTGAGAGCACCGCGCCTACCTGGCTTTTGCCCTCGCCGCCGCGGCCCTTGATCACCATCATGCGCTGGCCCTTGTTGCTGGGGATCAGGCAGTAGCCGATGAACTCCTGCAGGGTGGGGATGTCCTCGGGGTAGAGCAGCTCACTTAAAAACCGCAGCCAGTGCGTTGGCTGCGGCGCGTCAGGGGTGTACGGGACCGGGAAGCGGGAACGGACGATCTGATCCATGCCCGGGTCGAACCGCCCGTCCAGGAAAAGGGTGCCGTTGGCGACGTGGACGCGGTCGGGCTGTGGGAGCAGCTTGTCCGTCTTCGTGATGATCTTCATCAACTCGATGATGGAATTGATCCGGCGGGTGATATTGCTGCCGATCAGGCGCTGCAGCCGCACGAGGATCGCCTGCTGCAGCAGGGATTCGTCCTTCATCCGGCCCTGGTTGGTGAAGAACGCGTTCTCCGTGTATTCCAGAGGCCAATCCTCGAGGAACTCCTGGCAGAACTCGGTTTCGTTGATGCTCGACCCGGTGAACCATGAGGGCCACCAGGACGGGCGGGGAGACTTTTCTTCGGGTGTTGACACTTGCTAAACATACCTCCTTTGAAATAATTTGGAAGGCGGAATAAAAGAATGTACATGAACCCTCATCCGTCAGGCTGACGCCTGACACCTTCCCCCCTCTTGCGACGGGGGAAGGCCTCCGGTCGTCTTTTCTCCTGATTGAATCAACTCACTGACGGATTTAAACACTCAGGAATACGGCAGGCCAAAAGCCTTCGCCCCGAAGGGGAGAAGGTGGCCGAGCGCAGCGAGGTCGGATGAGGGATCATAACACTATCCAATTCCACATTCCTCCATGCATCAGAAAAAGCGCCCGGACGGATGTCCAAGACGCTTTTTCAGATGTTTATATTGTAACTCGGTCTTTTTCCTCTGTAAAGGATCAATACACGATCAAAGCCGTATCATTTTCGTATCAAAACCGTATCATAAACGTATCAGAAGCATTGTTGGCTCACTTGGAACCCCGCGGCTTCACCCACCTGTCCGCCCGCACGAGCAGGCACGGCAGCAGCAGGATGACCAGCGCCAGGGAAGCCAGCGCGCCGCGGCCCAGCATGATGCCGATCGACGAGATATAGAACACGCTCGACATGCAGCCCACCGTAAAGCCGGCGATCACCAGCGCGAGGCCGGAGGTCATCAGCGTGGGCAGGCTGCGGGTCAGCGCTTCGGACATGGCGTCCCAGGGCTCCAGTTCCGCGCGCAGCGCGCGGTAATGCGTGGTCAGCAGGATGCCGTAGTCGATGGTCGCGCCCATCTGCAGCGCCATGCAGATCAGGTAGCACATGAAGAAGATGCTCCCGTCCAGCAGGCCGGAAACCGCCATGTTCAGCCAGACCGCGCCCTGGATCACCAATACAAGCATGGCCGGGATCAGGAACGAACGGAAGGAGAACAGGATGATCAGGAAGATCGCGCCGATGGTCAGGAAGGTTACGCGCCGTACGTCACCCTCGAAGGAATCGGCGATATCGTTCGTGGCGACCATCATGCCGGTCAGCGCGCCGCCGTCGCCGTATACGTCCCGCAAAGCGGCCTTGATCTCGCCGATTACCCGCCCGCGGGCAGGGTCCGTGCTGTTGATGTCCAGCGTGACGACCGCCCGCCCCTCGCCGTTCTGGCGGAAGGCCTGCTTCGCGGTGCCGAGCAGGTCCGCGACCTGGTCGAGCATGGCCAGCTGGTCCTCCCCCGCGAACGCGGAAAGCGTGCCGCGCATCTCCAGCACCTTTTCGATCAGTTTGTCGCCGCGGACGGGATAGCGGATGCCCGCGAGCATGGACGCGGTGCTCACGCTGAAAACGTCCATATTCAGCAGCTTCGCCACTTTGGCCGCATCGTACATCTCCACGGCCATGGCCCCGGTTGTCGTCATCGCAAACGTCTCTTTCAGCACCGGCTTCCCGTTGGCTTCGATTTTCGAGAGCCGTTCGAGCAGGTCGCGCTCCCGGCCGTAGTCCTCGTCAGACTCGTCCCCCGGATAGATGAGCGCGATCTGGTTCGCGTTGCCGAAGAGGCGGTTGAGTTTGGCCGATTCCGCGTCGAAGTTGCTCACCGTATACGTGTAGGTGTTGCCGAACTGGACGGCCGCGCCGGCCGCGATCAGCACGATCAGCAGGACGGCCACGCCGCCGCGGCTGCCGCGCAGCAGGCGGACGATGCCGTCCCCCCGCAGGCGGAGATGCAAGCTGTGGGCGGTCTTCCGCATCAGCGGCGTCAGAAGGACCAGCAGGCCCGGCATCAGGAAGAAGACCGTCAGCATGCTGATGACGATGCCTTTGGCCAGCACCATGCCGATATCGTACCCGATGGTGAAAGACATGGTGACCAGCGAGAGCATGCCCGCGACCGTGGTCAGCGAGGACGAGAGCACCGGCATATAAGTCGCCGCCAGGGCCTTTACCATCGCCGACGGCGCGTCGCTGTCCTTCGCGAGTTCGCGGTCATAGGCGTTGAGCAGCATGATCGAATAGTCCATCGCCAGCGCGAGCTGCAAAATCGCCGCCACCGCGAAGGTAATGAACGAAATGGACGGGAACACCAGGTTGGTGCCCATGTTCAGGATAATGGACTCGCCGATGATGATATAAAACAGGAAAGGCTGGATCCAGGAGTGGGTCATGACCAGCAGCACCAGCAGGACGATCAGGCAGCTTACGATCATCACGCCGGGCATCTCCCGGAAGATCGTCCCTTCGATGATCCGGCCGTCCTTGACCCCGCCCGCGCTCAGGTGCGGCGTATCGGCAAGCAGCGCTTCCGCGGCGTCATAGGCCTCCGCCGCGCCGGCTTCCGTCGTCATGACCTCGATCAGGCGCCAGACCTTTCCGTCCTCCGTGACGTTTTTCTCGTGATCGAAGGCGGCGCTCATGACGCCGGGGAGTTTGCCGATCTCCTGCGCGAGCGCTGATACGCTCCCGTCGTCCGAATCGCCCAGCGCGACGCGGAAAGAGGACGTCTCCTCAAAGGCGGCCATCATCCGGCGGAGGCCGATGCTGGTATCGGTGTTCTCGCTCAGGTAACTGGTCAGATCATAATTGATGGGCGCCGCATCGAGATGCAGGAACGCCCATCCGGTTGCAAGTGCAAATATGATGATCAGGATCGTCCGATACCGGACGGTGAAACGCGCTAACTTCATTTCAGCCACGCCCCGGGACGGATCGTCGCCGTACGGTTGTCGATGATCGGATCCAGCACCATGACGGCCTTTTCGTCGTCCACGACGCGCTGGGAGCCGCGTACGGACAGCACGAAGCACGCGCCGGTCACCTTGATGCCGAATTCCGCCATCAGGGAGACCATGCCGCGGGCAGTCCCGCCGCCGCGCTTGAAATCGTCGACGATCAGCGCGTTCTGGCCCTGCTGGACCGCGCGCTTGGGCAGGGACATCATTTCGATATGCCCATTGCCGGACACATAGCTGATGTTGACGGTGCCGCCCTCATACACCTTGATGGAACGGCGCGCGATGACCAGGGGCAGGTGCAGCGCCGCGGCCGTCTCCAGCGCGACGGGAATGCCCTTCGTTTCCATGGTCAGGATAAAGTCCGCGGGCGTATCGTAATACTCCGCGGCGATCAGTTCGCCCAGCGTACGGACGGTATCCGGCTCCGACAGCATGTCCGACAGGTACAGATAGCCGCCCGGCAGGATGCGGTCGCGGTCCATCAGCCGGGTGCACAGGCTGGATACGAAGGGCCGCGCGTTGACCACGTTGCCGCTCATCCGGTAGCGCACGCCGCCGCCCGCGCCGGTCACCGTCTCGATCGTGCCCATGCGGAAGGTGCGGAAAGTACGCGCCAGAATGGCCGTATCCTCACTGATCGTGGATTTCGCTGCGGAAAACATCTCGCAGAAATACGACAGCGTATAGATTTTGTTCGGCGTTGCCGTGAGCACCCTGCTCATCACCGCCAGGCGCTCTCCGCGCTTAACCTTTTCCACTTAAAAATCCTCCATCAAAACCATATTCAGACCGAACGCCGGATCAGCCGATCACTACCTTGTGGAATACCTTCTTGCCCTTGCGGATGACCACGCCGGCTTTCAGGTCGTCCACGGAAACAGCGGCGTTCACGTCGGTGGGCTTTTCGCCGTTGACGGTCACGCCGGCCTGCTGCACGAGGCGGCGGGCGTCGGACTTGCTGGCGCACAGCTTGCAGCGGGCCAGCAGGTCGACGATGTTGTAGCCGTTTTCCGGAACCTCGTCCGCGGCCAGGACGGTCTTGGGCATGTTTTCGTCGTTGCCCTGGCCGGAGAACAGGGACGCCGCGGTCTCCTCAGCCTTTTTTGCTTCTTCCTCGCCGTGCACCAGCTTGGTCAGCTCATAAGCGAGGATCTTCTTCTTTTCATTGATGCGGGAGCCGTCCCACTTTTCCATCTCTTCGATTTCATTGAGCGGGATGAAGGTCAGCATGCGGATGCACTTCATGACGTCCGCGTCGTCCACATTGCGCCAGTACTGGTAGAAATCGTACGGGCTGGTCTTAGCCGGGTCGAGCCACACCGCGCCCTTGGCGGTCTTGCCCATCTTCTTGCCCTCGGAGTTGAGCAGCAGGGTGATGGTCATGGCATAGGCGTCGTCGCCGGTCTTCTTGCGGATCAGCTCGGTGCCGCCCAGCATGTTGCTCCACTGGTCGTCGCCGCCGAACTGCATGTTGCAGCCGTAGTGCTCATGCAGGTACCAGAAATCATAGCTCTGCATGATCATGTAGTTGAACTCCAGGAAGCTGAGGCCGCGCTCCATGCGCTGCTTGTAGCATTCCGCGCGCAGCATGTTGTTGACGGAGAAGTGCGCGCCCACTTCGCGGAGCAGGTCGATGTAATTCAGCTTGAGCAGCCAGTCCGCGTTGTTCACCGCGATGGCCTTGTCCTCGCCGAACTCGATGAAGCGGGAAATCTGCTTCTTGAAGCACTCGCAATTGTGCTCGATGGTTTCCGGCGTCATCATGCTGCGCATGTCCGTACGCCCGGAGGGATCGCCGATGTAGCCCGTACCGCCGCCCAGCAGCACCACCGGCTTGTTGCCGGCCATCTGCAGGCGCTTCATCAGGCACAGCGCCATAAAGTGACCCACGTGCAGCGAGTCCGCCGTCGGGTCGAATCCGATATAAAAACGCGCGCCTCCGCGGTTGATCAGGTCCCTGATCTCCTGCTCGTCGGTCACCTGCGCAATCAGTCCGCGCGCAGTCAGTTCTTCATATACTCCCATCTTCTTCTCCTTTCAAGCGTGCCTTAAAATGCTCTGCATACTGAAGCTGTTCCTCTGCAGAACGCAATGTGGTC